>CAYYEH010000032.1:15646-27426 GCA_964470815.1 uncultured Rikenella sp.
TATTAAAAGGAAACAAAAGCTTTGTGATGACTTGTCATCTGGTCATGATTATATATAATTCGAGCCATGCTGTCAGAAAGACAATGAAATGCCGGCTGTATAGTTAATACCTGCCTGCGGGAAATAGTATGCCCATGTCTTTTCTGTACCGTCCTCGGTCCACATCCCGCCATATGCATTGTTCTCATACTGTGCATTGAGCAGGTTATTGACCATAAAGCGGAGAGTCAGCTCACCCGCCTTTTTCAACCTGATTCCGTATGCAGCAGCAAGGTTGCTAACAAAATACGGATCAATTGTCCGGTCTGCACTCATGGTATTGTCAAAGTACTGAAGGCCGACATATTTGCCGGTAAGGTTCAATGAGAGGTTCTTCAGCGGGTTGACCTCGAGTTCTGCCGAGCCCGTAATGCGTGGTGAGTATGCAATGTCAACCGTTCCAAGGTCATTGTGGACATACTCCTCGCTCCAGTCATCGGTATTGTAGTTGAAGTAGAAGTTTCTGAAGTCCCTGATCCGGCTTTTGCTGAGGGTAAGGTTCATCTTCAGGGCCGCCACCGGCGATGGCCGGTAGCTGCCGGTAAGCTCCACACCGGTTCTGAAACTCTCCGGTACGTTTGTCATGATGGGGTAACCGGTGGTGCTAATCTTTCCGGTAGGTACAAGCTGATCGCGGTACGACATGTAATAAACGTTTATGCCAAGCGCTGCCACTGAATTGCGGAAGGTATACCCTCCCTCGAAGTCGGTGAGTCGTTCACGTCCGGGTGTTGCGGCGGGGTCACCCGCCGCATCCTTATAATCAGCCCTGGTTGGCTCGCGGTGTGCCACGGCAGCAGAGACAAAGGCTTCGCTGCCACTGCCGTTGCTCCAGAATATGCCGGCTTTGGGATTGAAGAACAGAAACCGGTGACTCCCTCCGAGGTCTTTCATGTCATCGTCAGGCCCCACAAAACGGTAACTGATATGCCTGAGCTGCAGGTCGAGGAATGCATTCAGGCTGCCGGTCAGGGCACTGTTGACCTTTCCGTATATGTTGGCTTCATCCTTCAGGCCGTTGTTCCTGTACCATTCATGGCCAGGGGTGATGTTTCCCGGGTACTCCATCCACAGGATGGTGCCGTAATGATCTCCGTCATACCTGTTGAGCGCCCCGCCAAGAGTCCATTCAGTTGTGGCTCCCTGTTTTATCAGCGACCACACCGCCCCGTAAAACAGGTTGTCAAGCCACTTGCGCTGCACCATGTCAGTTTCCGTGACCGCCGGCACGTAGGGAAGAAACCCTGCGATCCCGTATTCTTCAGGGTCCCTGTCACTTTTCTGTTCCTCATAATACCCCAGTCCGGTAGTCAGGTGGAGCCCTGTATTCAGGCTAACCCTGCCCGGGAAGAGGTGGGTGTGGAAGAGGTGGTAGTGGTTCTGGGTGTAGACGTCTGTCTCATCCTCATAATACCTTGTTACCCCGTCATTGTCAGCATATTCACCAGCCGGATTGTATCTCCTGTTCTCCGGCAGCACTTCAGCAGGCACTCCCCACCAGCTGATGCCAGTCTTCTGGCTGCCGGTGATGACGTTAAAGCGTATCATGTCAGAAGGGGCTGACCAGATACCGGAGACCATTGCCGATCGGATGTCAGCCTTACTGTGATCAATGAATCCGTCGCTCCGTATCTGTGAGGCTCTTACGATCATGCTGAAGCGGTCGCCCAGCATGCCTGTCCATCCTTTTGCACTCAGGCGTGAGGTATTGAATGAGCCGTATGACATATCTGCCGAGGCGCCGGCCTCAACCGGGGGTGTCATGGTGCTGATGTTCACCGAGGCTCCGAAGGCACCGGCGCCGTTGGTGGATGTGCCCACGCCACGCTGAACCTGTATGCTGCCTGCAGAAGAGGCCAGGTCAGGAAGATCAACCCAGAAGACCTGTTGTGATTCAGAGTCGTTCAGCGGGATACCGTCAAGAGTGATGTTGATGCGACTGGCGTCGGTGCCCCTTATGCGCAGCGAGGTATAGCCTATACCTGTTCCGGCATCTGAAGTCTCAACCACCGAAGGGGTAAGAGAAAGCAGAAAAGGCATATCCCTTGTCATATCCTTCTCTCTCAATTCTTCCGAACCGATGGTACTGTGAGCCATGGGTGTCCGCGCACCTGCGCGGCTCCCCCTTACTATCACCTCTCCTGCAGCAAACAGAGCCTCTCTCAGTGATGCGTCAACCACAGCGGTACCCTTAAGCACCACCACGGTGTCAAAGGGCTCATAGCCGGTAAAGCTGATCCGGATATTCCAGACGCCGTCATGCAATCCTCGCAGGGCATACATACCGTCATTGCCGGTGGCAATCCCGGCACCCGGTGATGCAATAACCACAGATGCCCCTGCCAGGGGCAGGCCGCTCTCCCCGGTAACCCTGCCGGTGATCATCCCGCTGTGACGCTGGCCGTATATTGTCCCGGACAGCAGCAGAAACATGAGCATTGAAACAGATATCCTCCTCACCATTTCTTCAGTGTTTAAATACAACATCATCAGAAGCGGGGATGTTCAGACAGGCCGGAAATGATTACTCTCTTTCCCTACGCCGGCATTACCCGGATCAGGTTGTAAGGGTATGATCTCAGCCTTTTAAGTCAGGCACCCCGTAGTTCGACTCTGCAAATATACAACTTTTAAGCCAAAAAAGACCACTGAAAGGCCTTCAGGCACGTAAACCGCGCTAATTCGTATATTTGCCGACAGGAAGAAGAAAGATGATGGACGATATTCTCAAGAGGCTCAAATACGGCAAACAGGAACGGATTGCATTGCTGAATGCACCTGGGGAGTTCCGGGACCGGATTTCCTCCCTTCTGCCGGATGTGCAGATAGACGATGAAATCAATGCCCGTTACCTGTATGATTTTATGATTGCATTTACCCCTGCCTCTCCTGACGTGGAGAAACTCGGGCCGGCATGCATTCATAACCTGAGTGATGACGGGAAGCTATGGATGGCCTACCCCAAGGGTACCTCCCGCAGGTACTCCACTGACATAAACCGTGACCGCGGATGGGACACTGTAGAGGCAACCGGTTTCAAACGCGTCAGCCAGGTTGCCATCGACGATGACTGGTCAGCACTGCGGTTCAGAAACGTCAAATACGTCAAAGCCGGCAAATAATGAAGATAACCAGACTGATTCTGCTGACCGCAGCAGCTATGGTCATGCTCCTCTCCTGCTCCAAGAACCGTGAGACAGAGTTCTTCACCGGGAGGGTCGACTTCCCCGTTGAGCCCTACCTGGGTGTCAAGGAGGCCATGGCGGCGAGGCTTATACCACATCCCCGTCAACTGGAGTGGCAGCAGCTTGAAATGACCGCTTTCATACACTTCTCCATCAACACCTTTACTGATATGGAATGGGGCACCGGGAAAGAGTCGCCGCAGCTCTTCAACCCTGTTTCACTTGACGCAGAACAGTGGGTAAGGGTTCTCAGCGAGGCAGGAATGAAGATGATCATCATTACCGCCAAGCATCATGATGGTTTTTGCCTGTGGCCAACGAAGACCACCTCCCATTCGGTAGCCTCCAGCCCCTGGAAGAACGGACAGGGTGATGTGATAAGGGAGCTCAGGGACGCATGTGAAAAATACGGTATGAAGTTCGGCGTCTACCTCTCACCGTGGGACAGGAATGCATCGTCCTATGGCGATTCCCCGGCTTACAACAGGTTTTACATGGATCAGCTGACAGAATTGCTGACCTGGTATGGCAGGGTTGATGAGGTATGGTTTGACGGAGCCAATGGTGAAGGGCCTGACGGTCGTCGCCAGGTGTACGACTGGCAGGCTTATTATGATCTCATCAGGAAGCTTCAGCCCGATGCCGTCACGGCTGTGATGGGAGAAGATGTTAGATGGGTAGGCACCGAAAGCGGCTACGGGAGGGAGACAGAATGGAGCTCGACGGTACTGGCACCAGGCGGTACCCCGGAGAGCGTAGCCATCAATGCAAAACTGGGGATAAATGCGATGTCGGAAGACCTTGGAAGCAGCAATCTGCTGAGCCAAGCCGAACATCTCTTCTGGTACCCGGCAGAGGTTGATGTTTCAATAAGACCCGGATGGTTCTGGCATGCATCGGAAGACTCCCTCGTAAAGGATGTCAGCAAACTGGCCGATATATATCTCAGTTCAGTGGGCCGGAATGCTGTTCTTCTGCTTAATGTTCCCCCTGACAACCGGGGGCTGATAACAAACCATGATATCAGAAGCCTTCAAGAGTTCAGGGCCTGGATTGACGAAATGTATTCGGTTGACCTTCTCAATGGCGCCAGGCCTTACGGCAAAGGCGCGTCAAACCTCATCGACAACAGCAACACAACATCATGGAGCCCCCGCCGGAACCGTTTTGTCTCCTTTGTGCCTGCCATAGCCGCTACTTTCAACGTAGCGATGCTCCGGGAAGACATCACAAGAGGACAGCGGGTGGAAAAGTTCGTCATTGAGGCACTCTCTGACAAACAGTGGGATACCATTGCCACCGGTACAACCATTGGCTACAAGAGAATGATACGGTTCCCGGAAGTGAAAGCCGATGAGATCAGGCTGACAATCGTGGCTTCACGGTCAACACCCCATATCAGCACCTTTGCCCTTTACCATGCTGACTAGACTGGTACGATTCTTGTGACGAAGCGGAGGTTTAACAAGGGAACCGGAAAAGATTCGGAAAAAATGAAGATATTAAGATTGATACCCCTGACGCTCCTGATTATGCTGTCATCATGCAACCTTGAACCGGCATATTCTGTATACAGCAATGTTCTCATACCTGTTGATGAAAGGATTGTACCGGCCACAGGCATCGTAAACCAGCCGGTGAATATTTATGCCAGTGCCTTCACGGAGAATGCGTGTTGGTCAAACATCCGGTTTGTACTGGCAAAAAAGGATCACCTCGAATATGATGTGGTGGCTCTTGCTGATTTTGAATCATACGGTACCTGCCCCGCTATGATTGTCAATGGTGATACCACTCTTTCCATCACCCCTGACAGAACAGGAGATCTCGTGATAACCTTCTGGATGACCCAGCTCTATTATGAGACTGATACAGTGGTTGTGGGCGGTGCTCCGGGCAAAAAGTAAGCTATTTGCTCAACCTTCTCATTCTTTCACCGATCCAGGTGTGCTGACGTTCCAGCTCCGACCGGTGGAAAATCTCCTTGTTGACGTATTTTATTGATTCAACGGTGTAGAGCGCACGCGGGTTAAAGAGGTTTATCTCCTCCAGAACCTCCTTTATCATGCTTCTTCGTGCAATTATATATATAACGGCTACTTCTCCCTCAATACCCTCGGCTTTGACGGAGGTGACACCATAACCCTTTGCCCTCAGATCCTGAATCAGGTTAGTTGCATCTTTTCTGGTTATAACCCTTATCATTTCATGCCCGATTGCTAGCCTCTCCTCAAGGTACATTCCGACGAAGTTGCCTGAAGCAAATCCTGCCGCATAGGCAACATAGCTGAGCCAGTTGTCAAGATCCTGCATTATCCTGCTGATGGCAAGCAACCATATCAGCACCTCGAAGAAGCCTACAAGGGGAGCAACCCTCCTCATCCCTTTCGTTACAAAAATTATCCTCAGGGTACCGAGTGAGACATCGAATATCCTCGCCAGGAAAATGAATAACGGCAGCAGAGCATATGTAACAAAATCTGAATTAAGTTGTTCCATGATAAAAATAAACATTTTTGAACTTGCTAAGTTATGACTATTTTTGATACTGTTACCCCAAAACCGAACAGGGATGAGATCATTGAAATACATTATATTGCCTCTGCTACCGGCCCTTTCCCAAATTCTTGCGGGGCAGAAGGCAGGTGAGGTTCTCATCAGCCATACATCTCCCGGCTCCGTAAGGGTTCCTTTTATCTCAGCTTTCACTTTGCCGGAAGATTTATCAGGTCAGGAGGCTGATAGTATTCTCAGCCTGCTCTTTGCCGGGGATATCATGGGACACGACGGCCAGATCGCAGCGGCAAGGGATGATTCAACAGGCACTTATTCATATGACAGTGTTTTCAAGTACATTTCACCGCTGATTTCAGCAGTCGATGTTGCCACAGGCAATCTTGAGGTCACTCTTGGCGGGTCACCCTACAGGGGATACCCGGCATTCAGCTCTCCCGATGAGCTTGCTGTGGCCTGTCGGAATGCGGGCTTTGACATCCTGGGCACGGCCAATAATCATTCGGCCGACAGGGGTCCGAGGGGCATCTTTCGTACCATCAGGGTGCTTGACAGCCTGGGCATACGACATACCGGAACATGGTTCAGCCCGGAGGAGCGGGATATTCTGTCACCTCTTATGATTGGCCATGAATCAATGAGGATAGCACTCCTTGCCTACACCTACGGCACCAATGGCATTGTGGTGCCGCCACCTGCAACAGTGGCCTATATAGATACTGTCCGTGCAGCAGCTGATATAAAAAGGGCAGGCTGCCTCGGGGCAGATCAGACAGTCATTTTCATCCACTGGGGCATAGAGTATGATACGCTTCCTTCATCTGATCAGAAAAAGACGGTAGCAGCACTGCAGCGCAGCGGAGCAGACATCATAATCGGTTCACACCCCCATGTGGTACAGCCGGTGAAGGCAGAAACCGGCCAAACCGGCATCAGAAACCCGGTTGTATGGTCAATGGGCAACTTCGTGTCAAACCAGAGGACACGAAGAAGAGACGGAGGTATTATGATCAGGCTTGACATCACCGCCCGCAGTGATACCGCCTTCATCTCTGACGCCGGTTATGTACTCACATGGGTATACACTCCGGTGGAAAACGGCAAAAAGAAGTTTTATATCCTCCCCTGCGCAGAGTTTGAAGCGAAGCCCGGATTCTTCCAGTCGCCCGAACACTATGATGCAATGATGCTCTACATTACCGATGCACGCCGGCTGCTTGATAATCATGGTACCGGATTCAGGGAGATGACCTTTGACGGAGTAACCTGGGTCACTGTGGAAAGGTGACGGATCATGCAATTCATTATCTTTACGAAATATAACAGACAATAATGGAGGGATCAACAATTCTTCTTGCAGGCACTGCGGTCACCATCGGTTTCGTTCACACGATTGTGGGCCCTGACCACTACCTGCCGTTCATTGTCATGGGCGAGGCACGGAAATGGAGCATCAGGAAAACGATGCTCATTACCTTCCTGTGCGGACTGGGTCATGTGCTCAGTTCGGTTATATTGGGTTTTATCGGCATTGCTGCCGGAATCTCGCTTTCCAGGCTTGAGTTTCTCGAAGGGTTCAGGGGCAACATCGCCGCATGGCTTCTTATAGCCTTTGGGATCGTCTACATGCTCATCAGCCTGCGAAAACTCTACCGCAGGAAAAAACATGTCCACACTCACTCCCATACTGACGGTACAGCTCATGAACATGAACATGATCACTTCAGCGGCCACTCGCACATCCATCTTTCTGACAGGAAGAACCTCACTCCCTGGATCCTGTTCCTGATTTTCGTTCTCGGGCCCTGTGAACCGCTGATACCCATCCTGATGTACCCGGCAGCAGAGAACAACATAAGCGGGGTGATACTTGTCTCCCTCCTCTTTTCAGCAGTCACCATTGCCACAATGATGGCGGTTGTGCTGGCTTTCAGGCTCGGCCTCAGCCGGATCAGCCTGAAGCCCCTGGAACGCTGGGTCAATGTGATCGCCGGTGCAACCATTGCAATCTCAGGCCTTGCCATTCAGTTTCTTGGTCTCTGAGAACATTTTTATTAGTAGCTTTGACCAAAATTTAACAGATGAGTTTCGACTATAATACACAGCGAAAAAGAATGGCCCTGCCTGAATACGGAAGGAATGTCCTGAAGATGATCGAACATGTCAAGACAATCAAGGACCCCGCGGAGAGGAACCAGGCAGCACGAACCATCATACAGATAATGGGTAACCTGAATCCCAACCTGAAGGAGGTTACCGATTTCAGGCATAAGCTCTGGGATCACCTGATGATTATCGCCGATTTTGATCTTGATGTAGAATCGCCATATCCTGCTCCGGACCGTAAAAAGCTTGATGCCAAACCGAACAGGGTCCCATATCACAACGGAGATATCAGGTATGCCCATTACGGAAATATCGTGCCCGCTATGATTGAAGCGGCCGCAAAGATGGATGACGGAGAGGAAAAAGATTACCTCACGGCTCTTATTCTTAACCAGATGAAGAAGGACTACCTTACCTGGAACAAGGCACAGGTGGCTGACGAAATCATCATCAGGGACCTGACGGATATGTCTGGTGGAAGGCTTAAAGTACCGGAAAACTTCAGGATGCCGGATGTCAGGGAACTGTTGGCCCAGCCCAAAAGCAAGATACAGGGTAAACATCAGGGCAGGCCACAGGACAAGTACCAGGGCAGGTCAGGGAAGCAGAATAAGAAGAAACATAAGAACGGCTATTAAACACTTAATTTTCAGGCCATGAGCATCACAAACGTAACCACCTATGACGCTCCCCTTCCGGGAGGTCATTACTCGCAGGCGGTAGTTGCAGGGAATGTGATCTTTGTTTCAGGACAGCTGCCTGTTGTACCACTTACCGGAGACAGGGTGCCCGGTGATATCAGCGACCAGACCCTTCAGGCGCTGAAGAACGTTCTGGGTATTGTCAGGGCTGCCGGTGGTGACATCACCACCATCGCCCGGACCACTATATATACCACCGATGTCAGGTACTGGGAAGAGGTGAACAGGGTTTATGCTGATTTCTTTGGCCCCGTTCACCCGGCAAGGTCCATTATCACTGTGGCAGGACTTCACCGTGGCTGCCTGGTTGAGATCGAAGCCGTGGCATTCACCCTCTGAATTGCCACTTTGTCAGTTTTATCATTGTGGCCGGCATTTTGCTTATGGCCGGTAGTAAACTGTTTTTATCATGGTAAAAAAGAAGAGTCACGAAGAGAGGCATGATGAATCCATGCCCGATCAGGAAACACAGGAGAATCAGACAAATACGGAGAGTGATGCTTCCGGGGAGAAGACAACCGGAGGCGAATCTGAGGGTGCGGTGAAGAGCCAGGCCGAGGATGAACTGCTCGTAAAACTGACAGAAATGCAGGACAGGTACCTCCGTCTTTCAGCCGAGTTTGACAACTACCGGAGGAGGACCCTCCGGGAGAAAATAGAGCTTTCACAATCAGGTGGCGAATCAGTCATCAGAAACCTTCTCCCGATCATAGATGACTTTGACAGGGCCATGAATTCAATGCGTTCAACTGACGACTGCAACGCGGTGAAGGCAGGGCTTGAGCTGATATACATCAAAATCAATGACTTCCTGAAGCAGAATGGCGTCAGGGAGATTGCAGCCTTGAACGAGCCCTTCAACAGTGACCTTCACGAGGCTGTCACCACGCTGGCAGTAGGTGATGAGAAACAGAAAGGAATGATAATAGATGTTACCCAGAAGGGATATACCCTCAATGAAAAGGTGATACGGTTCCCGAAGGTTGTGGTAGGTGAATAATAAAGAATGCGTCTGCATTGATATATGTCGAAAAGAGACTATTACGAAGTACTTGGAATAAGCAAGGGTGCCTCCAGGGATGAGATCAAGAAGGCCTACCGCAAGCAGGCCCTGAAGTATCATCCTGACAAGAACCCGGGCGACAAGGAGGCCGAGGAGAAATTCAAGGAGGCGGCTGAAGCCTATGAAGTTCTCAGTAATGACGAGAAGAAGGCGAGGTATGACCAGTTCGGTCATGCCGGCATGAACGGCGGAGGCTTTGGTGGCGGATTCAGTGGCGGAATGACCATGGAAGATATCTTCTCGTCGTTCGGTGACATCTTCGGTGACGCCTTTGGCGGTGCCTTCGGGTCACGCCGGGGAGGCGGCCGTTCCCGCAGCGTTAACAAGGGCTCCAACCTGAGACTGAAGGTTAAACTCACACTTGAGGAGTTTGCCCACGGGGCTGAAAAAAGAGTTAAGGTAAACAAGTACGTTACCTGCAGCACCTGTCATGGCAGCGGTGCTGCCTCCGACAACGATGTGACAACATGCTCCTCATGCAAGGGTACAGGCCAGACCACCAGGGTGATGAATACCATCCTCGGGCAGATGCAGACAACCTCACCCTGCAATGTCTGTGGCGGAGAAGGGAAAACCATTTCCAAAAAATGCCCCAAATGCTATGGCGAAGGTATCGTACAGGCTGAAGAGGTAATACCCCTCTCCATCCCGGCCGGGCTGGCCCCCGGGATGCAACTCTCGGTTACCGGCAAGGGAAACGCGGCACGGCGCGGGGGAATCAACGGCGACCTGATAGTGGTCATCGACGAGGAACCGCATGATGAACTCATCCGCGAAGGCAATGACCTGATATATAATCTGTTCATCAGCATACCCGATGCTATTCTCGGCGCCAGCGTGGAGGTGCCGACCATAGAGGGAAAAGTGCGGATCAAGATCGACCCCGGAACCCAGGGGGGAAAGATACTCCGTCTCAGGGGAAAAGGGCTCCCGGATGTAAACGGATACGGCAAGGGCGACCTGCTTGTTAACGTAAACGTCTGGATACCAAAGAACCTTAGCCGGGAGGAGCTTAAATCATTTGAACAGTTCAGGAATTCATCAACCTTCACCCCGAAACCTGATGCAGATGACAAGGGATTCTTTGACAGGGTGAAGAACTACTTCTCCTGAAAGCCGGAAAACACCATTATCAAAGGTTGATACGGTTCGTAAAGATCGTATCGCCCTTTTTTTTATATCTTTGAATTTCCCGGACTGACTATTCATTAAAAGTGGAAAGACAATGATATTATTTGAAGCCAAAGACGTTACAAAACGCTTTGCTGCCCAGACCGCACTTGACGCAGTGAGCGTCAGCGTTCCCGAACAAAGCATTTACGGCCTCCTGGGGCCTAACGGAGCAGGTAAAACCACCCTCATCCGAATCATCAACCAGATAACAGCCCCTGACAGCGGGGCTATCTTCCTCAACGGCCGCCCCATGAGGCAGGAGGACGTCAATATCATCGGGTACCTCCCTGAGGAACGGGGGCTCTACAAGAAGATGAAAGTAGGAGAACAGGCCCTGTACCTCGCACAGCTTAAGGGACTTACCCACTCAGAGGCTATGCGCCGCCTCAGATACTGGTTCAAAAAACTTGATATAATCGACTGGTGGGATAAAAAGGTCGAAGAGCTCTCCAAAGGCATGCAGCAGAAGGTACAGTTCGTGACCACGGTGCTTCACGAACCCCGTCTTCTTATCTTCGACGAACCATTCACCGGATTCGACCCTATCAACGTTAAGCAGATAAAGGACGAGATACTCTTCCTCCGCGAACGTGGTGCAACAATCATCTTTTCTACACACAACATGAGCTCTGTTGAAGAATTGTGTGACAATATCACCCTGATAAACAAGGCCCATACCATTCTTGAGGGGAGTGTTGAGAAAATACGCCACGACTGGGCAGGCAATGAGTTCGAGATCGTCTTCGCAGGAGAGGTGACCCCCTCAACCAACGGACACTTTACAGTCCTCAGCTCAACCTTTGATGAGGGTAAGAGCAGTGTACTCGTCAGGGCAGCCGAACCGGTCGACAACAACGCAATCCTCAGTGCAATGACCGCCGCCGGAACGGTGCTTTCATTCAATCCGGCACTCCCCTCAATGAATGAGATTTTCATCAGGGTGGTGGAAACAAAAAACAGGGAATCTGCAAAAAACTGAGCCATGAACAAGATAGCACT
>CAYYEH010000033.1:0-25813 GCA_964470815.1 uncultured Rikenella sp.
ACATACCCGTCTCATTATTTCAGATATGACAACCTTTTTTTGACAAGGGTTGCATTAGAGCAGACAAAAGTGTTTTCAGTGGCTGTCAGGGCTCTTTTTTTTCCTGCTCCCTCCATAGAGTTCATAACCCTGGAAACGGCATTCTATGTCACCGTTGAGCAGATCAAACTTCCGGAATGGTTTCAGGGCAACCTGCTTCAGGGCAGCGGGGTCACCTGAAAGGATCCAGGCGTTGTAACCTTCATAACTGTGCTTCAGTACGGATCCGATCTTACCATAGAATTCCGCCAGATCGGGTGCGCTTATCCGGTGACCGTAAGGAGGATTGATTATCAGCGTCCCTCCTGCTTCAGGCGGACCCGTGGCAAAGAAATCACGTTCCCTGATTTCAACCGTACCGGCAAGGCCTGCCGTTCTTATGTTGGCCAGTGCAGTGGCACAGGCTTCAGGAGAAATGTCACTGCCGTATATCCTTGCCGTGGATGGTTTCTCGCGCTTTTCTGCCTCAAACTTCACTGACCTGAACAGTGCTGGGTCATAATCCTTCCATCTCATGAAACCAAAGCTCTTCCTGAACCTCCCGGGTGCGATATTACAGGCAATGAGCCCGGCCTCGGCAACTATTGTCCCTGAACCGCACATTCCGTCAACCAGCGGCCTCTCCGCCCTCCACCCTGAAAGAGCAATCATGCCCGCAGCCAGCACTTCACCCAGCGGAGCTTCTGACTTTCCCTGCCGGTAACCACGCCTGTACAACGGCACTACCGTTGAATCAAGAGAAACAGTGACCTTGTCATTACTGATATGCACATTTACAAGCAGATCAGGGTCACGTGCATCAACTGAAGGCCTTGGCAAAGTAAGCCTGCGGAAAAAGTCTGCAACGGCATCCTTCACAACCAGCGCAGCATAGCCCGAATGAGAAAAATGGGGTGAGTTGACCACTGCAGTCACGGCAAATGTTTTTCCGGGATCAAGATAACGGTCCCATTCAACAGCTACTGCACCGTTATAAAGGTCCTTCTGGCCTGATATGCCAAACGTTGTGACAGGAACAAGTACCGAAAGTGCAAGGCGGCTACGGTAATTCACGGCATACAGCAACTGTTTTGATCCTTCGAAGGCGACAGCCCTGTTCAGAGCCCTGACATCCCCGGCACCCAACATCACAAGTTCCTCTGCCAGAACCTGCTCAAGACCGTAATGGGTCTTTGCAAGAAGCTTCATCGTTCCCCCTTCCCGTAACCGAGAAGCTTATCATAAAGAAGAGGATCATTCAGCACATCAAGCGCCCTGAGGATACCGTCATCATTCCCGTTGACAACCATGAAGTATTCATTCATGTCCCAGAGGTCTCGTGCCACGAGTGCTTTCATCACCGATTTTATCTCCGGCGAGGAAACATCAAACTGATCCTGGTTAAATCTGACACCGTTCCTTTCGCCGGCTGCCTTCAGCTCTTCAATCACCGAACCGTCTATCCTGAACTCCCGGTTGAAAGTTTCAAAGTCCCTGTACCTTCGGGTAAACTCTTTCCGGTTGCGGTCAGTGTAAGCCAGCATGAAATTCGTAAGGGTGGATGTCCGGATCAGGTCACGGTAATAATCTGAATAGTAGGTCGTATCTATTGGTATGAAGATATCAGGGCTGATGCCTCCTCCCCCGTATACGAGCCTTTTGTTCCTGATGGTGAATGCCTTCAGTGAGTCAGGAAGGTTAAGGCTGTCAGGATGGATCAGTTCACCATTGAAGTACCTGCTGTAAAAGGTCTGGAAATACTTGTCAAACCCCTCGTTGTAGGGAGTCTGGATAGAGCGTCCGGATGGTGTGTAGTAACGGGCAATCGTAAGTCTTAGCTCTGATCCGTCAGGCAGCGGGAACCTGTTCTGCACCAGTCCTTTGCCAAAACTCCTGCGTCCGATGACCACCCCCCTGTCCCAGTCCTGCACTGCTCCTGCAAGTATCTCGCTGGCCGATGCGGAGCCCTCATCTATCAGCACAGCAACTCGTGCCCTGGTCAGTGTCCCTGAAGGAGCAGACTTGTAATCCTGCCTCGAGGTATTCCTTCCTTCCAGATATACTATCAGTTCATTGCCGGCCAGCAATTCATCCGCTATCTGAATCGCCGGAACCATATAACCGCCTGAGTTGCCGCGCAGGTCGATGACCAGGTTCTCCATACGTCTGTCACGCAGACCATTAACTGCCTCTGCAAACTCTCCGGCAGTCTGCTCGGAGAAACGGCTCAGCTTGATATATCCCACATTGTCTGACAGCATATAGGCCGCATCAAGACTGTTAACGGGGATTTTGTCACGGGTAATCGTGAAATCAAGCAATTCTTTCTCGCCCTTGCGGAATATTATGACATCCACCTTTGTCCCTTTCGGCCCCCTGAGCCTTTTCTGCACTCCTGTGGTTGTAATGCCTGTTCCTGTCACCTTCTCTCCGGCAATGGAAACTATCCTGTCACCGGCAAGGATCCCTACCTTTTCAGAGGGGCCGCCGGGAATGGGAGATATAATAATAATAGTATCATTAAGCAGGTTGAACTGTATTCCTATTCCTTCAAAGTTACCCTGAAGCGGCTCGTTCTCCTCCTGCACCTCCTTTGCCGGAATATATACCGAATGGGGATCAAGGTTCCGGAGCGTGCCAATGATCATCTGCTCGGTGATGGATGATATATTGACACTGTCAACGTATATGGCCTCAAGAAGGGCAAGGGTCTTGCCGATCTTGAAGGTCTCCTGTGTCAGGCCCTGTGCCCTGAGGGCCGTACCCTCAAATAACAGTGCCGCAGTAAATATCAGTATAAGTCTTTTTGTCATCTTCCCTGGTTTTCTTTCTTCCATGCAAATATCATTCCCATTCTATTGTTGAAGGGGGTTTGGAACTGATGTCATATACCACCCTGTTTACTCCCCTGACCCTGTTGATGATCTGGTTTGAGATCTCTGCAAGGAACTCGTGAGGGAGATGACTCCAGTCAGCCGTCATGCCGTCAGTTGAAGTTACTGCCCGCAATACCACGGCATTCTCATAGGTCCGCTCATCACCCATCACCCCCACTGACTGCACCGGCAGGAGTATAACCGCTGCCTGCCATACCTGGTCGTAGAACCCGTTCTTCTTCAGCCCTGATATGAATATCTCGTCGGCATCGCGGAGTGTCTCCAGTTTGGCAGGGGTGACCTCACCCACGATCCGTATGGCTAGTCCGGGACCGGGGAACGGGTGACGTCCCAGAATCTCGTCCGGCATGCCAAGGGCATGACCAACCCTCCTGACCTCATCCTTGAACAGAAGCCTGAGGGGCTCAACCACCTTCAGGTGCATCTTCTCGGGTAGTCCGCCCACATTATGGTGAGATTTGATGGTTGCAGAAGGCCCGTTGACAGAGACAGACTCAATCACGTCAGGATAGATGGTTCCCTGTGCCAGCCATCTGACGTTCTGAACCTTGTGTGCTTCACGGTCAAATACCTCTATGAATACCCGGCCGATAATCTTCCTCTTTTTCTCCGGATCGTCAACACCCCGCAAACCGTTGACAAACGCAGCCGAGGCATCAACACCTCTGACATTGAGCCCCATTCTCCTGTAGGCATCAAGCACTGCCTCATATTCATTCTTCCTGAGGAGTCCGTTATCAACAAAAATAGATGTCAGCCTGTCTCCTATGGCCCTGTCAAGCAGCAATGCCGCCACCGAAGAATCAACCCCGCCGGAGAGACCAAGCACTACCCGGTCATCTCCCAGT
Organism: uncultured Rikenella sp.; assembly: GCA_964470815.1. Taxonomy (GTDB): domain Bacteria; phylum Bacteroidota; class Bacteroidia; order Bacteroidales; family VadinHA17; genus SR-FBR-E99. Next base: position 3,764 of record CAYYEH010000033.1, read on the forward strand.
TGTTCCCTGAGTGAACGCACTGTCATCTCAACGAATGACTCCGGTGTCCATTCCGCGTGACATCCGCATATTCCCCTCACAAAATTTCCCAGCATCCTTGTCCCCTCGCCGGTATGGTATACCTCCGGGTGAAACTGGATTCCCCAGGTCCGTTCCCCTTCGATTCTGAACGCGGCAACCCTTACATCTTCGGTTGAGCCGGTAATATGATATCCTTCCGGGATACGCATTATTGTATCACCGTGTGACATCCAGACCTGCGTGCCGGGCTGAACTCCACTGAAGAGGGGGTCAGACGAATCAACCTTCACCAGTTTTGCCCTGCCGTATTCACGCGTTTTTGACGGCATAACCTCCCCGCCGTATTTATGGGTCAGATACTGTGCGCCGTAGCATACACCCAGAACCGGAATACTCCCCTTGATCCCCTCAAGATTCGGGAAAGGGGCTTTTTCATCCCGGACTGACCAGGGGCTTCCGGAGAGAATGACTCCCTTCACGGTATTGTCAGGTGCAGGGAAATGATTGAAAGGATGAATTTCACAATACACATTGAGTTCCCTTACACGCCTGGCTATCAGCTGTGTATACTGGGACCCGAAATCAAGGATCAAGATTTTTTCCTGCACGTGGAACTAATTAAGATGGTTACGCAGGGGGCAAAGATAATCAATATGACGGTATAGCGGCATCACCCTGTTTCATAAGTGATTCCTTCGAATGCAGCATCATCCTGTATCAGATGCAATTCACGTGCCGGCGGCTTCAACCTATTTCGTATGTATTTCCTTCTCTTGCGGCTTCACTTTCCGGGAAGACGCTCCGGGCCTCTTCCTCGAGTGTATCCGGGACCCGGTAACGGGCAGAGAAGTGCCCGATAAGAAGCCGCTTCACCCCTGCCTCCCTTGCAACCGTGGCAGCATGGCGTGCGGTTGAGTGACCTGTCTTCAGGGCAAGGACATCATTATCGTCCCCGAAGGTGGCTTCGTGATAAAGAAGGTCAACACCGCCTACATAGGATGGGAGCTTCTGCAACCACCCGGTGTCACTGCAAAAGGCAAATGAGGCAGGGTTACGTGGTTCCATGGTTACCTCACTGCAGGGTATAACCTCCCCGGTATCCCTGACAATATCCTCCCCCTTCCTTGCCCTGCCGATCTCTTCCACGGAGAGAGCGTACCTGGAAATTGCCTCCTTTATCATATTCCTGTCCGGCATCCTTTCACGGAAGAGATAGCCGTAAGTCGGGATACGGTGCTTCAGCGGGAAGGAGAATACCTCCACCCTTTTGTCGTCAAGCACCTTTTTCATGCTGCGGCCTGAAACAGTGTGAACGGCAAGCTCAAACCCAAGGTGAATGTCAAAATCAGCCAGATGCCTTGTTATCAGCTCCTCTGCCGGTGCCGGGGCATAAAGGTGAAGCGTGGTCTTCCTCCCCATCAGGTTGTAAGTGGAGAGCAGCGGGTAGACCCCGAAGAAATGATCACCATGAAGGTGACTGATGAAAATATGGTTTATCCTGCCAAACCTGATCCTGTAGCGGCGCATCTGCATCTGTGTTCCCTCTCCACAGTCTATTAAAAACAACCGCTCATGCACATTAAGCACATGAGCGGTAGGATATCGGTCTGAAGTGGGCAGAGCAGAGCTTGTACCAAGTATGGTCAGCCTGAAAGCCATGCCACTCTCTTTTTTCAGGAGATAAGCTTCTCTGCCTCTTCTGAATCAGCGGTTATGGATAGCACAGTGTCAAGCTGCGAGATGGTTATGAGCCTCTCAACAGCCTCATTTAGCCCGCATAGAACAAAAGTTCCTCCGGCATTCTTGCAGAGCCTGTTCGCCACAAGAATGGCGCTCAGACCTGATGAATCACAATACTGGCACTTCTTGAGATCAAGAATGATATTCCTCTCCCCCTTGCCTGAAATGAGAACCAGTTCCGACTTGAGTGAGGGTGCTATATGAGTATCAAGTTTCTCAGTCTCAATGCTGATCACTGTACACTGTTTCTTGTTTTCAATATTGAAATCCATAGCTGATTATTTTGGCAACTAAAAATAAGGTTATTTTTTCTTTTTACCTAGACTTTTAGCTTCTTTTTCTTCCATCTCATCCTTGAGAGCCTGAAGTTCAGTGATGTCTCCGAGAGTCGTCTTCTCAAGGCTGGCCTTGATCTTGCGGGCTGCCTTTTTGGTACTGTCAGATTCGGAGCGTCTTGAGGCAGCCTCGGTTCCCTTTCTCTCATCCTCAAATACCCGGCTGTGGGAAACGATGATCTTCTTGGCTCCTTTGTTAAACTCAATAACCTTGAAGTTGAGCTTGTCCTCAACAGCTGCCTGTGTGCCGTCTTCCTTCACAAGATGCTTCGGGGTGGCAAATCCTTCCACTCCGTAAGGAAGTGCAATGATTGCACCCTTGTCAAAGACCTCGATGACGGTCCCTTCATGTATTGAATCAACAGTAAAGAGATCTTCAAACACATCCCACGGGTTCTCCTCAAGCTGCTTGTGGCCGAGGCTCAGTCTCCTGTTCTCCTTGTCTATCTCAAGTACAACCACATCAATTTCTGCGTCGATGGAGGTAAACTCAGCCGGATGCTTGATCTTCTTCGTCCAGGAGAGGTCAGAAATGTGGATCAGTCCGTCAACACCTTCTTCTATCTCAACAAAGACACCAAAGTTGGTGAAATTGCGTACGCGAGCCTTGTGGCGTGAATTGATGCTGTATTTCTGCTCGATATTCTCCCATGGATCAGGTTTGAGCTGCTTGATGCCAAGTGACATCTTCCGTTCCTCACGGTCAAGAGTCAGGATGACTGCCTCAACCTCATCACCTACCTTCATGAATTCCTGTGCACTGCGCAGGTGCTGTGACCATGACATTTCCGACACATGTATGAGACCTTCAACACCTGTAACTATCTCAACAAACGCACCGTAATCAGCCATGACTACCACCCTGCCTTTGACCTTGTCTCCAACCTTGAGCCCTTCGCTGAGCGAATCCCACGGATGAGCGGTAAGCTGCTTGAGACCCAGGGCGATCCTCTTCTTGTCATCATCAAAGTCTAGAATGACAACATTGAGTTTCTGGTCGAGCTGCACGATCTCCTCGGGATGGTTAACCCTGCCCCATGAGAGATCTGTGATATGGATAAGTCCGTCAACACCTCCGAGGTCAATAAATACCCCGTAGGAGGTGATGTTCTTGACTGTACCTTCGAGTACCTGTCCCTTCTCGAGCCTGGAGATGATCTCCTTCTTCTGCTGTTCAAGTTCAGCCTCGATGAGAGCCTTGTGAGAAACGACCACATTCTTGAACTCCTGGTTGATTTTCACAACGCGGAATTCCATCGTCTTGCCAACGTAAACGTCATAGTCACGGATAGGCTTGACGTCGATCTGTGATCCCGGCAGGAATGACTCGATGCCAAAGACGTCAACGATCATGCCACCCTTGGTGCGGCATTTGATGTAACCGGTAATGATTTCATTGTTTTCAAGGGCCGAATTGACTCGGTCCCATGAATTATAAGCCCTTGCCTTCTTGTGTGAAAGAACCAGCTGACCCTTCTTGTCTTCCTGGCTCTCAACATAGACCTCAACCTTGTCGCCTATCGTGAGCTCGGGATTGTAGCGGAATTCGTTCAGGCTAACCACACCCTCGGACTTCTGCCCGATGTTGATAACCACCTCGCGGTTATTCATAGAAATAACCGTACCTTCAACAACCTCATCAACTGCAACGGTTGAAAGGGTCTCTTCATAAAGTTTCTCCTGGTCAGCACGGCTCTTCTTCGATGAAAAACCGTCCTTTTCATATGAATCCCAGTCAAACTCTTCAGGTGTGGCTGCTGCTGCCATTGCTGCAGCAGGCTCTTCTGCCTTTACCTTTTTTTCTTTCTTTTCCTTGAGAATCGGTTGTTCCTCAGCAACCATTTCACCTGCTGATTCAACCACTACCTCCTTTGATTTCACTGTTTCCGCTCCGGTCTCATTCACCTTAGCCTCTTCGCCTGAAATGCTGCCGGCCTGTTCGTTAATTTCACTCATTTTAATTAAATTAATTGAACTTTAATAAGTTAGACATTATGTTGTTTAAAATCAGGTTGCAAAGATAATTATTTTTTTTATCCGGATATGAACAATGGACAGATTTTCAGGATATAAGAATTAAAATTGAATGAAGAAGTCCTGCCACTTTCAGTATCGGGGCTTTTTCCTATTTTTGTCAATTGAACAACTAAATTTTTTTTCGGATCACAGACCCGAGTCTCCTGAAATAGTGATTCAGTGGCTAAGGAAGGGAAACATGGGTGATCCGTCAGATCCTGACTTGTCAAACATTATAATGATGAAAGGCATTATTCTTGCCGGTGGTTCCGGCACCCGGCTCCATCCGATAACGGAAGCCATCTCAAAACAGTTACTCCCTGTATATGACAAGCCGATGATATATTACCCCCTCTCGGCGCTGATGCTTGCAGGTATCCGTGACATACTGATCATCTCAACTCCCCGTGACCTGCCCAGCTTCAGGGCACTGCTGGGTGATGGCAGGAGGCTGGGTATGACCTTTTCATACCGTGAACAGCCTTCACCTGACGGACTTGCACAGGCTTTCATTATAGGTGAAGATTTCATTGGTGATGACAATGTGTGCATGATCCTGGGTGACAATATCTTCTACGGGCATGGTTTCGGAGGTATCCTTAAACAGGCAGCCGCCCTGAATGAGGGAGCCATTGTATTCGGTTATGCCGTCAATGACCCGGAACGCTATGGAGTTGTGGAATTTGACAAAAACATGAAAGCGGTCAGTATAGAGGAAAAACCTCTGAAGCCAAAGTCAAACTACGCTGTCACAGGGCTCTATTTTTATGACAACACCGTTGCCGCACGTGCACGGGGACTGAAACCATCGCTTCGGGGTGAACTTGAGATAACCGATCTGAACAGGCTCTATCTGCAGGAAGAAAAACTGGAAGTAAAACTGCTTGGCCGTGGAATGGCCTGGCTTGATACCGGCACTTTTGACAGCCTGCTTCAGGCCTCCAACTTCATTGCCACCCTGGAACAGAGGCAGGGTCTGAGTGCATCCTGTATTGAAGAAATAGCCTTTAAAAGCGGTTTCATCGGACGTGACCAGCTGGTTGAACTTGCCAAACCGCTGGCAAAAAGCCAGTACGGTCAGTACCTGCTTAAAGTGGCAAACGAACAGGCCTGACAATGAAAGTACACAACACCGAATTCCCCGGACTCCTCATAATTGAACCCGATGTCTTTTATGATGCCCGCGGGTATTTCTTTGAGAGTTACAACAAAATCAAATACACCAACAACGAAGTGGTCTACGAACCGGTCCAGGACAATGAGTCAAGCTCTTCACGGGGTGTGATTCGCGGCCTCCACTACCAGGAGGAACCGTTTGCCCAGGCAAAACTGATCAGGGTCATTGAAGGACGAATCTATGATGTTGCCCTCGATATCCGTTCCGGCTCCCCGACCTTCGGTAAATGGTTCGGGCTGATTATTGACTCTGAAAAGAAGCTTCAGTTCCTGATTCCGAAAGGATTTGCCCACGGTTTCTCGGTTTTGAGTGAAAGGGCGATAGTGCTTTACAAATGTGACAATATTTATTCGGTGCAGCATGAGAGGGGCATAAACGCACTTGATCCGGCACTGGGTATCGACTGGATGATCAGGGATGAAGCTCCCGTCATCAGCCCCAAAGACATGAATCAGCCTCTCTTTAAAGATATTACAACGAACTTTATCTTCAGTGAATGACAACCATACTGGTAACAGGTGCCTCAGGGCAGCTAGGCAGTGAAATAAAAGAACTTTCTACACGCTACGGCGGTTATGAATTCATTTTTACCGATGCAGCCGAACTTGATATTACCGATCCTGCTGTTACCGCTGCTTTCGTCTCCGATGCCAGGCCATCATGGATCATCAACTGCGCTGCCTATACTGCCGTAGACCAGGCTGAGGGTGAGGAGAACCTGGCAACACTGGTCAACGGCAGAGGGGTTGAAAACCTGGTAAATGCCATCAGGGGTACCGGCTGCAGGCTGATACAAATCTCAACTGATTATCTCTTTGATGGCAACAAACCCGTTCCTTACACTGAGGATGACACCCCGTCTCCTGCCTCGGCTTACGGACGAAGCAAGCTTGCTGGTGAGATGGCTGCCATGCAATGGCCCAATACCATGATCATAAGGACCTCATGGCTTTACTCCTCCTACGGAAACAACTTCGTAAAAACCATCCTCAGGAAAGCAGGTTCATCGCCTGACATAAGTGTCGTTTTCGACCAGGCAGGATCACCCACCTATGCTGCTGACCTTGCCGCCACAATAACGGAAATTGTCAGCGGCGTAATCCGTAACCGGCACAGCTTCGTTCCCGGAATATTCAATTACTCAAATGAGGGTGTCTGCAGCTGGTACGACCTTGCTTGTGAGATCGTCAGAGAAGCAGGTTCATCCTCCAAAGTCTTTCCCGTCAGGAGTTCAGCCTGGCCTTCACGGGTAAAAAGGCCGGCGTACAGCGTCCTTGACAAAACCAGGATAAAGGAGACATACAATATTTCTATTCCGCACTGGCGCTCAAGTCTGATCAACTGTATAACAAAAATCAACAGGATATGATTAACATGGAAGAAATCAGGAATAAAGCCGCCGTCTGGCTCGGCGAAGAGTTCGATGAACCGACCCGCAACGAGGTGAAGCATATGATGGAACACGATGAAAAAGCACTTATAGACGCGTTCTACCAGGACCTTGAATTCGGCACCGGGGGACTCCGGGGGATAATGGGTGCAGGAACCAACAGGATGAACCGGTACACCCTCGGCATGGCTACCCAGGGGCTGTCAAACTACCTCAGGAAACATGCTGTCAACCCGTCATCAGTAAGGGTGGCAATAGCATACGACTCCCGTAACAACAGCAGCTATTTTGCAAAAGTTGCTGCTGATATCTTCACGGCAAACGGCTTCACCGCATACCTCTTTGAATCACTCAGACCGACACCCGAACTCTCATATGCCATCAGGATATACGGCTGCGATGCAGGAGTCATAATCACCGCCTCGCATAACCCGAAGGAATACAACGGTTATAAGGTTTCGTGGAACGACGGAGGCCAGGTTGTCTCTCCTCATGACCGGGGAATCATCGATGAAGTGCGAAGCATCAGGTCGGTCAAGGAAATAGCAGAAGGCGGAGACCCGTCAAAAATAATAATGCTTGGAGAAGAGACTGACAGGAAATACCTTGACGAAGTGCTTAAGCTGAGCCTCAATCCGGAAATAATCCGGAGGAATGCCGGCATGGGAATTGTCTATACCCCCCTTCACGGCACAGGGTACAAAATGGTTCCGGAGGCCCTGAGGATGTATGGTTTTAAAAATATCTTCACGGTTAAGGAGCAAAGCATAACTGATGGCAACTTCCCGACTCTCCGTTCTCCCAACCCGGAAGAACCTGATGCACTGGCTATGGCCCTCGACCTGGCCCGTGAGAAGAAGGCTGACCTGGTCATGGCCACAGACCCCGATGCCGACCGACTGGGCATAGCAATAAGAAAACCTTCCGGTGAGTTTGTCCTGCTCAACGGTAACCAGACAGGGGCATTGCTCACTTGGTACATCATATCACAGATGAAGCAGAACGGAGCTCTGAAAGGCAATGAATACATCATTAATACCATCGTTACATCAGACCTGCTCGACCGGATTGCGGAAAAGAACGGGGTGAAGTGCTATAATGTGCTCACCGGATTCAAGTACTTTGCAGCTCTCATGCGTGACCTTGAAGGAAAGGAGAAATATATCGGCGGCGGAGAGGAGAGTTTCGGATACCTTCCCGGAGACTATGTAAGGGACAAGGACGGAGTGGCATCATGCGCACTCATTGCGGAAGCGGCAGCATGGGCAGCCGACCGGGGCAAATCGCTCTGGGAACTGCTGCTTGACATTTATGCCGGATACGGTCTCTTCCGCGAGAAGCTTGTCAACGTAGTGAGAAAAGGCGCAGAAGGGGCACAGGAGATCAGGAAAATGATGGAAGGGTACCGCACCAGCCCGCCGGAAGAGATCGCGGGAAGCAGGGTAGTAAAGATTGATGACTACCTGACCAGTGTCTCCTCTGACCTTGTCACCGGCAAAAAAACTCCCCTTCTCCTTGAAAAGTCAAACGTGCTCCAGTTCTTCCTTGCTGACGGAACAAAAATATCCGTTCGTCCTTCCGGCACAGAACCGAAGATCAAGTTCTACTTCAGCGCAAACACCAGGATGAATGATACTTCAGGATTCGAAAATCTCTGGAAAGAACTCGATGACCGGATCAATGACGTTATAAGTGCCCTGAACCTGTAATTTACACTGCCGCCATGAAGTCCTACCGTAAAGAAATAACCATTGAAACGCCCCACCGCAGGGATTATGTCAATATCACCCGCCAGGTTGAGCAATGTCTCATTGACAGCGGGATCAGGGAGGGCCTTGTGCTCGTAAATTCAATGCACATTACGAGCTCCGTGTTCATCAATGATGATGAAAGCGGACTTCACCATGATTTTGAAATATGGCTTGAAAAGCTGGCACCGGAAAAGCCGCATTCACAGTACCGGCATAATGGCTTCGAGGATAATGCAGATGCCCACATGAAACGTCAGCTCATGGGCAGGGAGGTGGTGGTGGCCGTGACAAACGGCAAACTCGATTTCGGCACCTGGGAGCAGATATTCTACGGAGAATATGACGGTAAGCGAAAGAAAAGAATCCTGGTAAAGATCATCGGAGAGTAACCGGCGTACAGACCGGCTCAACAGAGCATATCCGGTATGGCCGTGAGAGACTGCCTCATCGTCCTCACCGAGAAACCTGACACCATGTCGGGATTCATATTTATTATACCCTCCACTTTCCAAGAACCTCCCTCTGCCACGGCAGGAGGTAAAGTACTGACAGCCCCTTTCCTGTCACAAAAGCGATTGAGGCGGCAATTACACCGGTAAGATCAAGGAAAACAACACAAACCAGCAATACGATTATAATAGAGATCAGTTCAACGGCAGTGGCCTTTGAAATCGGACCGGTTGTGCCATTGACCACCAGGAGAGATCTCTGAAAATTCAGCAAAACCGTAAGCACAGGAAGCAGAATCATTATCTGAAGCGGAAGGTATGAAAGATTTGCAAGCTCTGCTGTCAGGCCTGATATATCTATGAACCACAGGTTGGCCAGCGGTGTAAAGGCAATGAGAGAAATCAGCGCCGTAACTGCTATCCCGAGGAATATTGCATAGTTTCTGAGAAGTCGGTAGTTCTGCTTCTCCTTCCCTATCAGGGCTATATTCACCTCCTGGTATGAGAGTCCGAGGCTTCGGAATATGAAAACCAGTGATCCGACAACAGGGAGTACGGCCAGGGATTCAACCGGCATGGTGCTTCTGCCCATGAAGAATGTCACAAAAGGGTGTACCCCCAGGGAGAGTATTGAGGTTATCGCCAGCGGGTAATAAAATCTTGATATTGACCTCAGGCCGAGATGTCCGTTTTCAGTGTCTTCCTTCTGGAGCAGTTCCGTCAGTGTGGCTGAAGCCATCAGCCTTGTTGCTATTGCCTCTGCAAAGACAGCCATTGACATTGCGCCGGCACCCACATAAGCCCCCGGTATCCCGGCCCTGTACAGAATCAATCCGGCAATGATAATGACCGTAAGTCTAACAATTGTGCCGTATGTGACCCTCCTGGTGAGATTGCTCCTGATAAGTATTCCCTGGTAAAACCTCCTGTAACCTATTGATGCAGCCCATGGCAGGAAAATGAGAAGCGCGATGTGCGCAATCCTTGCCACATCTTCAGGTACACCCATAAGCCTTATAACGATGAAATTGAATACCGGAGGAATCAGCATGACCAGCTGGACACCTGTTACCCCGGCATTGAGTATATCAGTGAAATGCTTAAGCTTTTGATATGAATGGCGTCCGGTCACGAGGGCGGTTGAAGCGCTCATAAGCATTATTATCGGCGCTTCAATGATCATTGCAAATGACCCGGCGATGCCAAAGGCTGCCAGGTTTACCTTTGCCTCTCCCAGGCGGGCTATGAATGCAATAAGGAAAGGCTGCTCAAAGGCCATCATCAGCCATGTCAGCGCCAGCGGCCCCCAGAAAAGAAATATCTTCCGGTACGTCAGTTTTTCAGTAAGATCCACTTTCAGAAAAGAATGCGTAAATATAATCAATCCACAATAGTGTAATGGCCTCCCTGCAATCAGGCTCCTTCTCCGCCAGCTGGCGGATCGGCCCTCTATTGGCTGAAATAACTGTCCGGAAAATTCACCAGGTACACTTTGTCAGTTGCCCTTGTCAGTGCGGTGTAAAACCACCTCAGATAGTCAATGGTGGGTTCCTGACGATTGAACATCCCCTGGTCAATAAAAACCCGCTCCCACTGTCCTCCCTGTGACTTGTGACAGGTGACTGCATATGCAAACTTTATCTGTAGTGCATTGTAGTATGGATCGTCCCTCACAGCCTCATACTGCTTCCTCTTTGACTTTATCCCCGGATGATCAGCCAGCACTGCGAAGTAAAGCTCCCTGGACTTCTCCGGTGACAGTGAGGGAGTGCTCATCATCAGTGTGTCAAGCATGACCTTCGCCTCTATCTCCAGCTCTGTGTCGCGGAACCAGAGTGTCATCTCTGCAAACCGCATCCCGTAATTCTCCTCGAATCTCCTTATCCTTCGCACCTCGGCAATATCTCCGTTGGCAATGAATGAGGCCTTCTCCTCATCCTTAAGCCAGTAATAGTTGTTCTTCACAACCATTATTATATCCCCTGTGCTTATCTCCTCCTCCCGGAAGAAGACCCGGTTCCTTATCCCCTGGTTGTAGCGGTTTGCAAGGTTGTTAGAATTGACAACCACGATGGCGCCGTCAGTGCCGCACCTGTCATAAGACTCTGCCAGACGCTCTATCAGGTCATTACCTCCCAGTCGCTCTATGTCATTGTATCCGCTAAGTACCAGCTCCGGAATTGACAGGTCGCCATCGCTGACCTGCTGCCTCACTGCCGTGGCATTCATCAGTATGCCTGATCCTTCGCTTTGCCTGATCACCTGCCGTAACTCGAATGTCTCCAGTGCAAAACCTGTTGCACGCAAAACACTCTCATCCAGCGCCGGGCTCACCATTGACCCTACCGGGGGAAGCTGCGCAACATCACCCACCAGGATAAGCTTGCAGTCTGTCCCGGTATAAACATATTCCAGAAGATCATCAAGTAACCTGCCGCTGCCAAATAAAGAACCGTCAGACGACTCATCAGGAATCATCGAAGCTTCATCCACAATGAAGAAAGTCTCCCTGTGCAGGTTGCGGTCAAGAACAAATTTTCCAACCCCGTCAGTGGCTGACTTCTGCCTGTATATCTTCCGGTGAATAGTGTAAGCTTCCTTTCCCGTGTAGGAACGAAGCACCTTTGCAGCCCTTCCGGTAGGAGCCAGAAGAACTGATTTCTGACGCAATGTGGTTAGTGTTCCTACCATCGATGCAATGACACTGGTCTTACCCGTTCCTGCATAACCTGTCATCAGGAAAATCACATCATTTGTGTTCTCCGCCATAAATTTCGCAAGGAGTTGCATGCATTCAGACTGATCCCGGGTGGGCAGGTAACCCAGGTTCCTGCACAGCAATGCGTAAATGTTCTCCTGTCTCATTTTATTTCGACAAACCGGGTAACAGTCTGCTTTTTTTATAAATTTGCACAAAGTTACTCAACAATCGATCAGAAAAGACATGAAAACGGCTCTCAACATCGTATTTACCATCATCATCATCGTTCTGGCCTGGTTCCTGGTGGAAAGCATAATGAAGCCTATCCGTTTCAATAAGGAGAAGGATGCAAGGGAGGCGGCAATCAAGGAGAGACTTATCGATATCCGTACCGCCCAGGAAGCATACAAATCAGTAAAAGGCTCTTATACAGGAAGTTTTGACACACTCATCACCTTCCTCAAGACAGACTCCCTCCCGCTCGTATTTAAGAGAGGGTCACTTACTGACGAAATGATAGCTGCCGGCATCACCAGTGAGAGAGAAGCCGTAAAGAAAGGGCTCATAAGCCGTGACACCAGTTATATCCCTGTCCGTGATTCAATTTTTGACAGGGGCTATCCAATTGATCAGCTGAGGTTTATACCCGGGATGGAAAACACCGGATTCCAGATGGCTGCCGGTAAGGTCATGACAACATCACTGGTGCTCGTAAATGTCTTCGAGGCATATGTGCTTAATGATGTATTCCTGAGTGATCTTGACAGGCAACTGGTTATAAACTATAATGACCAGCGGACAAAGATCACCGGTTTCCCGGGCATGAAGGTGGGTGACATCAGGGTACCCAATAACAACGCCGGGAACTGGGAGGATTGATGACCACGTCGCAGATATATCCCCTGGAGCTCATTGACGAGACCCTTGACATAAACGCGACAGACAATTACGATCTTGCACTTGAGCTTTCTGAAGAGGGTATCTCTATTGCAGTGCTTGACCTGCTCAGGGGTAAGTATGTCATGCTCAGGCATTATCCCCGGGAAGAAACATCCGGTGGAACCAACAGGAGCTTTGCTGAACTGATCGACTCTGATGACTTTCTCAGGAGAAGGTATCGTAAGACCTTTATCATCACTCCTGCCCTTAACGCCACCCTGATCCCGGCACCTGTATATGAACCCCGACTGCGTGAAGATTACTTCAGGTTCAACTGCGGCCAATATGAAGGAGAGGAAATCTATTCCAACATCCTTCAGTATCCGGAAGCAGTAATACTCTTCTCCCCCGGACAGGAGGTGACCGATAGTATATTATCGCGCTGGCGCGATGTAACCCCCTGGCATCACACTAAACCCCTGCTGAGCCATGTTGCAAATGCATGCCGCGGCACAGACGACTGCTATGTTCATATTCACTACGAAAAGGAGTTTGTAACAGTGGTAACGGCGGAGAAGCGAAACCTCTCCTTCTGCAACAGCTTTGCAATATCATCACCCCAGGACGGAGCTTACTTTCTCTTCAGTGTGCTTGACAGGAAAGGCATCCGCCATGATGAAACAATCCATGTCAGTGGGAAAATTGACCCCTACGGCGAAGCTCATATCGCACTGCTCAATTTCTCCCCCGGCGTCAGGTTCGCCTCTCCGATTATCAGGCAGAGCTTCAGCTATGTCATGAATGAAGTGCAACTGCACCGGTGGCTGAACCTATTCACTGCTGCCTCGTGCGAATAATAGGAGGAAAATACGGGGGGCGACTGATCGAGCCGCCATCAGGATTCAGGGCAAGGCCTACAACCGATTATGCCCGCGAAAGCCTGATGAACATCCTCAACAACCGATATGACTTCGGAGAAGTATCACTACTCGACCTCTTTGGAGGTACCGGGGCAATCAGCTATGAGTTTGCGTCCAGGGGAACCACGGATATAGACCTGGTGGAAACTGACAGGCGGAGCTGCGCATTCATCACCAATACCTTCCGTGAACTCGGACTTGAGCATGCAAGGGTGCACCGCCTTGATGTGCGTGACTGGCTTAAGATATGCCGCAAACAGTACGATATCGTTTTTGCTGATCCTCCCTATGAACTCAGATGGCTCCGTGAGATTCCGGAAATGGTGATGAACTCCGGCGCAGTCAAAGACTCCACCCTGTTCATCCTTGAGCATCCCAGGACAATGGATTTCAAAGAGTGTGTCCATTTCACGGAACACCGAAGCTACGGAAACGTGAACTTCTCATTTTTCAGGAAATAAATCCTGATTCAATTTTCTATGCCGCAAGGCTTTAAAAAAACATTAACATAATATTCACATTCTTTTTCGCATCTAAATGCGACAAAATCAAATTTTAGGGGTCTTTTGAGGGAATTGTATATTTTTTTAACTCTAATCTATTAAAAAATGGGAAAATTGCTATTGACAGGACTGATCTACTGTACACTTGTGTTTTCTGTACTAGGACAGCAGAAAACCGTTACAGGCATGGTCACCGACAAGACTGACGGACAGCCAGTTATAGGGGCAACCGTTCAGGTGAAAGGCACATCTGCCGGTACTGCCACCGGCGTGGATGGACGCTACCTAATTAATGCCTCCCAGGGAGACATTCTGGTCTTCAGATTCATCGGGATGAAGACTCAGGAGATAGCCCTGGGGGAAGGCAGCGTGATCAACGTGGAGTTTGAATATGACAACGTGGGTCTGGACGAAATCGTCGTCATTGGTTACGGATCAGCCATCAAACGTGAGCTGACCGGGGCTATCACGAAGGTCGAGACAAAGGGCATCGCAGAAATGCCTACAGCCAGTTTTGAGTCAGCGATACAGGGAAAGACTTCGGGTGTATTCATCGAACAGGCAAGCGGTAAACTGGGAGAAACCATCAAGATGAGGATCAGAGGATCATCATCAGTTTCAGCAAATAACCAGCCGCTCTATGTGGTCGATGGTGTACCCATCACAACCGAAAACCTCTCAAACCCTGACAACCAGCCTACCAGCCCCCTGGCTGACCTGGCAATGACCGACGTTGAGTCAATCCAGATCCTCAAGGATGCTTCTGCCGCTGCAATCTATGGCTCAAGGGCATCAAACGGCGTTGTAATTATTACGACCAAGAGGGGAAAGACGGGCGAGACAAAATTTGACCTTCAGTACACTACAGGTATAAGTGAGCCCAGCAACCTCATCGAATGGCTGAATGCGGACCAGTACCTTGAGCTGTTTGGCGAGGCAATGGACAATGCATCGGTTGACGGATACGTTTGGGACTGGCTGCCCAAAGATGAGTTCTGGGAATATTTTGTGGGTCCGATGTGGGACGACGGATATGACACTGACTGGCAGAAGGAAGCATTTCAGAAGGGTTCGGTAAACAGGGTCAACCTGTCAGCTTCAGGCGGAAGCGGTAACACTACTTTCTACTCCGGAGTAAGCTATGATGATACAAAGGGCATCCTCCGGGGTAACAGTATGACAAAGATGAGCGCCAGGCTTAATCTTGATCAGAAAGCATCAGAGAAACTCAACTTCGGGGTTCAGATGAACCTGGTAAGAACCGAGATGCTGAGGGTAGAAAATGACAATGCATACTCCACCCCTCTTCAGCTTGTGGCTCAGTCGCCTCTGACACCTGTAATAGATCCTGAAACGGGTGAGTATAATACCAACACAATCTATTATAACGGCCTCATATCATTGCGTGATGGCTCAAACAATCAGACCTCCTTCAGGAGCCTGGCAAATTTATACGCTTCATATAACATTCTGAAAGACCTCACCTTCAAGAGTGAATTCGGAACTGACATCATGGATATGAGGGAAAAGAACTACTGGGGTCGCCTGACGATCACCGGTGGTCCGGCAGGTGAAGCGCAGAACCGTACTGTGAGGGTTGTGAACTATAACTGGGAGAATTACCTGACATATATAAAAACATTCGGTGTACACCATCTCAATATTGTAGGTGGAATGTCATACCAGCAGTCGAATACCACAGGCTCAAATATCCAGGCCAAGGGGTTCCCTACAGATGATTTCCAGAATATTGAGAACGCTGCAGAAGCAACTGTTTTCTCAAGCTGGGAAAATGCCAACTCGTATCTCTCTTATTTTGCACGCTCAAACTACAAAATCAATGAGAAGTACTTTTTTACTCTCAGTGGTCGTATTGACGGTTCCTCAAGATTCGGCATTGACAACCGCTTCGGGTTCTTCCCGGCCGCATCAGCAGGGTGGATTCTGACACAGGAAGATTTCATGTCAGGGATTACAGGAGTACTCAGCTATCTGAAAGTGAGAGCCAGTTACGGTTTGACCGGAAACTCCGGCATACCTGACTATGCCCACCTGGCCCTTTATACCGGTGTCAACTACGCCGGCAGAAACGGCCTGGAGGCAACACAGCTTCAGAGCCGGGAACTTGGATGGGAAAATACGGCACAGGCAGACTTCGGCCTCGACTTCGGCTTTTTCAAGAACAGGGTGACAGGTGAAATTGATTACTACCATAAGAAAACGACTGACCTGCTTCTCTATCGCACTCTCCCTTCGACCTCAGGATTCACAGGCGTATGGAGCAATGTCGGGGAACTTGAAAACAAGGGAATCGAATTCTCAATCCACTCCAACAATCTTGCAGGCACCTTTGTCTGGACAACTGACTTCAACATGTCTTTTAACAGAAACACGATCATTGATATAAATGGTCCGGAGATTACACCTAATGGAATCAACTATGTCATAGAAGGACAGCCCATCGGGGTTTTCAAGCTCGTAAAATATGCAGGGGTTGATCCTGACAACGGTGATGCACTTTATTACCTCGGCCCGGGCAGTGATGAAACAACAAATAACTTCAACCTTGCCGAACCTCAGATAGTAGGTTCACCCAACCCTGAGTTCACCGGTGGTTTTAACAACTACTTTGAATACAAGGGTTTCGATCTGAATGCCCTGATAAGCTTTGTTTACGGCAACAAGATCTATAACGGCGCCGGTATTTACCAATCAGCCAACGCCGCGTGGTTTGACAACCAGACTGTTGATCAGATGAACAGGTGGCAGCAACCGGGTGACATTACAGACGTTCCGCAGGCACGTATGGGTGAAAACAACGGGGTAAAAACCTGCAGCAGGTACCTCTATGATGGTTCATACATCAGAATCAGAAGTATCAACTTCGGATACAGCCTGCCAAAATCGCTTGCAACCAGGCTGAAGATGTCATCTGTCAGGCTCTACGCAGGTATCCAGAACCTCTATACATTTACAAATTACAAGGGATGGGACCCCGAGGTAAACTACACCGGCACCGGCCGTACTACTCAAAATACCAATATTATACAGGGATATGACTTCTATACTGCCCCCCAGGCCAGGACATACACCCTCGGTATAAATCTTTCATTCTAACTCCTAACAGTAATGATCATGAAAAATATAATCATCAAAACCAAAAAATTGTTACTGCTGGTTCCGATATCCATGCTGCTCTTCTCCTGCACCGAGAAGCTTGACCTCATGCCCAAACAGTCAATTGATGCTGAGGTAGCACTTACAACACCTTCAAACATAAAAGCGACTCTTGTTGGCGCCTATCTCGCCGGCAGAAGTGAATATGTTTTCGGTACAGCATTCAATGAATACAGTGAACTCTATGCATCCACCGGTGATATGCTCTTTCTCGGAACCTTTGAGGAACCACGTGAATTTATTCAGAAAGAAGCCACAGTTACCAACGCTTATGTGGAAAACACCTGGGTACAGGCTTATAAGCTGATAAATACCTGCAATACGCTTGTCGATCCGGAAATCCTTGCCATTCTTGATGAGGAAGACCGTGACCTGGTTGAGGGTGAGGCCCGTTTCCTGAGAGGATGGACTTACTTTGAACTTACCAGGCTTTTCGGGTTGCCTTATGAAGCCGGTACTGCAAACACACAGCCGGCCGTGCCTCTTGTACTCACCCCTACCAGTGATGTGGCTGATGCTGTCACTGTTCCCAGGAATACCGTAGAGGAATGCTATGCCCAGGTCCTGGCTGATCTTACGGCTGCCCGTGATCTGCTCCCGGAAGACAATGGCGTCTATGCCTCATCACTCGCTGCAAGGGCGGTCCTTGCCAGGGTATATCTCCAGATGGGAAATTACTCAAGCGCTGCAGTTGAAGCAAACAACGTTATCCAAAGCGGACTGTTCGCTCTGACAAGCACACCCCTGAAGGCGTTTAACAATAGCAGTAATTCACCGGAGGACATCTTTGCGTTTCAAAACAACGTTGCATCAAATAATGCGTGGCTCGCTGTGATGTATGCTTCTCTGAACGGCGCCGGCAGGGGTGATTATGAAATTCAGCAGGTGTTCCTTGACAGGTTTGATCCTTCTGACCTGCGCGGCATGTTCCAGCAGAATACAGAGTCCTCCTATACAATTGCCAATATCACGATGATGTATTACAGAGGCGTTGGCACAATCGTCAACAGCAACGGAATAAATACATCCAAGTGGGGGAGTTATTATACGAACATCAACCTGATAAGGCTTGCTGAAATGTACCTTGTAAGAGCCGAGGCCAATTTTGAGGACCCCGGTGCTGATGTCGGTCCGAACACCCCGACACAGGATATAAATGTCATCCGTGCCAGGTCAAATGCTCCGCTTTATACCGGTCCTGTGACAAGGGAGCAGATCCGCGAAGAGCGTTACCTCGAACTCTGCTGGGAAGGATTCCGTCTGCATGACCTGAAGAGGTGGAAGATGAATATCGGCTCCTACGCATACGATGCCGGTAACCTCATCCTGCCGATTCCTTTCAGGGAGCTGCAGGTCAATGACCTTCTCGTACAGAACGACTGGTATCTCACCGGCAAATAATACTTACTGCCAACAATGAACAAAAGGAGGGGCGCATTCGCTTCCCTCCTTTTGTTTATTTACGTACGTTTCCCGCGCCGTTTCGGCTTCTTTTTAGCTTTCCCCACATCCTTAGCTTCAGACCTTAGACCTTCAGACCTGTTCATAGCCTCCAGCACCCTCTCCGGAGTGAAGGGGACACGGAACAGCCTTGCTCCGGTGGCGTCATAGATGGCATTGCCTATTGCCGCTCCCACACCTATTATGGCGGGCTCACCCCCGCCCTGCGGTGGCTGATCCTGCCTATCCATAATAACACACTCAAGCTTTGGCAGCCATGAGAACCGCGGTATATCATAACTGTCAAAATTCTTATCCTTTACGTTACCACCTTCAAATTTCACCTCCTCGGTCAGCGTATACCCGAGCGCCATCGTCAGACACCCCTCCATCTGAATCAGGGCTCCCTGCGGATTGACGCACAGGCCCATATCCTGGGCACATGCCAGTCTCACCACTTTCACTTTGCCTGATGAGGTATCCACTTCAACTTCCGCAATATGGGCAACCCACGTGCCGGCATCTGTTCCGCATGCTATACCGATACCTTTTCCGGGCGATTTTTTTCCGGGAACATACCCGAATTTATCGCCCACAGCTTTTAGCACACCAATCATTCTTTCATCCTTCAGGTTTTTAAGCCTGAATTCCAGCGGATCGATACCGGCGGCCGCAGCCATTATGTCAACCTGCGTCTCTCGCGCAAATGTATTTGTGTTGTTGTTGGGAGCCCTCCAGGGGCCTGTGGCGAATGGGTGAACCCTGTACTTCGTACGGTCTTCCCTGTAGTTTGTAATCCTGACGTTTGATATGTCATAGGTTGCCTCTGATCCGCGGGTGCCGGCAAGGTAAATATTATAATCCCACATCTTGATCCTGCCTTCATTGTCAATCCCTGATCTCACCTTTATGACAGATGCCGGGTGGAAAGTATCATAGAAAAACTCTTCTTCACGTGTCCATGCAAGCATCACGGGTCTGCCGGTCATACGGGCGAGTTTTGCTGCCTCAACACCCTGCTGTGAGGATGCTTTTCCCCCGAACCCGCCACCGACGTACGGTGTTATCACCCTCACATTTTCAAGGCTTGTTCCGAACTCACGTACAAGTGAGTCCTGGAGCCCGAAAGGCGACTGTGTGGAGGCCCATACCGTAAGTTTACCGTGTTCCCAGAGGGCAAGCGCAGTGTGAGGCTCTATGGGAGCATGAGCAAGATATGGATCATGGTACTCATGTTCAAATATTCTGTCACATTGTTGCGCAGCCGCCAGCATGTCTCCTGCCTCTGTCACAACATTCTCACGGTATTCACCGCGGTTGATGTATTCAAAGATTGTTGAATCGCTGACATCAAGTTCATCAAAGGAATACTCGGCGTTGATGCGTACCACGGCAAGGTCGGCAAGGTCACGGTTCTCACTGACGACGGCAACAAAGTCACCGTCACGCACCACCTTCACCCCCTCAATTGCCTGTGCGGCCGAGAGATCAACAGATACGAGAGTGGCGCCATGTGATGGCGGTCTGAGTATGCGTGCATGTAGCATTCCGGAAAGAACCAGGTCTCCCGTGTATTTTGCTTTTCCCGTAACCTTATCGTAAGCGTCACTGTGTTTGAGCGGCTTACCTACCAGGGTATGCTTCCTGTAATCCTCCGCAGGGGGCTTGATTTCAAGATATCTCTCAAGCTTCCTCCCTTTCGCCAGTTCAGCATATGAAACCGCTGCCGATGGATTTCCCGTATCCGAGACAATACCGTTGTTTACCTCCAGGCGGCCTGGTTCGACACCCAGTTTTTCAGAGGCCATCTGAATGAGCACTGCCTTTGCTTCAGCAGCCGCAGCAAGCATCGCAGGCCCGAAGACCCTCGTGGTAAGGGAACCCCATGTCCCGGCATCATAAGGACAAAGATCTGTATCTCCCATAACCATCTTCACCTTCTGCAGAGGTATATTGAGTTCATCTGCCATCATCTGGGCAAGAGAAGTGATGATCCCCTGCCCCATCTCAATCTTTCCGGTGAAACAGCTTACCGTGCCGTCTTCTGCAATATGAAGGAATGCATTGTAGTCCGTTGTCAGGCTCCTGCGCTGCTCGGCAGGCAGAGCCATAAGGTCAAGTGCATCCCAGGGGGCGAAGAACAGGACAATTCCTCCCCCGAGAGCCTTCACAAAACTCCTGCGCTTCATCCCGAGCGCAGATGAAGCAATCTTTCCGGTGGATATTTCTCTTTTCATTTTACTTTTCCTCCCTTTATCTTTCCTGCAGCCTCTTCAACTGCATCGATGATCCTCGTATGGGCACCGCACCTGCAGAGGTTATCTTCAAGTCCGGCAACAATCTCCCCACGGGTGGGTGAAGGGTTTTTACCGAGGAACCCGACCGCAGTGACTATCATGCCCGGGGTGCAGAAACCGCACTGAAGTGCATCGTGATCAATGAAAGCCTGCTGAACTGGATGGAGCTCTTCTCCCTCACCGAGTCCTTCAATGGTAACAACACTTTTGCCTGAAACATCACTCACAGGTATCATGCATGACCTTACAGGCTCATTTTCAATCAATACCGTACATGCGCCGCAGAATCCTATTCCGCAGCCGAACTTTGTGCCGGTAAGACCCAAATGATTCCTCAGAACCCAGAGAAGGATCTGGTTCGGATCAGTGACCAGCTCCGTCTCCCTGCCGTTCAGTTTGAACCGGATTGTCTCTTTCATAATCTTCAGGTTTTACTTATTTCATTCATATAATCTTCCTGTGTGTCTATATCCCTTAGTACCGAGGGGTCGTCAGACACTGACTCATGCACATCATCAGTATGCCTTTCCGCAAGGGCCCTGAGACCTTCATCATCAGACAGGGCCAACACCTCCTCAAGGTATTTCATGTCAACAATCAGAGGATGACCACGTTTGCCATTATAGGCAGCCATGACCAGTCCCCTGTCACCTTCCATAAAACTGCTGATAACCCTGTTTATCTCACCCGGGCCCGTCATGGGCTGGTCACCTGGCATAATCAGTGCAGCCAGGCATCCGACGGGCAATGAATTGAAGCCACACTTCACTGAGGAGAGCATACCTCTTCGGTAATCTTCATTATAACAGTGAAATACGTCATACCTGCGGGTTACCGTCATGATCTCTTCACGGTTGGCTCCCACAACGACTACCACCCTGTCAACATCTGAATCCATCAGGTTGCGGATTACCTGTTCAATGATCGTCACATCATTGTATGGAAGCAGCATTTTCGGCGAACCCATTCTCCTGGATTCTCCCGCCGCCAGCACTATCGCCCAGATTCCTGTCATCTCTCATCTTGTTGATTTACAAGCCCCTCTACTACTGCCTCTTGCTTCTTGCTTCTTGCTTCTTACTTCTTGCCTACTGCCTCTTGCTTCTTGCCTACTGCCTTCTTGCTTCTTGCCTATTGCCTATTGCCTTCTGCTTCTTGCCTATTGCCTTCTGCTTCTTGCTTCTTGCCTACTGCCTTCTTGCTTCTTGCTTCTTGCCTTGGGTTTCTTGCCTACTGCCTGAAATCAACTGCGCC
>CAYYEH010000033.1:25913-27179 GCA_964470815.1 uncultured Rikenella sp.
TGCTTCTTGCTTCTTGCCTTGGGTTTCTTGCCTACTGCCTGAAATCAACTGCGCCGCAATACTGACGGCTATTTCTTCCACAGTCACCGAACCTATCTCAATCCCGATAGGGGTGAATATCTTTGCCCACTGCTCTTCCGTTGCCCAGCCGTTACTTATGAAATCTTCATGCATCTTTGCCACCTTGACCTTGCTTCCCATCATCCCAACATAGGCTGCCTTTGAACCGATGCATGGTTTAAGTGCCTCAGCGTCATGACTGTGACCACGTGTAACAATAACAATATAAGTATCTAAATCCTTTGGCAGTTCCCTCATTGCCAGTCCGATATCACTTACGATGATATTATCGGCATCCGGCAGGTTTGTACTGTTCGCAAATTCAGGCCGGTCGTCAATGACGGTGACCTCAAAACCCAGCAGTCTTCCCTGGTGTGCAACGGCCCGGCCTACATGACCGGCGCCTGCTATTATGAGCCTGCGGGGCGGAAAAACCGGTTCAAGGAATACCTTTGCCCCTTGCTGTTCTCCCGGGATGGTCACGTCAAGATGCCTGTATCCGGCCCTGTTGCCTGATGCGAGGATCTTTTTTACCTCCTCTGCTATTATTCCGGCATCGTTTCCCGGAAGACGCCATTCACATTCGTCCGTTGCCCAGCATCTCTTAATAAGAACCTGTGCGTCATTCCATGGAACAACCCTTGTTACCAGGACACCCGGTCTGCCCTCATCAAGGTTTTTCTCCATTTCTGTGAATACCTGCAAATGTGCACTGGGGTCACTATCGACAAGGATTGTGATTATTCCTCCGCAAACAGCATCATCCTCATCTGATGTTTCCTGATCAAGATTGAACCTGAGCAGTGCGGACTCCTTTCCATCTACACAACGGGCCGCATATTCTGCAATCCGGTTTTCAATGATCCCGCCGCCAACAGTCCCGGCAATTAGCTTTCCTTTGTGAAACAGTGCCGAGCTGCCCGGTTTTTGAGGTGTTGAGCCGCTGGAAGCGGTTACGGTTGCAAGAACCAGTCCGGGAACGGCACTCTCTTTCTTAGTGATTTGCAGATAAATATTCTTCATAGCAAGGCTTCAGAACAAATATAATAATCCTGCCAGATTTATGCAGCTTTTATGATTTCAATCACCATGATTGTACTTGTCATACTTACCTTTCCTTTAGTTCCCAGAGGGCATGAAATATATTTGAATGAAAAATTTTGAGGAATGAAAAATTGGATTAATTTTGCATCGCTTTTGGTGCGG
>CAYYEH010000034.1:0-26777 GCA_964470815.1 uncultured Rikenella sp.
ACCTTCTCTCGTTTTCACGTGCTTCTGCAGATCTCTGCTGTGCTTCCCTGGCCTGAGCTTCGCGAGCCTCGGCGGCCTCGTTTTCAGAGCTCTTCACTGTTGCGGGAGTCCTTCTCGCTGCTTCAGTCCCGCCAGCATCTCTGCTGACAGTGCTGACAGCGCCTCTTCTTGCTGCCTCGGTCTGCTCAGCGCTCCGGCTGACGGTACCGGTAGCAGCCCTTCTTGTTGCTTCGGTCTCCGCTGCTCTTCGCCCAGCAGTTCCGGTGGCGGCCCTCCTCCCTTCAGCAGGCTCGGTACCGTTTACAGTCCGGGTAATATCCCTGCGCCTTCCGTCGGCGTTAACCGGAGTCTGGCTGCGGGTGTCCCTTCCGTCGGCGTTAACCGGAGTCTGGCTGCGGGTGTCCCTGCTGCCGGCGTTAACCGGAGTCTGGCTGCGGGTGTCCCTGCTGCCGGCGTTAACCGGAGTCTGGCTGCGGGTGTCCCTGCTCACAGCCTCGCGTGTCCTGCGTGCCAGTTCGGCTCCTTCAGCCCTCTGCTCGGGACGGGAGTAGGTCTGCCTGTAGGTGCTCTCAGCAACCCTGCGCTGTACCTGGGGCGACTCCTGCCTTACACCGTGGTAGTAGTAGTCGTGGTACCTGTTGTACCTGTAGCGGTCACTGTGGTGATAGTAGTTGTGGTAGTGATGATGCCACCCTGAGTGATATCCGTAGTAGTAGTCCCAGTACCAGGGGCTCCAGGGCTCATACCAGGTCGGGTAGTATCCCCAGTACCATGATGAGCTCCACCCTGTGTAGTAAGGACTGTATATGTGGACCACCACCGGCCAGTCCCATATATCGTAGTAGTAGTTGTTGATTACCGTGCCGTAGCCGTAGTAGACGGGCCTGTATTCATGTTTGACCCTGTGGTTCCTGGCATAGGCAGGTTCTATTATGTAGTTCCTCCCGTAGAGGAGCTCGTCGCCAATTACCTGTATCACAACCCTTCTCTTCTTCAGTCTCTCCACTATTATCACCGCCACATCCTGGTACTCGTTGCGTCCGAGCACAGCACGAAGAACGATGTTGTGAACCCTGCCGTCGCGGTAGTCTGACACTGCAATGTAGTCAACCCTCCAGTCGCCGTTAAGGTCGAGGTTATTGATCCTTGAATCCCTGTCATTCAGGCTTCTCTCAAACGCCTCAAGGGTGGGAGAGTTGCGGAACAGGTCGAGGACCGCGTAGAGGTTGAGGTTGTCACCCGGGAGACCCAGGTATTCCTTCGGGTAGTTCTGTGCCCCGACTGTCGTCGTTAAGGCTGCCAGAACTGCGAGGACCGATGTGATAACTGACTTTTTCATCTCTTTAAGTTTTGTGAAGATCGCTCTTCACAGAGGGTAATGCAAAGGGTGTGCCAAAAAGATTCGCAAACCCTCATGAGATGAGGCTGTCAGATTGTATTTTGTAATATGTATGATATCTTCACAAATGGCGGTCGGCCCTGGTCCGGGCTGTTACATCCCTGCCCTTATCAGCTTCAGGTTAGTCTCCAGACCGTCAAGATAGATAAGTGACCACACCCGGGGGATTACCATAAACATACCCTTCGTCCACCCCGGGCTGTCATCCGGCGTCTCAAAGAAGTCAAAGATTAAGGGTATGTTACCGGCGATCTCTTTATTGGCGGCAGACCTCTGAAGCTCACCCACGAGGTCACCCAATCCGGCCTGAAGCCTTGTGTCATACGTGGGGTTCTCTCCGGAAGTGACAAGGGCTTTATCCAGGATAGATGCTGCTTCCGGACGGGGGAAAGTCCATGGATCATTGTTCCATTCTTTCTCGGTCATGCCTTCAACAGAGAAAATTCTGTCCTGGTAGTCATCAATAATACCCAGGAGTTCATCTATTTTGTTAATAACCGATGCCTGACCTGCAGCAGGAGGGATCTCATCAAGGACCGCCTCAACCCTGTTGTAACTGCGCGACAACCGCATGCTGTCATCAATCCTCTCTTTCGAAACGTTCAAGGCCAGCAGTGCAGAGGTGATTGAAGTGCCTGCAAGAAGGAAAAGAACAGCAACAGTATTATGGATGCTGAAATTCTTATCCTTTGATGTCACAGCAAGAAAAACCGGAAGGAAAACTACATACGGGAAGGGCAGGGCTATCAGCAGGGCTACTCCCGCTCCCGGCCAGTGCATCATCTTGAAAAGCATGCCACCGAACACCACGAAACATGTGAGCCATGTCACTATGTAAAGCAGTAAATTTTTCCTTTCACCTTCAGTTCTGAAATGATTTCTCAAAGCCAGCGGAAGGAATACCATAACCAGCATGACAATGCCAATAATCAAAAGCTGTCCCCCGCCAGGCCAGTGATTGATCTTGAGCAGAGCGCCAAGAAAGATTATTGATGTGCTGATCAGCCCTAAAGAATATATTTTCTGTTTCATTGCCTTGGTTTTTACTGGTTATTGACTTCCGAAAGCGTTGCAATTGCATATGACTCTGCAGTGAGGATCCCGTTTTTCATCAGCTCCAGCATATGCAGGCCGCTTATCAGTGTCACTCTTTCGGTTTCAGGATTTATCTCCGGGAGGTAAACGGCAGGTTCAAGCAGTTTTCTGCAAATGTCATGTTTATCTGCCGGCAACTGACCTGAGAGATAATCAGAGTATTTTTTCAGGGCAGCGGCAAGATCATTCCGAAGGCCTGAATCTTCCGTAAGAAAGCGGCTGAAAGAGAAAGTCTGGAACGAATTGTTCAGTGCTTTATAGTTTATTACAGGTCCTGTCTCAGTTTCTGCTATCTGATTGGTCAGGACAGCCGGCACCCCGGGCTTCAATTCAGCTTCGGCAATGAGCCTGGCTTCAATATTGTTGATAACCGAAAGAAGCTCAGAGGTCCTGGTATTCAAATCCTTAAGCATTGGCAATGCAGTGGAGTCATTGCAGTGACTGATAAATGACTGATTTGATCTGAACCTGTAATCAAAGAGAGCCTGTTGTTCTCCGTGATGTATGTAGTAACCTGCCTCAAAGGTCCTCTGAAGGCTGAGGTTGAGCATCAGGAGCGGTAACATCAGAACGATCATGCCGGTAACCATGAAGATGAATCTGGCGGTGACGTTGCTTTCTTTTCTCCAGGTCAGCCAGGCGTACCATGGAAATACTGCGAAGAAAATGATTACAGACCCTGCTGTCAGTAAAATGCTTGCCATTGGCCAGTGCTGTATCTTGAAGAGTAATCCCAGTATGCAACAGATCAATCCTGCTGCGCCCAGGATATAGACTAACTTTTTTGGCTTATTTTCCTGATCCTTCAACTTTGCGGCCAGCAGTGCAGGGACAAAGGCAAAGACCCCTGAAAGTGATCCAAGTGCCAGGATCAGTCCGGCCATCGGCCAGTGCTGTACCTTTGCAGTTACTCCGACAATGAACAGCATGGCGGTGATGAATGCTGAGATATAAAGGAAAAGTTTCTTCCCGCTGTGTGTCTCCTTCCATAGAACCGTCAGTGCTGATGGCATGAAGACAAAAGCCAGTAAAAGGCTTCCGAGGGTAAGCATTATTCCGGCGCCGGGCCAGTGCATGATCTTGAATAATGCTGCAAATCCGAGCATGATGGTGCCGGCTATTGCAGAGATTTTCATTGTGTTTTTCATATTCCTGTATTTGGTGTCGACAGCATAAAGGGTTTCTTCCTGTATTTCCCTGAGTCTCCGGTGTCCCATGGAGCTTTTAACTTTCAGCCAGGCATCGCGGAAGCAGAGACCGCCGGCCATTTCATTCTCCACGTCACAACAGAGATGGTCAACGAGCTCATCAGCCAGGTGTGAGAAGCAGATCTCCTGGCTCAGCACGTCCTTCCTTATCCGTTCAATATCGCTGAATGTCAGATCAGGCATAACTTGTACCGGTCCGGGGATTGACAATACTCTGGAGCGATTCGATGAAATCCATCAGCTCCTTTATCTTTTCTGATACCAGTGTGTGACCCTTTTCGGTGAGGCTGTAGTAGACACGGATGCGGTTGTTGTAGTTTTCCTGTTCCGTTACCAGCACTCCCTCACTTTCAAGCTTATGGAGAACCGGGTAGAGTGCACCGTATGTCAGTTTAATCTTTCCGGAAGTAAGTTCTTCAACCCTGCGGGTTATCTCGTATCCGTACATCCGGCCGTTTTCTTTCAGAAGCTTGAGTACAATTGTCCTGAGTGAACCCTTGATAAGATCAGTTTGCATCATTTTAATAATATATAAGATGTTTATATAATGTAAATATACAATATTTTATTGCATGAATACAAAAATATTTTTTCCGGGGTGGAAGAGTCTTGTCCTATAACGGATCAGATTATGAGGGTGGTACCGGGAAATAGCGCAATCGCCAACCGAGGAAGAAGCCTGTGACAAAATGCAGGTTACTCCTCCGGCTGGCGACAGGTAATTTTGTATTGATGCTGCCTTGAGAGGGCCTGAGAATCAACTTAGTGCTCCGGCAGTCACTTTAGCTCCGAACACAATGTTAACGAGATTCTCAATTATTACCGAAGAGGTTCCGCTGACAACTACAGTGATTGATCCGTCCTTCAGAAGTTTTTTTCCTGCCTTGAGCAGCATATCTTCATCGATGGCAGGGGTGAATGTACCTGTGGTTGAAGTTATGTTGGAATGGGTGCAGATAATCCCTACTCCTGATACAGACAATGCAATAGTGGTTATTGTCTGTCCGCTGAGGAGGCCGGAGAAGGTCACCTTTACATCCTGCAGGTCGATTTCCTTCAGTTTTTTAATATAAGGTTCAATATCTTCATTCTCTTCCAGCGAAAGGACTTCTGAGCCGGTGAAGCTAAAATCAGCAATTTCGGTTGCTGTATTGGCTCCCTTTTTCATATCACTGCTGACGAGTACGTTTAAGACCAGGTCTGTCTCGAAATCGACATTACCCAGGTTTCTTATCCATTCACACCCGCCGAGGGTGACCAGGATGGCAAGTAGAATAACGGCTTTGATTTTCATTGGATTAGTTATTAAGGATTTACAGTGGCCTGTTCAGCGGCAGACGTAATGGTAACCCGCCAATAACCTGTATCCTTTGGTACTTCTTATATGATCGTATGTACCAATTGCGCTTTCCGCTATACAAATTTACATATATAACAACCGGAAGTCAAGAATGTTAGGGTACTTTCTGTTGCCTTGCCCAGATATTCATTGCTTCTTCCCGGAAAGTAAATATCCGGATGAGTTTACGGCGGATGACAATGGCATTGGCAACAGATCCGAGGAGCCCCAACGGTGGCCTGTATGTAACCAGGTCAGTCATCAGGGTGCCGGCACCTTTGGGTTCAATGAAGTGGCGGTGATGCCAGAGAGTGTAAGGCCCGGAACGCTGTTCATCCACAAAGTAGGAGCCTTCCCTGAGATGAGTAATCTCAGTAACCCATGTTACCGGTATTCCTGCCAATGGCCTGACGCGGTATGTAATAATCATTCCCTCATACATATGCTTCTCTGCAGGTGAGGTAATCTCAAATCCCATTTCAGGCGGGGTTATCAATGCAAGGTTAGCCGGCGAGGAGACAAACTCCCAGACTTTTGAAGTGGGAGCATCAATGTACTGTTGCTTTGAAAGGGAGTAGACAGCTGCCATCAGACTCATTTTTAATGAGGAAGAGGCGTCTCGTTCAGGAAGCACCTCTCCGGAATCAACACCTGCCTGAAATTACGGCAGTATGACCCTGTCTATCACATGTATCACACCATTGTTTGCCTGGATGTTGAGCAGGGAGGGAACAAGACCTGAAACACGGTTCCTGGCATCGGTGATCTTAAGAGTTGATGCGTTGATGGTGAATTTGCCTTCCTGCAGGGGGGTCACCTCCAGCGGTCCTGCCGGAAGGTCACTCGAGTAGACGCGGCCACTTACAACGTGGTAGAGAAGTACCTGGGTGACTCCATCCTTGCCAAGTGCGCCTATCAGCGCTTCAAGACTGGCAAAACCCAGTTCATTAAGAAGTGCAACAAAGGCATCGTTTGTAGGAGCGAAAACGGTGAACGGTCCGCCAGTGGCAAGAACTCCGTCAAGCTCTGCGAACTGAACAGCCTGAACCAGGATGCTGAATGCAGGGTTACCCGCTGCAATTTCAACAAGGCTCTGGCTGGGAGGAAGCAGGACTTTGTCGATGACATGGATAACGCCATTGATAGCCCTGATGTTGGCGAAAAGAACAGTCGCATCATTGAACATCACACCATTGCCAAGTTTAACCTCCACAGCAGAGCCGTTGAGTGTACGGGTGAATCCGTTCTTAAGCTGAGAAGAAAATACCTTACCCTGTATTACATGGTAAAGAAGAATAGGCTTCAACTGCTCAGCAGGAATATCCCTTATGCCTCTTACGCCAAGTTGCCTGAAAAGTGCCTGGAATGCCTCATCCGTGGGAGCAAGAACCGTCAGCTGGTTCTTTGCTACAACACTTAGAAGGTCGGTCTTGATAAGCGCCATCGTCAGGTTGAAGAAAGTAGGGGGCTTCTTGTAAGCAGGCTTGCCACCACGCTTGAGCAGATCATCCTGTCCATTAAATAACTCTGGAAACTGTTCACTGCTTTCAAGAATAGTAGCGATATCAGCCAGTGCCTCCGGGTCATCTCCGGGCTGGTCTGTCTGTGTATAATTATCTTCTTTGCTGCAACTTGCAACAAATATTGAAAGAACAAGAAACATTGCTGCCGCAATTTTCCCTTTTCCTGTAAAAAAGTTTGATGTCTTCATAGGTGTTTAAATTTTAATTACAAAACATGAACAATAATTTGTTCAGTTTTGTTCACCAGGAAACAGAAAATTTTCAACTTTTCTTTCAGAGCCTCACCAAGGTCCTGTTTCTGCGGCGCCTAAAAAACAAGTATTCAATAATTTATGCTGATGTAAATCGTCTGTCGTCTTCCTTACAGATCTGTTTCATCAGGCGGCGCGCTGACATGATGGAGGTGGGAAGTCCGCCACCCGGTTCAACCCACTGTCCGCACATGTAGAAGTTCTTCAGTCCGGGGATGGTCTGTGACATCGGTTTCATCATCGTGTAGGCATTTTTCGGGGTGATCAGCCATCCCTCAAATGATCCCTTCCAGTTGCCGGTGAACCGTTCAAAACTTAGCGGAGTCGCAACGTCAGTAACTTCCACCTGATCACTTATCCCGGGGAATCGCTGTTCCAGCAGCCTGATGATCAGCCCTGCAATCTCATCCTTCTTCTGGATATAGATGCTCCTGTCCTCTGCCAGCTTTCTCCAGTAGAAATAATCTGACTCCAGCATTATGGTCACGGATGTTTTCCCCTCCGGGGCGAGGGTGGGATCCTGGTTATAGATATGCACCGGAAGCCTGTCGCGCAATTTATCAGCAATCATGACCGGTTCCTTCAGAGGGAAGGAGAGGCCGGAGACGCTCATCGGAATATCATCGAACTTCCTGTTCACTCCCAGCGAGACGAAGAGAAGTGAATGGAACACGGGCCATGTGTCATACTGCTCCCTTGTTTTGTCATCGAGAAATTTCCCGTCAAGCATGTCATACAGTGTTGCATGACCGTCAGCAGCCGAGATCACCCGGGCAGAACGTACCTCGGTGCCGTCCACCAGCCTGATACCGGTTGCCCTGCCGTCGGCGGTGAGTATCCTTGCCACCCTTTTATTATAATGTATGACCCCTCCGAGTTCCCTGAAGCGTTTTTCCAGAGCCACTGACATGGGCATTGAACCTCCGATCGGGTATCCGGCATTGCGGTTGTGCAGGTAGGCGAATGTAAAGAGGAGGAAGACCATTGAGAATTCAGGGATCCATATCTCCCGGAATGCCTGCCTGAGAAGCGGGTCACTGAAGCTTGAGGCGAACTCCTCACCTGTCACATTCGTCCATTTGCGAAACTCCTTGCCATATTTCATGAATGTAAGGAATGTGCCGATCTTTTTTCTGATCCTGGTTGAAAGAGGATCCCTGTCAGAGGGGAAATCAAATGCAGAGCACATCCTGATCCCGGCTGTGAAATCCATGATGATTTTCTTATCCTGAGGCGCTACTTCAAGCAGATGTTTTTCAAGCCTGTCAATGTCTGCATGGAAAATAACCTTTCTGCCGTCAGCTCCTTCGGCACGGCAGTATTCGTCAGCATAAATGAATTCCCTCCCCTGAGCCACGCCGGTCTCCTGCCAGATGTAATTAAAGCTGCTCTCCGGTGATGAGCCAACGAGCCAGTGTATGCAGGCATCGAAAGTGTATCCTTTCCTTTTCCACGAAGTGCAAAGTCCTCCCGGGAGATTGTGCATCTCGTAGATTTCGGTATTGTAACCGTTGATGCGTCCGTAAATGCCTGCAGCAAGGCCTGCAAATCCGGCACCGATAATGATCATTGATTTTTCATCTGCTGCCATAAGGAGTCTGATAAGTGTGAAACCAAAGGTAAGCAACAATCAGGCAATCATCAACGCCTGAACTTTTTTCTTCCCGGTCTGCCGCCCGCTGAACGCTTGCCCGTAGCAGTCCCGTGGCCGGAAGCTATGAAGTCGGGCAGCGGTGCACGGTATACCTGGTAACCGATCAGTTTTTCAATACGCTGCAGCTTGTAATTATCATCCCTGGTTACCAGCGTTATTGCCACCCCGGTGGTGTCGGCACGCGCAGTACGGCCCACACGGTGAACATAATCCTCCGCATCTGACGGTGTATCAAAGTTGACCACCAGGTTGATATCCTTAATATCTATTCCGCGGCTCAGCACGTCTGTGGCTACCAGTACGCGTGTGCGGCGTGACCGGAACCTCAGCAGCGTCTCCTCACGCTCCTTTTGCTCAAGATCCGATGAAATACCTTCCACGGCATAATCGCGGGAGCGAAGACCCCTGACAATTTCATGCACCTTTTTCTTGGTGGAGCTGAAAATAAGAATGCTGTGATATTCGGGCTTGTCAGCCAGCAGGCTGTTGAGCAGCGGCAGCTTCTGATTCTCCTCCAGCATGTACACTGCCTGAAGAACCCCTTCAGCAGGCTTTGACATCTCGAGCGAGATCTCTGCTGGATTCTTCATTATGTGCTTTGAAAGAGACCTGATTTTGGGAGGCATTGTTGCGCTGAACATCAGTGTCTGACGCTTTTTCGGCAGGAAGGATATGATTTTCATGATATCATCATGGAATCCTATGTCAAGCATCCTGTCGGCTTCATCGAGGACAAGCACCTGTAACTCGCTGAACTGTACATATCCCAGGTTCAGATGTGATATAAGCCTGCCGGGAGTTGCGACGATGATGTCAGCTCCCCTGGTCAGGGCAGACCTCTCCTGGTCCCATGCGCTCCCCTCTCCTCCGCCATAGACAGCAAGCGATGTTACATTCAGCGTGTATGCCAGTCCCTGTACCTGCTGGTCAATCTGCAACGCCAGCTCACGGGTGGGTACAAGCACAAGGGTGTGGGTATGTGAAGGGCGATGGTAGGCTATGTCATTGAGTACGGGAAGAAGGTAAGCCGCTGTTTTCCCTGTGCCTGTCTGGGCACAGGCTATGAGGTCATGTCCTTCAAGGATAACCGGTATTGCTTTCTCCTGTATGGGTGTTGTCTCCCTGAAGCCCATATATTCAATCGCGTCAAGAATCTCAGGATCCAGGTCAAGCTCGTCAAATGTCATATTTGTCAACGTAATGCTAGTATTTTCCGCCGGGCAGCAAAATTAGTAAAAAACAGCAAATTGAGCATATGTGGCAGTGCGGATCGGAGATACCCCCTGGCGGAAAGTATGATATTTGAAAAATGGCTTAGCTTTATTAACTTGCATGTTGTAAAATCCGGGAAAATGAGAACAACATCTTTTCTTTTAATACTGGTTGCTTTTATGACCGCAGTTCAGGCATCAGGACAGAATCGGGGCAGGATGATTACTGTTGCCGGCATGGTGACAGACACCCTGATGGCTCCGATAGGAGGGGTACTTATTGTTGCTGATGGTCAGAGCACCGGGGTGACAACCAGGAAGAACGGTACATACAGGGTGAAAGTCAGACCTGATATTGCGAGCCTCGGGGCCTATACTTCAAACATGGGCTCTGTCATGACTAAGTTTGACGGAGGCACCACAGCAGATTTCGTACTTGACGGAAAAAACGGGATGCCCAACTTCTCGCCTGAGATTTCTTACGGCGACCAGAGGGTGGATGTGGGTTATGGTACCAAGAGCAGGAAGGAACTGACCACCGACGTAGGTTACATTGACGGACAGGAGGATATCAATTCCTCTTACACGAATATTTATGACATGATACAGGGCAGGGTTCCCGGCGTGCAGGTGACAGGCAACAAGATCACAATCAGAGGAATAAATTCCATAAACTCCGGCACTGATCCTCTTTTTGTGGTTGACGGTGTTGTGGTTAACTCCATTGACAATATTTCGCCGCGCCAGGTTAAATCCATCTCAGTGCTGAAGGGTTCAGATGCATCAATTTATGGATCAAGGGGCGCCGGCGGAGTCATCCTGATAACGCTTGTAGGTTCCAGGTAGGTGCCATTTGCTGCGGATCAGGCGGAAAGCCCCCTGGGTAACAAAGGTATATGTGACTGTTGCATTCTTTCAGGGGTGATTCTGCCTGCAGGCGTTTGAATTGCCTGAAGGTATTTATTTATAAAGTGAAAGGCGCAGGGACCTGATTCCCTGCGCCTGCTTTTATAGTTGATGCACCAGGCACCCGGCCCTGTGCCCCTTGTCTTTATCTGCGTGAACTCCTGCTGTCGTCAGACCCTTTTGAACTTTTGCTGCTGCTGCTTCTCCCCTGTGCGGGAGCGCTGCTTTTTCCCTGGCTGCTGCTCCTGCTCTGCGATCTGGCAGCGGGGGCCGATGATCTCTGAGAGGAAGAAGAGGATGATTTCTGAGAAACTGCCTGGCGGCTGCCTGAGGACTGCCTGCTGCTGACTGCCGGTTGCTGACTTCCTGCGGGAGACTGTGAGCTTCTCTGAACGGTTGCCTGTGACCTGCTTCCCGATGACTGAGAACTTCTCTGCACTGTCGACTGTGTCCTGCCGGCAGGGGGCTGTGAGCTTCTCTGAACCGTAGATTGTGAACGCTGCCCGGTTGGCTCAGTCCGGCGGGTTGCAGCCTGGTCAGAGGTCGCGGCAGGCCTGCTGCTCCTGCCGGCTGAAGCCGGGGTTGAGCTGCTCCTCTCAGCGGATGCCGGAGTACTCTTTACTGTACCGGTTGATACCCTGCGGTTGGTGCTGCCCTGGGTCGCGGCGGGAGTGGATTCGCTCCTGCGATCAGTTGCAGCCGGTCTGGCTTCCCCTTTGTCCGGCATTGTGGATGTTGCCCTGCGTCCCTCACCGCTCTGTGCTGCGGCCGGACTCCCGGATGCCCTGCGTCCCTCACCGCTCTGTGCTGCAGCCGGACTCCCTGATGACCTGCTGCCGGTAGCTGCCGAACTCCTTCTGTCGCTGCCGGAGCCTGCTGCCGGGGCTGATCCCCTGCTGCGGCTGGCACTGGTGCTTGCATAGAGCGCTTCACCGTCTCTCCTTGACTCGGGACGCGAGTAGGTCTGCTTGTAGGTACCTGCCGTGATCCTGTGAGATACATTGGGTGAATAAGCCCTTACGTCCCTGTAGTAGTAGTCGTGGTAATAATGGTATCTCGGCTGGTGCCAGTGACGGTAACAGGAGTAGTAGTGAGGATACCAATTGTAGTGGTAACCGTAGTAGGCGTGCCAGTAGAAGGGTCTCCAGGGCCTGTAATAAACCGGGTAGTAGCCCCAGTACCAGTTGGAGCGCCAGACGACGTAACGGGGACTGTAGATGTAACTGATCACCGGCCAGGCAGCGACCTCATAGTATGTGGTGGTTACCACAGTCACATTATCCCTCTGGACTGTCCTTCCCTTGTAGCCGGGATTGGGTGTCTCCGCATATATCGGTTCAACAATGTAATTCCTTCCGTAAAGAGCCTCGTCACCTATCAGCTGAATCCTGACCTCACCGTTGCGCAGCTTCTCAACGGTGAAGACTGCCACGTCCTGTGACTCGTTGCGGTCGAGTACCGAACGGAGAACGATGGTGTGATCCTCGCCTTTGACATAGTCTGATACAGTGATGTAATCAACATAGCCGTCATTGTTCAGGTCAAGATTGTTGATCCTGGAGTTCTCGTCGTTAAGCTCCCTCTCGAAAGCTTCAAGCGTCTCTGAATCCTGGAAGAGCTTCATGACTGCATAGAGGTTCAGGTTGTCACCCGGGAGACCCAGGTATTCCTCAGGATAATCCTGCCTTCCGGCTATCGCCGCTGAAGCCATCAGGACTGTGAGGATCGTGGTGCAGATTAACTTTTTCATCTCTTTACGTTTTACGAAGAACTGTCTCTTCGGTTACATAAAATTCAAAAGTTATGCCAAAGATTTCCTCAGACAGTAAAATAATGTAAATCAATAAATTAGAAAATCAAGTATCCTGATTGCCTAATTCCTGATGCATCTGACAGATGCTCCAAGGGTTTTGCTGTAATCATAATTATCCAGCGAGGACTGGTCGGCATAAATATAGAAAGTATCAGCATTGGAGGGACCTGTCTGTGTAGCGCTCCAGAAAATTGATTTCTCTCCTGTGTACAGGAATTCAGCTGCATCAGTATCGGTCCTCATTCCGCCAGGCAGGGCTGAAAAACCTGAGCTGTTCGTTGCTCCTTCGTTGGGAGAGTCCCATAAACCGGAAACTGATTTCATTGCTCCACCTGCGTCATTACCCAGAAATGTTCTCATAGTTATCCACTCCTCCCTGGTTGGGACGTGAAAACCGGCGGGACATAATTTCCCTGAATTAACGGCATACCAGTTGTAAAGTCCTCCAAATATTTCCTTGTTTCCTGCTAAGTTATCAAACCAGCAATAACCTGGCGTTGTCAGATCCTTCCATTGTGCTGACAGGGTAACATACGGTATTGGTGTACCATCATTGTAGGTGGTTGTTTTAAGGTTCGTTGTAATCCATTCCTGGCTTCCGATCATTACCGTTTCATAAATATTTCCATCACCATCGATAATATCATCTTGGTTATCATTCTTTTTACAACCTGTGAAAAGGAATATCAAGAGAATCAGCATTGCAGCAGAGTGAATCTGAACAATAGGGCGAATTTTCATAATTTTCATGAGTTTGGTTAATTTCAAAATGGCACTAATCAAAATTAACAATTTCCATGTTAATACCAATTTGTGACGTAAATACCGAAGGGTTAACATCTGAGGCAGAAGTTCCGTGTTTCAGAGACTCCTGTAATTCAATTTGATAATGGTACAAGCGGGGGGCTGCTCAGAAAATTTTAAAGATTGGAGAAAGTGAGAAAATAAACCCTTCGGGACCTGGATATGACTGATCAGGATGGAGGGTTCTTCACACGGAAGGCTCCGTAATTTATCTCTGTATAAAGTATCTTCCGGTCGATCCCGAGAAATGGTGGAACAGGGATAAATCATGTTGCTGCCATAACCGGTACCTGCGTAGCAGGAAAGAGGCTCTGCTTTCCCGGTGTTTTACCCTGTCCGAAGGAAACGGCAGGAAGAACGATTAGCGGGGTTATTACTGCCAGATGATGTAAAAGGTACCTCATCTGAGATTTATGACAACAGCCTGATGAGGTTAAGGTTCCGATAATGAAAATCTGATGAAGTAATTCTTTGTCTGTAAAGTATAAAGGTTATACAGGCGGTCTGATGAATGACTCTGCCGGTACTTAAGTCAATGATCCCCCTCTGATGCTTCAATGAAATTGAGAAGCTCCCCGGCAAACCTGGCAGTGCGTTTGCTAATAACCTCATGGTCAGTCGGATGACCTTCCTCGTCGAAGGCCTCGCCAACGCGGGGCACCGGGAACATCGCGGGGATTGTCCAGGCTCCCATCTTCCACAGGCTGAACTGCAGCGAGGTGATGACCTGTGTTCCCCCGAAGGGGCCGTCAGAAACGGTGGAGATGGCAACGGGCTTCCGGCGCCACTCATCTGTAAGAAGGTCGAGCACATTCTTCAGGCTGGCCGGGTAACCGCCGTTGTATTCAGGGGCAATGATTATCACTCCGTCAGCTTCCTTGATCCTGGCAGCAAACTCCCTGGCTTCCGGCAAAGGATCTGGCTGCAGTTTAAGTCTCTCTTCAAAGAGAGGAAAGCGGTATTCCGCGAGGTCAACAATTTCAGCTGCTGCCAGGTTGTTTTCCCGGATATAGTTCCTGAACCAGAGCGCCACGCGGTGGCTCTTCCTTCCCTGCCTTATGCTGGGACTGATGATTGCTATCTTTTTCATACTGGCTAATATAGTACAAAAAACACATAAACCCATTCCGGGCAGCGTAAGCTGGTCCTCTTACCCTTCCCGTAGCCGGGAGAGGAGCTTCTAGTCAGGTTGTCATATGGCTTTATTACCATCCTATTTGCAGGGGAGAGGAAAATTGAGTACCTTTGTCCCCGATTCCGGCATAAGTTAGATCTGTTTAGACGGCGAATATCAGGCACATTCTTCCCTGATCGTTTCTACCACCACTAGTTTACGCTGAAATATTTTCGCCATACGAACATTGCCATTTTGAACGGATATCTGGTTAATGATCATTCAGTGGCATTAACCAATTAAATTATAATGGAATACAAAAAGAATCCGCGAAGGAGGAATCAGAGAAGTTTTATACAGGGTAAAAAGGAAACCTCAGGCCTCAATAACAGAACAAAAGAAACGACAGGCTTCATTAACAGAACGAAGGAAACAGGAAACTTCAGCAACAGGAAGAAACATAATGCAAAGGAGCTCCCCCCGGAGAGTTTCGTCAGGAAGGCCATTCCGGCGGAGGTGGCCACTTACAGGGCAGAGAGGTCAATACCGGATCTGCCCGTTGACGGTTCAATTATAAATAATCTGAGAAAGAAGGGCTACCAGTTGCCAACGGAGATTCAGGACAAGACCCTGGAGGCAATCCTCGGGGGGCGGAATCTTATCGGCCTTGCACAGACCGGAACCGGCAAGACCGGAGCTTTTCTGATACCGTTAATACATAACCTGTTGAGGAAAGATGCTTCAGGAAACGTTCTTGTGATTTCACCCACACGTGAACTGGCACTTCAGACAGATGCCGAGTTCAGGAGCATAGCACACGGGCTCAGACTTTTCAGTACCTGTCTTATCGGAGGTACCAGCGTCAGCCGTGACATTGACAAACTCAGGCGGCCGGGTCATATTGTAATCGGTACGCCCGGAAGGCTGGCCGATATGGTGCGTCAGGGCGCTCTCGACCTGAGAAGGTTTACGGTGCTGGTACTTGATGAATTCGACA
The DNA here is from genome assembly GCA_964470815.1 of uncultured Rikenella sp. Taxonomy (GTDB): domain Bacteria; phylum Bacteroidota; class Bacteroidia; order Bacteroidales; family VadinHA17; genus SR-FBR-E99. Next base: position 15,315 of record CAYYEH010000034.1, read on the forward strand.
GACTGCTTGATATGGGCTTCGCACCAGAGATAAACAGGCTTGTGGAAGGGATGAACCGGAGAAGCCAGACTGTCCTGTTCTCTGCCACAGAAGATAAAAGTCAGAGTAGGATCATCGACGGATTGATGGATAATCCTCTTATTGTCAGGATCAGGACCGGGAATGTAAGCGCAGACAACATCGAGCAGGAGATAGTTACCGTTAAGGACGGCGAGAAGAAGATTGAGATCCTGCTCGGGATGGTACGTGACGACTCCTTTGAAAAGGTACTCGTCTTTGCCGACACGAAGAGAGGTGTCAGCAGGATATGCCGTGATCTCAGGAGGGCCGGTGTGACGGCTGATGAGATCCACGGAGACAAATCTCAGAATTACAGGGTTAAAGCCCTGGAATCATTCAGGAACAGAAAGATAAAGGTTCTGGTTGCAACGGATGTTGCCGCCAGAGGGCTTGACATCTCTCATGTCTCTCATGTCATCAACTTCCAGCAGCCCAAAGACATGGAGAGTTATATTCACCGCATTGGGCGGACGGGCAGGGCCGGGGCCAGCGGAAGGGCAATCACATTTGTTAACTGAAATCAGTATTATATGGCAGGACCAAACAACAGTTACATCAAGAAACAGAAGACAGAGAAGCGTCTTAAGAAGCGGAAGGAGAAAGAGCAGAAGAAGCAGCAGCGCCGGGAGAACTCTCCGGGCGGCGGCCTTGAGAACATGATAGCTTATGTCGACAAGTTCGGAAATATCACTTCCGAGCCGCCGGCTGAGGATGTTGCCATAACCCGGGGGGAATAACAAAAGGCCCCCGGCAGGTATGCACCGGAAGCCTTTTCGGGGAAAACTGCTTCTTACCCGGTATGAGACCGGGGTATTCCTTGTCGCTGATCCTTCAGGAAGCTCCTGAAGAAGCTCAATGCGTGATACCTTTATATTCTGATCAGCTCTTCTTCCATTTGATAGTGCAGCCAACAGCCCTGGTACCTGACACAGCAACCGGCTGACCCTTCAGGATGCTGTTCAGGGCATCCTCAGCATACTTCTTGTCCGCAGCCGATGCATCATCGGCGTTGTTGTCAATGGCCCCCACGTAGTCCACAACCAGTTTCCCGTCCCTCCATGAAAGGATATAGATGTGTGGTGTGTTGGTTGCCCCGTATTTACGGGCTACCTCCTGAGTCTCGTCAAACAGGTACTCAAACCCGTAACTGAGTCTCACTGCTGTTTCCTTCATCTTTTCGTAAGAGTCGCCCGGTGAAACAGCAGGGTCATTCGGATTGATGGCTATTACGGGGTACCCCTTGGGTGCATACTTCGCATGCAGGTCCTGCAGCCGCTGGTCATACTTCTTCACCACCGGACAGGTGTTGCACCAGAATGCGACTATAAAACCGTCAGCGCTGCTGATATCAGCAAGTGATACCATTTCGCCCTTCACGTTTTTCAGTTTGAAATCGGAAGCTACATCGCCGGCCTTATACTGCGATTGTCCGTTCAGGAGAGCGGTCATCATCAGGGCCGTGAGGGATATAAACAGATATTTCTTCATAGCTGATTGATTTATAATTGTTTGCTGTTATTTATATTTGATTATCAGATCTCTCAGTTCTTTTTCGGTAACCTCTGCAGGATGAAAGTATTTTATCTTTTTCGCGTTGTTGAAGAAGAGTGTCACCGGTATGTTTCCCTGCCAGCTCGCGTCAACCTTTTCTATCCAGCTGTTGTAATCGAGGTTGGTCATGACCTTCACATCGGCCGTGATCTCATTCTTTTCCAGGAAGGGGATCAGCTTTGATTCTGTCTGGCTCGGGAAATCCAGGGATATGAGTATGAATATGACCCCTTTATCCCGGTATTCTTTTGATAGTTTCTCGAAGTAGGGCATCTCGGTGACGCAGGGCGGGCACCATGTAGCCCAGAAGTTGACCACATACAGCTGGTCTTCAGGGCTGGCAAGGATCTTCTCCAGCCCGGGAATGCCGATCTTTTCTATTTCGCGGGCCGGGAGGGGTGCCAATCCGGTCACAACCGATATTATTGCTGCAAGTATGATCTTCATTCAGCCGATTTGTTTTGCCTGACTGTAATGAAACAACTGCATCGCACATATGTTCATGGCTCCGTGTGTGAACCCTGATCATACCAATGCTGTTTATATCCAGGTGATTTTTTGTTTTGGATTACGATTTAAACTGCCGCACAGGTTGAAAAACACCGTCTTTAATGCAAACCACAATAAAACCATGATCATGAAAAAAACAGGAATTCAAGGGGCAGTACTACTGTCAGCTATTACTCTTTTCATCACAGTAACCCTGGCGGCTCAGCCTCTTAATCTCAAAAAGCTTCCGGCTGACTATGACAAGGTTCTTTCTGAACAGTTCAAGCCCGGTGAAACCGGATGTGCCGTTTTGGTTGCCAGAGATGGCCAGGTGATATACAGAAAGGCCTTCGGTATGGCAGACCTTGAACTGAATGTCCCGATGAGACCCGAAATGGTCTTCAGGATAGGCTCAATCACCAAACAATTTACAGCCATTGCCATCCTCCAGTTGATGGAGCAGGGAAAACTATCACTCCAGGATCAGATTACAAAATACATTCCTGACTACCCGATGCACGGGCACTCGATAACTATTGAACATCTGCTTACCCATACTTCAGGGATAAAAAGCTACACCAACGTACCTGAATTTGAGAGCATGGTGAGAACCGACATGACACCTGAAGAGGTGATTGAGAAGATCAAGCCTCTTCCGATGGAATTTGCTCCGGGCACAAAATGGAACTACAACAACTCGGGATATTTCCTGCTGGGTTATATAATTGAAAAGGTGTCAGGATTGAAATATGCTGAATACCTTCAGGAAAACTTCTTCGTGCCACTTGGAATGACATCAACACTATACGGTGATGACACCAGGATCGTCATGAACCGTGCCTCCGGGTACCAGCCGGGCGGGAACGGAACGGTCAACGCCGATTACATGAGCATGACGATTCCATATTCTGCCGGATCAATCATGTCAACTGTTGATGACCTGTACAAATGGAACCGTGCACTGCTCGGACACAAACTGGTTAAGAAGGAAACTCTTGATAAAGCCTGGACCGGCTACAGACTTGCTGACGGGGAAGATACTCATTATGGCTACGGATGGTTCATGAGTGAGATCCAGGGCAGTCCGACAATTGAGCATGGAGGAGGTATCAATGGCTATCTTTCTGCATCAATTTATCTCCCCCGGGAAGATGTTTTCGTCGCCCTGTTTTCAAACAATAATGCCAAAGCCCCGGAATTCAGCGCAATAAGGCTTGCTGCTCTTGCCATCGGCAAACCGGTGCCGGCAACAGAAATTGTCATCAGCGAGGAGGCACTTAAGGAATACGACGGGATCTATGTCAATGAGAAGGGTACAGAGATGACCATTCTCCTCGCCGATGGAAAACTGAGCATAGTAAGACCCGGAGGTTCACGCAGGAAAATGATGCCTGTTGAAAAAGACAGGTTCATTCTTGAAAACTCATTGATGTTTGCAACTTTCTCCAGAGATGATTCCGGAAAGGTCATTTCGGTGAAAACCGACGACAGGGGTGAGGCAGTGAAATGGACCCGGACCGACAAAAAGACAGAAGTAAAAAAGGAAAAGTTCCTTCCTGAGGAACTCCTGGATAAGTACGTGGGTGAATACCAGATACAACCCGGATTCATCATTGCATTTACACGTGAGGGCAACAGGCTGTTTACCCAGGCAACCGGTCAGGGGAAGTTTGAGATCTTTGCCGAGACCGAAACGAAGTTCTTCCTCAAGGTGGTTGATGCACAGGTTGAGTTCGTTGCAGATCCGGATGGAAAGGTCAATAAGATGATATTGTACCAGGGAGGCCAGACAATAGAGGGGAAGAGGGTAAGATAGGCGGCTGTGGCAGGTTAAAAAAACTTAACAGACTGTCAGCCGGACAATAACCGGTTAAAAAAAACATAACTTTATCCGGATTAATGTAACCTCTATGAAAAGACTTTCACTGTTTGCACTGTTGCTGGTTCTTGCCGCCAGCACCGGTGAACTGTGGTCATGCACCACCTTTATCATGTCCGGAAAACACACTCCTGACGGCAGGCCGCTGCTCTACAAGAACCGTGATACCGGAACCCTCGACAATGCTCTTGTCTACTTCACCGATGGCAAGTATGACTACATAGGGCTGGTAGATTCAAAGATTTCATGGAAGCGCGAGGTATGGGGCGGTTATAACTCCGCCGGTTTTGCTATAATGAATTCGGCAGCCTACAACAACAACACCGGTGACACCACGAAGCTGGCTGACCGCGAAGGTGAGGTGATGAAGATGGCCCTGGCTACCTGCTCCACCCTGGCCGATTTCGAGAAGATGCTTACCGAAATGCCCAAACCCATCGGCGTTGATGCCAACTTCGGCGTTATCGATGCCCGGGGCGGAGCAGCATATTATGAGACCGGCAACTGCGGATTCATAAAGATTGACGCCAATGACCCGTCAGTGGCTCCCAATGGCCTTTTAATACGTACCAACCACTCATTTACCGGTTCACCGGATGCAGGTTACGGGTACATAAGGTATGAAACCGCAGACAGAGCCCTCAACATGGCCGTGGCGCAGAAGAGGTTTGACCCGCAGTTCCTGCTCAACAGCACATCGCGAAACCTTGTCAATTCACTCACCAATATCAACCTCCGCGAAGATATGCCGGCAACTGCTGCCGACGCAACCTTCAGGTATTTCGAGGACTTTATCCCGCGAACCTCCACTGCCTCCGTGATTCTTGTCGTGGGTGCAGCCACCGGTGAAGATCCCTCCAATGCAATGATGTGGACGCTCACGGGATTCCCCCTTACCACGGTGGCAGTGCCGGTATGGGTTAGCGCCGGTAAAGACATGCCGGTGGTGGTGAGCATGAAGGAGAATTTGCATGCACCGCTGTGCGATGCAGCCCTGGCCCTCAAGCGGCAACTGTTCCCGGTCACCCGTGGTTCAGGCGGCAAGTATATGGATGTTGCACCGCTTCTAAACCTTGAAAAGACAGGCATCCTTCAGAAACTTGAACCGGTGGAGAATGAGATATTCAGGAAGACAGCCGGGATGTTGGCTGTCCTGCCAGCGAGGGGAAAGCAGCAGAAGGAAGCAATTCTGGAGCATTACAGGTGGCTTGATAGCTATATCATACAGTCATACAAGGAGTTATTTGGTATAGAGGTAAAGTGAACCGTATGCGGGTACAGTAAACCCTCATGGCATAAAAGTGAGATATTTTGTTTCTCGTCAAATATTTAACAAGAATGAGCATTTTTAACTTTCAGGTGATAAGAAGCTTGCTGCTTCTGGTCGCCACCCTGTCATTGGCACCTGTACCGGTCAGAGCCATTGAAAAATACAGTGACCCGGCCATGGTGAACAGGAGGATAGAACAGCTTCGCCAGGGGAATGCCTCACTGGTGAAGGTTCATAAGCTTGCCGTCACTCCCGGAGGCACGGAGATGCTTATGATCGAGATCGGAAAATCAGGCGCATCGGTTCCGGCAGTGCTTGTAGGCGCCAATTTCTCAGGCATAACTCCGCTTGCTACCGAGGCCGCGATGGAACTGGCCTCGCGCATCGTCACTGACGCATCGCTTAACAGCGGACTGACATGGTACATAGTGCCAATGGGCAATCCTGACGCCTGTGCACGTTATTTCACGAAACCCCTCTGGTCAGACCCGGGGAATGGCAGGCCTTTCAATGACGACACTGATGACCAGACCGATGAGGATGGTTACAACGACCTCGACGGAAACGGCATCATAACACAGATGAGGGTGAAAGCCCCTGACGGGATATGGGTTCCGGTTGACGGCGAGCCTCGCCTGATGCGGAGGGCAGACGCCTCGAAGGGAGAAAAAGGCATTTATAAACTTTATTCCGAAGGGATTGATGATGACGGTGACGGGCAGTATAATGAAGATGTTCCAGGCGGAACGAACATCAACATCAACTTTCCGCATCTCTTTAAACACTTCGGCAGAAGAAGCGGCCTTTATCCCGGTTCGGAACCTGAGTCGGCCGCACTCCTTAAGTTCGCCTTTGCGCACCCTGAGATAGCAATGATGATCACTTTCGGGCAGACAAACTACCTCCTTTCGCCCCCGCAGGGTGGCAGAAAAGGATCATTTGATACCGAAAATATCAGGATTCCACGTGAGATGGGCGGAATGCCCGGCGTGGACGTTACCCGTACCTATACCATGGATGAAATCATTGAACTTGTACAGCCCATGCTTCCTCCGGGGATGACGGCTGACGAAAGCATGATAGCAGGTTTCCTTGGACTTGGCGCCGTGGTCAATCCCCTTCCTGAGGATATGATATTCTACAATGCGATCTCCTCGGAATTCAAGGAGTACCTTAAGAAAAAAGGTGTGACAGCCGAGAGGTTTGACCCGGCACAGCCGGAAGACGGCGCATTTGAGATGTGGGGTTACTATCACCTGGGTATACCGGTATTTACCATGGATTTCTGGGGACTGCCAAAACCAAAGGAGGAGAAGAAGGAGAGCACAGGCATTACTGCCGAATCACTCGGTAAGATGACTTCAGAGGAATTCCTCGCCCTTGGCGAAGAGAAAATAGCTGCATTCCTGAAGGAGAGCGGAGCCCCGGCACAGTTCTCCGTACAGTCGCTCATGACCATGGTCAGAAACGGACAGATGAAACCGGAACAGATGGCTGTAATGATGAAGAGGATGCCGGCTCCCAAATCCGATGAGAAGAAGGGAGACCCGAAGGAGACGGCACAGTTGGCCTTCTCTGATACATGGCTCGCAGGTAAGGGATTCACACCATGGAAGAGGTTCAGCCATCCTGCCCTTGGAGATGTGGAGATAGGGGGATTCACCCCGTTCAGTGACAATACACCGCCTGAAAGCATGGTTGATTCACTCCTTGACCTGCACCTGCCATTTGTCACCGAGCTGGTGAAAAAGCTCCCCAGCCTTGCCATTACAGAAATCAAAACTACTGACAGGGGTGGCGGAGTCTGGCAGGTTGAGGCCTGGGTCACCAACGAAGGCTACCTGCCTTTCCCCACTGCCATGGGTAAAAGGAACAGGGCGCCGGCACCGGCTATTCTGACTCTGGAGGGGGAAGGAACGGAGATTCTTTCAGGAAGGAAGAGAACTACGTTGAACGATCTCGGAGGGATGAAATCATCCCGATACGTATGGCTTGTCCGGAGCGCGAAGAAAGGGTCCCTGACACTCAGGCTCGAGTCGAAACAGGCTGGCAATGACAGTGAACGGATAAACATCGGAGGTTAAGTCATGGAAAGGAAAAGAGCATTCATTATAACGGTACTGATGGCGCTGGCTGTCATGTTCACACAGGCTCAGGAGGTGAAGGTGCCTTTACGTTTTGATTTCTATTATACCTATGAGAAGATGAACGAGGCGCTGAAAGCCCTGAATATTGCATATCCCGACTTCACAAAGGTTGAGGAGGTTGGAAGGAGTGAGGAGGGGAGAGCCATCATGGCGCTGACAATCAACAACCCGAAAACGGGTGAGCCCCTTTCCAAACCGGGCGTTTATGTTGACGGCAACATCCATGGCAATGAAATCCAGGCCGGCGAGGTCTGCCTTTACCTGGCAAACAGGCTGCTGACAAACTACGGTAAGATCAGTGAGATCACCGAAGTGGTTGACCGGAATGTGTTCTATATTATTCCGGTGGTCAACGTCGACGGCCGCGCCCATTTCTTCGAGGATGCAAATACACCCAGCTCAAACAGGGGATTGCGCATACCGGTGGATGATGACCGTGACGGCCTCTTCGATGAGGATGGCCCCGATGATCTCGACGGCGATGGCAGCATCACCAACATGAGGATCCGGGATACCCTCGGCAGGCTGAAGAGTGACCCGCATGATCCAAGGCTGATGATTTCCGTCAGGCCGGGCGAAAAGGGCGAATGGACCAGGCTCGGACAGGAGGGCATTGACAACGACGGCGACGGCCTGGTAAATGAGGACAGTGAAGGATTTGTTGACGGCAACCGCAACTGGGGAATGAACTGGAACCCGCCCTACGTACAGAGGGGGGCAGGCAACTATCCGTTCGAAGGAACAGGCATAAAGGCTATCGCCGGGTGGATGCTGGCAAGGCCTAATATCATCCTGGTGTTTGCTTTCCACAACAACGGAGGAATGTACCTGAGGGGACCATCATTCAAGGCTGCCGGCGAGCTGCCGCAGGGAGACATACAGGTGTATGACTACCTGGGCCAGAACATGGAAAAGATAGTGCCGGGATATGAATACCTGATAAGCTGGAAGGATCTTTATGCCACATACGGCGACTTTACTGACTTCACCAATAATCTTATAGGATCATATTCACTTGTAGGTGAGCTTTACCAGCCTGAGACAGAGACCTATGACGGTACCATGGCACGAAAGTCGGAGGAGAGGTCTCGGTTTGGTGAAGCCTCCGAAGGTGAGCGGCAGAGGCTCCTCTTTGACGACAACGTGAATCAGGGAGAGCTCTTTAAGGAGTGGAAACCCTACAAGCACCCTCTTTACGGTGATGTGGAGATAGGAGGGTGGACCAAGATGAGCTCGCGGCTGCCGCATCCGTTCATGCTGCAGGACCTGGTGCACAGGAACGCCTCATCAGTCATCTTTGCAGCACGTCAGACACCGAAGGTGACGATGGACGTGTTTGAGGTGAAGAAACTCGGGGGAGACCTGTGGAGTGTCAGGGTCAGGCTGGTGAACAGCGGCGCGATACCGTCAGTCACCTTCCAGACGATTAAGAACAAACTGTATCCACTTGACAAACTGACTGTTGCCGGTCGTTCGGCAAGAGTGGTCAGCGGCGGTGTGATTACAGATGCCTGGATGAACCTGGTCAATTATAAGGAACACAGGCCTGAGTTGCAGATGTGCCAGGTACCGGGATTCGGCAAGGTGGAGTACCAGTTCCTCGTCAGCGGCAAGGGCGATTTGGAGATAAAATTCGAATCACGAAAGGCGGGTACAATCAGCAAGACGGTGGCGCTGAAGTAGCAGGCATTAGGCAATAGTGTTGACAAAATATTTACACTTTATGCCTCATATGCAGTAATTCAGACTTCTTCCTACTGCCTGCTGCCTTCCCGACCCGCCATCTGGCGGGTGCGCGATATAACTGCCTGTTTTCCATTACCTCTTGCCTGCTGGCTTTTTCCCAAGGGCTATTGTCTCTTTGACCTTGTCAACCGTCTTTTTCCTGCCGGCAATTGCACCTGTGCTCTTGACACCTGCCTCTTCCTTAAAACGTTCCGTGATCAGTGCCGGCCACTGAAGGTCAAGCTCCTTCAGCGTCTTCAGCACCACGGCGGCAACGGCATACAGCTTCTGCCAGTTCTTGTCTGCGGGGGCAACATGCCATGGTACGTCATTACAACGGTTGAGGATCTTTTCATAGACCTTCATGTACTGGTCGAATTTGGCACGCGTGTCCCAGTCGCCATCCTTGTGCTTCCAGTGCTTCTCCTCCATCTCAATCCGCTCCATGAGTCTCTCTTCCTGTGCCTTTTTAGAGACGTTAAGGAAAAACTTCAGCACTTTCGTGCCATGATCCTCAAGCATCTTTTCAAAGGTGTTTATGGTAGCATACCTTTTTTCTATTATGTCGGCAGGGATGAACTTTTCAACCGATGGCACAAGTATATCTTCATAATGCGACCTGATGAAAACCTGCATTACCCCCTTTGCGGGACAGACGTTATGAATCCTCCAGAGGAAGTCATGCGCATATTCCAGATCTGTTGGCTTCTTGAAGCTGTGAACCTCAATCCCGACAGGGTTGCAGTATTTCAGCAGCCCCTTCGTCACACCGTCCTTGCCTGACGCGTCGGTCCCCTGAAGCACCACGATGATGCTGTATTTGCCCTGGGCATACATCTTGTGCTGCAACTCACCAATCTCCTTCAGAATCTTTTTTGTCTCCTTTTTAACCTTCTTCTTTTCCCATTCCCTGTTGAAGGTCGGTTGCTCTGAAATTTTCATGATCTCTCTGTTTTATACTTCTCCTGTAAAATTAGGAATAATGGCTAAAGAATTCATATTTCGAACATTTTTGTTCATTTTTTTAAAATTTCATTCGGTGGTGCATATTAAATGAATGATTTAGTGCGTTGTAAAATGACAATAACCCCGTATTGTCATGAAGAAACATCTCTCTATTATTCTCTTTGCTCTTTTGCTGGCGCCGGTTACGGTCATAGCGCAGCAGCTTAAAATCAGTGAATCAGTAAGGTATGACGGTGTGATCAGGATACACGACCTGCAATCCGCAGAAAAGAGTGTCCATCCCGCGGCAGCCCGTGCCATGGCCCGCGGTGAAAAGCCGGGAACATTCAAAAACGTCCGTTATGAACTAGCTCCCAATGTCACGATGCTCACACCTGCCCGGAAAAGCAGCATAAGGCTGCAACAGGACGGGATCCTTGATCTTTCCGGTGGCGCTTTCAGGCCCGATCCTGACTCGGTTTACCTTGATCCTTTGAGTGACTTTGTGTTGCAGGCCGAGCCTGTTGACGACAGCCGGATGCTGGCTCTCCGTCCTTCCCTGTCAGCGGTGTTCGATGACATCGAGGTGCCGGAACAGGAGGTGCCGCTGACTCTGGCCAATACTGTCTCACTTGCGGAGGGAGTGGTTGAGAGCTCGCTTCAGCTCAACAACAAGTATGCGGTTAACCTGCAGTTCGACAGTGTCAGTTTCCTCATCGACAAGGTTGACAACGACTCGCTGGTGGTTACCCTGGTGGGGCAGATACTGCTTACCAACCCGCGTGTTGAGGGCAAGTATTCCAAAAACAACGGATACAGACTTGTCTTCCTTGCGTCGGAACAGGTTGACATGAAGATTTATACGAGCATGAAGCTGAAGGAGGAGGCAAAGACCCCGGTATGGGGGACAGTGATTGAGATGTCTGACCTGGGCAAGTGTGAGATCGGGCTCTTCATCCTTACCACCCTGGAGGGTCACGTCACCCTGGCGGTAGAGATACACCAGGGTATTGAGATGGCAATGGGAGCCAGCGGAGGGACATTCTGGTATATACCGACAAGCGTAAATAATATTTCGACGATAGATTCATGGTGCGAGGTGGGTTACAACATCACTTCGGAGATGAAGGCCTTTGCAGGTTTTCAGTGCACTGCAAACCTGAAGGTCAAGGGGTACAATGCCCTGGACGTTTATGTCAATGGCGGTATGGAGGGGACGGTGGCCACTGACGGCATGACCCTCAGTGCTGATGTCGGACTCCGGCTCAAGGCAGGGGGAAAGATAGTCTCAAAGAAGTTTACACTGCTTGACAATTACTATTCTCTCTGGAAATACCAGAAACCCGATTATCACGGGTACAGCATGGTCATCCATGAGGCCTGTGCCTGGGGTGATT
>CAYYEH010000035.1:0-14230 GCA_964470815.1 uncultured Rikenella sp.
AGTGACCTCTTGCGTGTGAAGCAAGCGCTCTAAACCGACTGAGCTAACGTCCCGGGCGGGAACAAAGATAGCGAAAAAATTTATCTTTGCTTTTGTGGCATCGAGCCGGAAATCCTGATGACAGAGCATTCAGCAATTCATAAAAAAGAGAAATCCCGCTTCGGACTCATCCTTCATCTGCATCCACGGAAAGTGAAGGAATCAACGCTGCGTTTTACCCTCACCTTCGGACTAGGAGGGATGGCGGCGCTGCTGGTGGTGATACAGGTGGTCACCGGACTCCTGCTGAAATTTCACTATGAACCATCGCCGGAGAATGCCTATAACTCAATACTGAACCTGCAGGAGAGCCTTCTCTTCGGGAAAATGCTCCGAAATATTCACCACTGGAGCGCCATCGCCTTTGTCTGGGTGGTTTTCCTCCATATGCTGCGCACAGCCTTCACCGGCGCATACAGGCCCCCGCGGGATGTGACATGGATTACCGGCCTCGCACTTCTCATACTGGTGGTACTATCAAATTTCACCGGCTACCTGCTTCCATGGGACCAGCTTTCATACTGGGCCGTGACGGTGGCAACCAGCCTGCTCTCTTACATACCGCTGGCCGGAGAACCAATACGCAGGGCCCTTCTTGGAGGAGCAGAGGTTGGCCAGCCCACCCTCACCAACTTCTTCAACCTGCATACCGGAGTCATCCCGCTGATTATGATTGCGCTCATGGCCTGGCACTTCTGGCGTATACGCCGTGCCGGGGGAGTCATCGTAGCCGATAAAGACCGCGAGAGCCCGATGGTTGACACAAAGCCTCACCTCCTGAAAAGGGAGTTTGTAGTGGCAGTCACTCTGCTTGCCACGATATTTATTATCAGCAGCCTCCTGGATGCGCCTCTGCGCGAGCGGGCAAACCCTGCCTTCAGCCCCAATCCTGCCAAAGCACCCTGGTATTTCATGGGACTGCAGGAACTGCTTATTCACTTCCACCCCCTGTTTGCAGTCTTCATACTGCCGGTTACAGTGTTGGGTGCAGCAGTCTGGATGCCATATGTCAAAAGCACCGACACCAACCATGGAAAATGGTTCCTCACCGCCAGCGGCATCAGCTCGGCAAAACAGGCCGCCGCCGCAGGGCTAATAATGACAATCATCTTCATCACCCTGAGTGAGGTACTGCCTGACCCGGAGGCCCTCCTGCCGGTTGTGCCGCCACTTCTGACCACCGGATTCATTCCGTTCCTGGTGGTCGCGGGAACAATGTGGCTTTTCATGAAATACCTTCGAAGGCGTTTCTTAATGAGCCGGTCTGAACTGATACAATCTGTAATTGTAGTGATGGTTTCATCTTATGCAGTTTTAACCATTACCGGGATATTCTTCAGGGGCGAGGGGATGAACCTGGTGTGGCCATGGAACCTGTGATGCTGCCGCAAAAAGAAAGAAGATGAAGGAAAAAACAAAAGATAAGCCGGCAGAACAGCAAAAAGGAAGACGGAACTTCATAAAGAGGCTCTGGCTGATCCTCGGTGTGATTGCAGTTGCGGAGTTATTGTGGTTTATCATCAGTCTCCTCAGGCCATCAAAGGATACACACAAAAGCCGACCTGCAGAGGCTCTGCGTGTTATCGGCAGCGTTGAGGAATTCCCGGCAGGATCGGTCACCCCTGACAGGGTCAACAGGCTATATATTGTAAGGGAGAAGGATGGCGCCTTCCTGGCCCTCTCGCTGACCTGCCCTCACCTTGGCTGCTCGGTGTTGTGGAACGAGGAGACGCAGCAGTTCGACTGTCCCTGCCACGCATCATCCTTTGACCGGAGAGGTATAGTGCTCAGTTCACCTGCACCCAGGCCGCTCGATTACCTGCCCGTCCTTATTGAGGAGGGGAAGGTAAAGGTGAATATCAGCAGTGTGATGAAGCGAAAGAAGTTTGATCCAAACCAGCTGACCTATGCCCTTTAGCAACGAGCCGGACAGGATGAGTACCAGGGAAATGACCGTGATTGACGATACAAACAGGAGGAGGACCGGATAAATGACAGGTCCAATTAACACTGACAGATTAAGTACCTGGAAGCACATCGGTTTCATTGCCACGGCAATCCTCGTGGCTGCATTCCCGGTTTACCTGGTCCGCACAACCATTGAAAGGCATGGGGAGGAGAAGGATACAGGACCATATTTCACAGGCGCCGCCACTTGCATCGAGTGCCACAAGAGGGAGTATGACCTGTGGAAGGGATCCCACCATGACCTGGCAATGGATATCGCCACCGACAGCAGCGTGCTTGGGGATTTCAACGATTATGAGTTCAGGCACAGGGGCGAAGTGCACCGCTTCTTCCGCAAGGACGAAAAGTTCTTTGTCAACACAGAGGGAGCCACCGGCAGCTTTGAGGATTTCGAGATTGCATATACCTTCGGGTACACCCCCCTGCAGCAGTACCTAGTGCCTTTCGAAGGGGGACGACTGCAGTGCCTGCCAATAGCATGGGATACGGAGCAGGGGAAGTGGTTCCACCTTGGTGACACTGTTTACACTGATGAAGAGGTGGGACCCGGCAACTGGCTGCACTGGACAGGCCAGGCGCAGAACTGGAACGGCATGTGCGCCGACTGTCACTCTACGAACCTGAAAAAGAACTATAACCCGGTCACAAAAACCTACAATACTACCTGGTCAGAGATAGATGTGAGCTGCGAGGCATGCCACGGACCGGCATCGGAACACCTGGTATGGGCTGCCCTGCCGGAAGGCTCCAGGCCTGCGGATGTCAACACGGGACTGATCGTGCGTACCCGTGACCTGACCAACGAGGAACTCCTGAATGTTTGCGCACGATGTCATTCACGGAGAGCGATTCTTGGTGATTACACCGATGACAACAGTGACCTGTTGAATTATATGATACCGATGCTGACGGCACAACCGCTGTACCATGTTGACGGTCAGATACTCGACGAAGTTTATGAATACGGCTCATTCACCCAGAGCAGGATGTTTGAGCAGGAGGTGATGTGCAGCGACTGCCATGACTCGCACTCTGCCAGGACGAAAGAGCCTGACAACCGGCTATGCCTCCAGTGCCATCGTCCTGATATATATGACACCCCGAAGCATCATTTTCATAAGATGGATCCGGCAAGGGGTGACAAACGTCTCATCAACCGCGGAGAACCTCAATATGTTGAAGGCACCGGAGCCCAGTGCGTCAACTGCCACATGGCCGGCAGGTATTATATGGGCAACGACTACCGGCGTGATCACAGCTTCCGGATCCCCCGGCCCGATCTGACTGCAAAGACAGGCGCTCCGAATGCCTGCAATGACTGCCATAAGGACAAGAGTACTGCCTGGTCTCAGAGCTATATCCTCAAATGGTATGGCGAACGCACGAGGCCTCACTACGGGGAGAAATTCGCTGCGGCTGAGAAGGGAGACATGAGCATGATTCCGGAACTGATCCTGTATACAGAGAATGAACTTTTTCCTCTGATGGTAAGGGCTACGGCTGTACGGTTTCTCGGGCGGTTCAACACCCCTGAGAGCAACCGCGCCGTGGAGAGGGCTCTGACAGACCCCGCCTCGCTGGTGAGACATACTGCGGTGATGAGTTACAACCCGGCAGATATTGCATCATATGAGAAGCTTATGTTGCCTCTGCTGAATGATCCTGTGAAAGGAATAAGGGCCGAGGCTGCAATAAGGCTTTCGGAGGTGAGGGATGATCAGCTGGGCCCGGCGGCACGCAAAGCGCGAAGGGCCGCACTGGATGAGTACCGTGAGATCAATCTTTATAATGCCGATTTCCCCGGTGGGCTGTTCAATCTTGGTATCATGTATGCAAATGCAGGCGACTTTGCAAGGGCTGAATCGGCTTATCGCGAAGCACTGGGAGTTGATGACCGGTTTTACATGGCAAAGGTGAATCTGGCAACAGTCTGTGCCCAGCAGGGGAGGCAGGACGAAGCTGAGAAGCTTCTGCGCGAACTGATCAGGGATCACCCGGGTCTGCATGAACTCAACAGCTCCCTGGGCATGCTTCTTGCCGAACAGGGACGGTATAAGGAAAGCAGGGAATACTTTCTGAAGGCAGCTGAGCTGATGCCGGAGCAGACAAGGATACTGTACAACCTCGGGCTGCTTGAGAATACCCTGGGAAACACAGTGCGGGCAGAGGAATATCTCTTGAAGGCATTGAACAGGGAGCCGGGAAGCTATGATTACCTGTATGCTCTCGCAACCTTCTACCTCGAACACGGGAAAAAAGATAAGGCAATGACATATGCCCGTAAACTGGCTGACCGGTATCCGGGAGACCCGGCCGGCAGTCAGCTGGTTGAGGCGGCAGGAAGAAAATGAAAAGGGGACAGGCAGGCTTTAGTAAAAAAGCCTGATCCTATCCTGTCACCACTATCCATGGCCTGACCGACCATTCTGTAATCAGCCCGTTTTTGACATAGGGGTCACGGCTGACAAAGTCCTCGGCTATCTTCGGTGAGTCACCACGAAATACCAGCACGGCACCATCTGCGGGTTCTGCCAGGGCCCCGGCCATAACTATGCGGCCGTCGTCATGATATTCATGAACCAGGTCTAGATGATCTCCGCGGAACGGAGCCCTCAGCTCGATATAGTTCTCTACTGTCTTGTAAAAAAGGATATAGTACATATTTATCAGGTTCCCTGGTATAGTTTATATTCCAGCCACCACTACATCATCTATGACCAGGCTTGGGAACCGGCCCTGGCTATAGATCCACGGGTCATTGGCTACCTCAACAAGTCTGTTCCAGAAGTTCATATGGTTATCGGCAATATTCATTTCAGCAACGTTCTTAACGAAGCTCCCATTTTCATATAGTTTTCCTATTATGCCAACAGAGAAATCACCGGTGGTGGAGTTTGAGTTCCCGCCAATATAATCTGTTATCACGATACAGCGTTTGAGGTCTCTTATAATTTCCTCCGGGCTGCGGGTTCCGGGAGGTATTACTATGTTAGAAAGTGACCCTGAAGTAGGTTCCCATCCCAGTTTGCGGCTGTAGTACCAGTCTACCAGGAACTCATTCAGAACGCCATCAGTAACCAGGCTGCGTTTTCGTGCCGGAAATCCGTCGCCGTCATAGTATCTTGAACCAAGCCCTCTCGGGATGAACGGGTCATCAATGACTGTAAGAAATCTGCTGCCAATCGGTTTCCCTTTCTTATCGGCAAGGAATGAGCGTTTTTGTTGAATATTCCCTGCTGACATCGGACCGACCAGTCCGTTCAGCACACGCCCTGCCCCCCGGTTTTCAAGGATAACAGTGATCTTTGTTGTTTCAATTTTCTTTCCTCCCATCAGGTCAAGGGTTCTCCTTGCGGCTTCAGCACCCACTTCCTCCATCGGGGGGAGGTCGGTTATATATCGGCAACCTATGTAATTGTAACCTGCAGGCCTGCGATCGCCATCATCCTGGGCGGTCATTGAGGCTCCGACGTTACAGTAAGTACCGTTTGACGATCCTTCAAAGCCGTTGCTTGACTTTACATACTCCTCGTACGATTCGTCGTATTCACCTGCCTCGACTGAGATGACCCTGTCTCCTCCCTTATTGAGGCATGCATCCTCTACAGCCTTTGTCATAGAGTGCCTGTCTTCAGGAGTCATTTTCCCGTACCCGGGATCAGAGAGCTGAAGGTCAGCCGTGGTTCTTCCATCATAATATTTCGGATCAGGAAGGGTACGGAAGGGATCTTCCTCCATTATGGCAGCATTGGCGACCAAGTCATTGATAAATGTCTCAAGGGTGCCCCTCCGGAAGTCAGGGGTTGACTGGGCGGCATAGCGGTTGTTTGCGAACACTTCCAGGTACAGTCCCTGTGTTGTGGCTTCCTTGATCACTTCCGGCTTACGGTTGCGATAATTAATTTCCACTGCCCGTCTCTTTGAGAGGCTTACTTTGCAGTCACCGGCCCCGGCTTTCAGTGTCCGGCTTATTACCCAGTCGGCCAGTTCGGGGAAGCTCATCTGTTTATCTTTTATTTTAGTCATGACCGGCCTCCTTTCTGTTCAGTTCCACCAACGGTAAGCGATTTGACAAGGCATGTGGGCAGTCCGAATGATACCGGCACTCCCTGTCCGTTCTTGCCGCATTGTCCTGCGCCGCCTCTGCTCATCTCAAGATCATTTGCAGCCATGGTTATGTTGGCAAGCATTTTCGGTCCGTTGCCCATGATATTCACATCCTTGATCGGGGCAGTCAGTTTGCCGTTTTCGATCATCCGTCCCTGTGATACATAGAAGGCAAAGTCACCTTCGCCTATCTTGACCTGGCCGTTGCTCACATCCTCCACATAGATGCCGTTGCCTGCGGCCCGTATCACGTCTTCAGGCGTTGCGTCGGCGCCAAGCATATAGGTATTGCGCATGCGAGGCATCGGGTAGTTCATAAAATCCTGCCTCCTTCCGTTGCCTGTCGGCTCTACACCGTAATGTTTTGCTGAAATCCTGTCATGAATATAGCTTGTTAGAATGCCGTTTTCAACCAGTACGGTTTTCTTTCCGGGCGTCCCTTCATCATCCACATTAAGACTGCCTGCCAGGTTCATGTTGGTACCGTCATCGATGATGGTAACGAAGGGTTCGGCTACTTTTTTACCAATCATAGTGCTGTAGGTCGATGTATTTTTGCGGTTGAAGTCGGCCTCCATTCCGTGTCCTATTGCTTCATGAAGCAGGATTCCGGTAATACCGGGCCCGAGCACCACAGGCATCTCTCCTGCCGGCGGCTGGATAGCGTCAAAGAGCTTAATCGCGTTGCTGACTGATCTGGTTGCCACCTCATTTATGACACCCTCGTCGTAGAATGAGAAATCACGACGCCCACCGAGGTTCCAGAATGATTGTTCCCGTCTTCCGTTTCTCTCAGCCACCACTGACGAATACAGGAACCCTCCGGGAATGATATCCTCAGCCATAACTCCGTCACTCGTTGCCATCATAATACGTTTAACACTGCTCTGAAATCCGGCGTTCACCTTTACGATCTCCGGCGATATGGAAAAGCATTTCTCATTTATCTGTTGGAGAACAGGCAGTTTCGACTGTGCAGGTATTCCATCAAAACCGCCAGGCACAGGATAATAATTCCCTGCCTGAAGCCTGCTGAAGGATGTCGCAGTCTGTATCGCCGTCATATCGCACAGTGATGCCGCAGTAGCCGCTGCTGACATCATCGATTCTTCGGTAAGAACCTGGGTATAACCATATCCGATCTGGTCTCCTTTAACAGTACGGATTCCCACACCCAGGGAGATATCACCGTATGACTGGTTCACTTTCCCGTCCTCAAGACCAAGATAGTTTGAGACGGTGTATTCAAAATAGAGATCAGCAAAATCACCGCCTTTTGACAGTGCTTTTGCAAGCAGTTTGCTGCAGAGGGCTTCATCAATCCCGAATTCTCCAAGGAAGTAGTTTCCGGATGAACTGGCATCCGCAAACCTGCATCCCTGCATTCCGGGAAGGAATAGCAAAGCTCCTCCTGCCAGGGCAGTGCCCCGGATGAATTGTCTTCGCGGAATGGGTTTCATTTTAGTGTTTTTTGACTCCACAAGTTAGAAAATCCCCCGGAAAAAGCCCCACCGCCTAAGGTTAATACTTTGTTAAGATTGTGGTAAAATTTCTCTGTTCCGAAGCCGGAAGAGAATAACCTAACAGTTACTTTTACTGGCTGAATTCACTTATCATGGCCTTCAGGATGTGTATCTGGCTCCTTTGTAATTACCATTACAGATCATATCCTGACAAAGAGTGAAGTGGAAAGGAACGGAATTATGTCATTAAGGATAAACACGATCTTCCGGTCTCTTCGCCATCGTAATTACCGGTTGTTTTTCAGCGGGCAGAGCATATCGCTGATAGGCACCTGGATGCAGCGGATAGCGCTGCCCTGGGTTGTATACAGGATGACAGGCTCGGAGGTGCTGCTTGGCGTTGTTGGTTTTGCCAGCTCAATTCCTTCTTTCCTGCTTGCCCCTTTTGCCGGCGTACTCATTGACCGCTGGAGCCGTTACCGCGTGATGCTCGTCACACAGATCATCTCAATGATACAGGCTTCCATACTTGCATGGCTCAGCCTCACCGGTACACTCGAAATATGGCATATCATTGTTTTGAGTGTGATCCTGGGCATCATCAATACATTTGATATGCCCGCAAGGCACTCTTTTGTCATTAATATGGTCAACGGGAAGGAGGACATCGGCAATGCAATAGCCCTCAACTCGATGATGTTCAACGGAGCAAGGCTCATAGGTCCCTCGGTGGCAGGAATTGTCCTTGCCTCGGTGGGCGAAGGTGCATGCTTCCTTATCAATGCGGTCAGTTATCTCTTCGTGATTGTTTCCCTCATGATGATGGTTGTACCGGTTACCCGGGAGAGGAAAGAGCGGACACCCATCTTCCGGGAGATGAAAGAGGGCCTTGACTACACCTTTGGCTTCCCGCCGATAAAACACATCATTCTGCTCCTTGGACTGGTGAGTTTCATGGGGGCTTCATACCAGGTGCTGATGCCGGTATATGCAAAGGAGGTGTTGCTTGGTGACTCCCATACCTACGGTTTCCTGATGGGAGGGGCCGGAGCGGGGGCACTCCTTGGTGCTATATATCTTGCGTCACGTGATACCGTTCTCAGACTGGGCCGGCTGATACCGGCAGCCACGGCGCTTCTGTCCGCAGGCCTGATAGCAATGTCACTCAGTTCTTCGTTCTTCATCTCCATGTTTCTTATCTTCTTTACAGGGCTGGGGATGATGACCCAGACCGCTGCCAGCAACACAATACTCCAGACAATCACCGATGAGGACAAGCGTGGGAGGGTGATGAGCTTCTATACAATGGCCCTGATGGGAACAGTGCCGTTCGGAAGCCTTTTGGCAGGCTGGATGGCCAAATGGATAGGTACCCCGTGGACAATTTTTATCGGGGGCGCTGCCTGCCTCGCCGGGGCGCTGGTATTCTACAGGCGGCTGCCTGAGCTGCGTCGACTGGTGAGACCTGTATATGTCAGTCTGGGCATCCTGCCCGAGGTGGCAGAAGGCATCCGCAGCGCCAACGAGCCGGGAACAGGAAACTGGTAAAGGGTTATGTGAAAAAATCCCCTGGCCGGAGCTTGCCGGTGACCGGTTCTTGAGTGTTCACCGTTCATTCATCGTCAACCTTGTGACAGTCAGGGCTATAGAGCGCGGCCGCATTGTCTTCGGTGAGATTCGCATCCCGGTCACCGAACAGTATATCGATAATTTCCGCAGGTTCCTCGACAGGAATTTTATCTGAGTACGAAGACAACAGGCACCGAGAACCAGACAGGAACCGGGTTACCGTCCTGCTTGCCGGGCTTCCACCGCGGTAAAGCACTTATAACCCTCAGGGCTTCGGTGTCAAGCAGGGGGTCAACGCTGCGGGTGACCTCTGCACGGGTTACCTCTCCTGTACTGCTTACAACAAACCGCAGCAATACTGTACCCTGTATCCGGTTTTCAATGGCATCCTGCGGGTAGACTACCTGCTCCATGATATGCCTGAGCAAGGCCTCGTTGCCTCCCGGGAATGACGGCATCTCCTGGACTATCACATATGGTTCAGGTTCAACAGGAACCACCGGGTCAGCACTGGCAAGATCAGGCGGGATCTCATCCCTTGCGGTACCGTCAGTAATCTCCCGGTTTAACAGGTCTGTCGGGAGTAAGCCGTCTCCTGTTTCCTGGCCGTCAGCCACCATTTCCGGGGGAAGCAGCCGGAGACTGTTCAAAGCTTCCGGAGGCGCTTTGGGCAGCTCAGGAGCCTCGGGCGGCGGGGGCGGATTCAGCAGATCACCGTCAGGCACCGCTGTGACGTCAATCCTTTTGCCTGGCTGGAAGTCAACCGGATCATAGGTGAAATAGGGCACCAGGAAGAATGAGGCACCAATCAGCAGTCCTGCAGCAAGTGAGATGCTCATCGTCGAACCGTACCGCCGGCGCAGATCATAAGCACCATACTCCTTGTTGCGATCCCGGAAGATAATATCATCAAAACCGGGAACCTTTTCTGTTTTCCTCTTCATAATAGTAAGTTTAGGTTAATGAATTAAATGAAGAGGCGCCTCAGAATTAATAAACATCAAAAAATGTACCACGAGTGTTTGACAAATCGTCATTTTATGACATGTATCATTTATTTGAGGAAGCGGTACGCTATCTTTGCCGGCGATATGAAAGCAAATGCATAACGATTTAGAAAGTTGTACCAAAATGAAAACAAGATTTAAACTCTTTATGATTCTTCCGCTGTTTGCGGTTATGGTCTCAGGTTGTGAGAAGGGAAAGGAAGATCCTTCAGTTACACTTGGCGCTCAGGCCAATACTACGATTCCGGGATTCTATTCTCTGGCTGAGAACAAGACTTATACGATGAGCCAGGCTGCTGATAATCCCGCAGTAATTGACATTTTCTGTTTCTATGAGGCTGAGACCGGCAACAACATAGCACTTGCTTCCCCGGGTTCAGGTATCCGTGATATCTTCACAGGTGATGATATGCCCGATAACTGGAGCACAAAGAACACCACCTATTTCTTTCAGACCACTCTGACCCAGGCTCAGTTTGAAGCCGTTCAGAACGGCGATGCACTGATTGAGACATCGTTTGACAGTGATAATGCGCGCAAGAAGGCAAAGGATGTTCAGGTTGGACAGGTGTGGGCATTCAAGACACAGGACGGCACATATGGTCTTCTTCTGGCCACCGCCGTGACTCAGGGTACTGACGGTTCGGTTAAGTTCCTCGTTAAAACCAGGTAGGGTTGTCATGGTAAAACTGACTCAGGCCGTCGCTTTACTCATAGTCCTGGCTTTTACCGGCTGCGGGAAGGAGGAGCCTGAGACCACTCCGTTGATCCTGCTCATGTCCGGCAGTGAGTTTACCGCTGACGGTTCTGCCGTGGCACCGGGAGGCAGTCTCAGGTTCGGGATAACTGTTTCCGGCGGTGGTGGGGCAATTACCAATCTTGTTGTAAAGAGGATCTCTGACGGTGTGGCCATTACAGAGGCTGACAGGGGAATGTACGTCAGCTATGGCGGTCTTGATACTACCCTTACCTACACGAGAGGCTACGGGCAGGTTGAACGATGGGTATTTTCAGTGATGAATTCATACCGTGATACTGCATCGGTTTCACTGACCGTACTTAAGGGAGCCGGGTCAGCCTGGGGCGGGATAAACTACCATCCGTCTGTCAGGATCGGGCTGCAAAACAACTCCTCACTGCCTCATTTTGTGGACCTCCACACAGGCGCAGCATGGGATGCAGCCGGTGTTGCAGGCAACGAGGCAGCTGTTGACATGGCTGCATTCTGGTACCTTACTTCCGGCACCTCATCACCGACGCTGACCTGCCCTGCCTATGCCTCGGCTCTGACATATTATCCCATGTTTGGATCATGGGGTGTGCGAAACCAGACCCTGTATGATTATTATACCTCCGACAACAACCTCGTCACTGTGGCGAAATTTGACGAGGCAGCCAATGACAGCCTCCTGGTCAATGCCTACCGGCCTGGCAGTGTAAGCGGCCAGTCAAAGTTCGCCTTCACCGGGAAGGTTGTTCCGTTCCGCACTGCGGACGGTAAATATGGCCTGATCAAGGTCATACATGCTGATGAAACTCCTTCCGGGGAGATGGAGATAGCAATCAAGATTCAGAAATAGAATTTAGTTATAAGGATAAAGTGAAGCCTTCAGGATTAATACTTTCTGCAATTCTTCTTCTGGCCTGTATAACCGGGGTCTCTGCCCAGGGTACTGTCAGCGGCAGGATTACCGGCGGCCCGGATGGCCGTCCGCTCTCCGATGTTGCAGTTATTCTGGATGATACAAGGGGTGTGACCTCAGGTGCTGACGGAAGTTTCCTTTTTGAACTGGTTCCGGAAGGCAGCCATACCCTGGAAGCAAGAATGCTCGGGTATAAACCCCGGACAGTACAGGTGGAGGTAACCGACGGAAGCTGGGTGAATGTCAGTTTTGCACTTGAGGAGGAGATCATTGACGCCGGTGAGGTGATCGTCACCGCCAACAGGGGCTCAAGCCGTATTGCAGATGTCCCGGCACGTGTCACCCTGATCAGTTCGGCAGCAATTGGGTCAAGACCGGTTACAACAGTAGATGAGATGCTGTCAACAGTGCCCGGCCTGAATGTAAGCCGCTCATTCGGCATCTTCTCGCATAAATCCAGTGTTACCATGCGTGGTCTCAGCGGCAACGAACAGGCCAGGGTTCTGGTGATGATAGACGGGGTGCCGGTAAACAAATCAGATGGCGGTTCGGTTAACTGGAACCTGCTTGACCCGGCCATGGTCGATCGCATCGAGGTGGTGAAGGGGCCTGCATCATCAATGTACGGAAGCAACGCCATGGGAGGGGCCATAAATGTCATCACCCGCAGGCCTGAAGGAGGATTATCAGGCAGGGTGTCAGCCGGCTACGGCACCTACAACACCTTTAACGGGCGGATCAGCCTCGGGCAGAAGCTGAATCCGGGTACAGAGAAGGGTTTTTACTACCTCCTTAACGGCTTTTACCGCCAGAGCGAGGGCTACATAACCCAGTCGGAATTTGACCAGGCTGCAAACCCGTTTATCGTTGCATCAGATATGCAGGAATATTCAGGCAGTCTCAAGGCCGGCTACAATATAAGGAAGGGAGAGTTCATCGAGGCCGATTTCATTGCCTACAATGACAGGCGGGGTACGGGTGAGCTGGTATATCAGCCTCACGGAAACACCACTGACCACGATACATACCAGTTCAGAACAAGGTACAGCGTTGAGCGCAGCCGCCTGTCGGCTGATGTAAGCCTGTTCTGGCTAAAGGAGGACTATAAAAAGGTCAATGAGTACATGAAGGATGACTACACCTGGTATAAAGTGCTGTCAGAGAGGTTCGATGCCGGGATTCTGTCATCCGTCAGGTGGAAGGCAGGCAGCCGTCACAGCCTGACTGCCGGAACTGACCTGAAGGCTGGCAGCGTTGATGCTGCAGATGTCTACTATTCATCTACCGACATCGTTTACAACCGTGGCAGGATGCTTAGTGCAGGCTTTTACCTTCAGGAGGCCTTTGCACTTCTGCCTGAACGGCTGAGCATTACAGCCGGCGTCAGGTATGACCTTTCAATGTTCCGTGACGGCGCATTCTATATCGATACACCTTCGGCAGAAACAGTCTTCATGAAAAATATTGAGGACCGTGATATGGAAGATGTCACCTGGGGTGCCCTGAGCCCGAAACTGGCCATCAATTACACCCCGTCACCGCGATTGCGTCTCTATGCCTCCGCCGGCAGGGGATTCCGGCCGTCGGTGCTGGATGACCTCTGCAGGTCTGGTCGCATCAGGGGCGGATTCAAGCTGGCAAATCCCGATGCAGGACCGGAATATCTTACCAATTTTGAGGCCGGAGGCGACATCACCATCGCCGGCAGGCTGAAGGCATCGCTCTCGGCATATTACTCAACAGGAAAGGATTTTCTCTACTATGTCAATACGGGCGACTCCATTGAAATGGGTTACGGGCTGAGGCCGATACTTGTCAGGACAAACATACCGCTGGTGGAGATAACAGGCGCTGAGGCAGAGTTGAGCTATCCGGTGAATTCTTCGATATTCCTGGGTGCTGCCTATGGCTACAGCTATTCGGTGATTTCCGGGTACAGGCCGCTTGATACCGGTGACCCCATTGATCTTACCGGCAACCACCTGACCGATGTGCCGTCATCAACCCTTTCCCTTTCGGCACGCTGGAACAACAGGTTTGTGAACGCAGGAGTGGTGGCAAGGTACCAGGGTGAAATGTGGGCCAATGACCAGAACATCTTTGATGAGGTAATCGGAAGTGACCGCTACCCGGCATATGTCTCCGTTGACATGAGGCTCTCAAGGGTTTTCATTGAAAAGATCTCTGTTGACCTCGGGGTTCAGAACATTCTTGACACAAGGTTTTATGACAGCAAGGGTGCCGTATGCCCCGGGAGGTTCATCACCCTGGAACTGGGATATATCTTCTGACCGGAGACTTCTGTCCCCGGGAGGTTCATCACCCTGGAACTGGGATATATCTTCTGACCGGAGACTTCTGCCCCCGGGAGGTTCATGACTATGGAAACGGGTAGTGGTTTCCTCCAGATGACACTCCCCCGGGAGTATACCAC
>CAYYEH010000035.1:14330-26316 GCA_964470815.1 uncultured Rikenella sp.
CTATGGAAACGGGTAGTGGTTTCCTCCAGATGACACTCCCCCGGGAGTATACCACAAAGTTTCAGGGTAAATTCACTGACGGGTGTCTGAAACAGGTGACCAGGTGGTCATTCACCATCCCGGCCGCCTGCATGAAAGCATAGCAGATAGTTGATCCCACGAAGGTGAATCCTCTCTTTTTCAGGTCCTTACTAATAAGATCTGACAGGGGAGTACGTGCCGGCAGCTCGCCGAGACTTTTCCAGTGATTTACTACAGGCTTGCCATCAGTGAATTGCCAGATGTATGCATCAAAGCTTCCGAATTCCTCCTGTACCTTTATAAATGCCTTCGCGTTGGTGATGGCTGACCTGATCTTAAGCCGGTTGCGGATGATACCTTCGTCATTCATCAATTCATTAAATCTGGCTTCATTATAGAGTGCCACTTTTGAAGGGTCAAACCCGTCAAAGGCATTCCTGTATCCTTCCCGGCGGTGGAGGATCGTTTTCCAGCTGAGGCCTGCCTGTGCACCGTCAAGGATTATGTGCTCAAACCATTTCATGTCATCATGAACCGGATCACCCCACTCTGTGTCATGATAGTTAATCATCAGGGGGTCATCTGACGGCCAGGGACAGGTATTGTACATCATAGTCCGAATCTGTAAGAAAATTTTACAAGGAATACATTATGGGGTTTGGTATCTCCAAACAAGCCTCCGGCCTGTGAGCCGAAATCGAACCGGCCGTCGCCGTCAGAGTACTCGCGCGTCTGAGACCATACGAGGTAGGCGGTTGACCCGGGCAGGAACTCCCACCGGACAACCAGGTTATGAAGGAACTCACTGACGGTGAAGTCGGGGTTCGAAAAGGTGTAATCAACCCATGAGTCCTGGTTCTCATCTATGGCATATTCATTGTTCCCGCTCAGATATTCTATCTGTGCCGGGCTGAAAATTTCATACCTGTCACCAAACTCATCCGCAACCGGATCTGTTATGTGCTTGAAGTTGCCATAAGACCCTGATCCGAAAAATGGCTGTCCCCAGTACTGGATTGTGAGATCAGGGGTGATATTGTAATCGATCCTCAGTGACATGCTCAGTATTTTCTGATCAATGGAGGCGAAGATATACCTGGGGGTGTAAACGCCGCTGGTCAGTGACCTGGTTGCAACATACTGCATATTGTTCAATGTCCTGCTCCATTCAGGTTCAACACTGATGGTAAGGGTGTTTATCGGCCGGTATTCTGCCTCGAAACTGATATTGTAAGCAGTACTCACATCCTGGAATGTTCTGTTAAACCTGAAGTCAAGCTCACCTGCAAGCTTTTTTCTTGAGTTGCTGTTTATTCCACCCCCTATGTACATATTTCCCGGCATCTTCATCATCGGGCCTCCGCGCAGCATGAGGTTGTCCTTTTCAGGACTGTTAACCTGTCCGCTGATGAATGAAGACCACAGGTTTTTGAATTGTGCCGATGATGAACCGGAAATTCCCACTAAATTGAGGTTTCCTCCGAAATCGTTCAGGTGAATCAGGTTTGTGCCGAAATTAAGCCTGTTAAAGATACCGAAGGGCTTGTAGATACTGTAATTAATCACACCGACTCCCAGGTACTGGTCGGCCACCTGCATGTATCCGATATCATTCAGTTCAAGGCCCGGGGATTTCCATGCCGAGAGGTACAGAAACTGCCAGTTTCCTCCTATTTTTCCGGCCATGAGGTTACCTCCCGTTCCGCTCAGTGATGTCCGGGTCGGGTCATATTCGGTGTAATCAGCATCCGGCCGTCTGAAGTTGTGTATTACTGAGCGCTGTGTTCGCGCAATCATATCTTCCGTACCTGAAACATTGCTGAAAACGGTGCGGATCTGGATGATATAGTTCATGTCACCGAAGTACTGTGTGAAGTCGAGTCCGCCGGTAGTGGCTGATTTGTGAAAGTAATCCTGTGTGGTCTCATCCAGTTGTCTGATAGTGCTTGTCAGCATACCACCGACAATTGTTTTTCCTCCGTTAAGGTCTTTCTGGACCCTTCCCAGGGCAAAATTTGTGAGTGGTTCTGCAGTGATAAATGATGTCTCGTCAGTGAGTTCATTGTATATTCTTGTGTTAACCTGTGCGGTCACTGCCTCTATGGCTCCCACAGAGAGGCCTCCGGCTGATTTGCCGGTCAGTTTGGCTGCTCCAATGATGGGTGTAAACGCCGGGGTCCAGGCGAATTCATCTTCGTCCGGGGAGTGACTCATTGAAGGCCTTCTTCCTATTCGTCTTGAATAAAAGAGGTTATCATTGCCCTCATCTCCGTCACCTATTCCCAGGTTGTATGATGTTATATTCCGTCCTTCTATGAAGAATGGTCTTTTTTCGCTGAAGTAGGTTTCGAAGGCTGTCAGGTTAACTTCTGAGGGGTCTGCTTCAACCTGGCCGAAGTCGGGGTTCAGTGAAAGACTAAGGATCATGTTGTTTGTCACTCCTATCTTTGCGTCAAGACCTGCATTCGCTTTTATGTCGGTGCCGTCATACCAGGGGTTTCCCTCTTCTCCTTCATAGGTTTCAATTCTGGCAACACCATAGGGGGTGAGGTCAAACAGTTTCCTCGGTTTAATATCATTCAACCCGTGAAGGAGCCCTGCATTGTGAACAAGTCCTGACGCATTTCGTGCAATAGGTTGCCAAAGATCGGTTTCGTTATGCCTGTAAATCTCCCTGATGATTTCGAAGCCCCAGACCTGTTCCTCCTTGTTGGCAAACCTGAGCTGGGTAAGGGGTATTTTCATCTCGGCGGCCCATCCCCAGTCAAAAATGCCTGTTTTAACGTACCATATCGGGTCAAATGTTTCATCCTCATTCATGCCGTCATCTGTCCAGATAAGATCCCCCTTGACGCCGGCAGCGCTTACGCCGAAACCGAATGCAGTACGCTGGTCAAAGTAGGAATCAAATGCTGCAACAACCTGGTCACCGTCAATATCATCGCGCCTGGTCATCCGGGCAACAATGCTGTCAGGAGCAGTATCCCACATTTTCAGTGCCACATAAATGTAATTGTCGTCATAAAGTATCTTGAACTCTGTCTTTTGCTTTGGCGCAGCACCCTCATAGGGTTCAAACTGCATGAAGTCACCTCCCCATTCACCTTCCGACCATGCATTGTCATCAAGATCACCGTTTATTACCGGCGGAGTATTCGTCCGGGATGCTGTATAAACCTTCTTTTCATAATCCTGGGCGGATAGTACAACAGCGGGCAGCAGCAGAAGAATCAGCAGGGTACTTTTCATGGCAGGGGTTTAAGGGACAGTAAAGTAACACAAAGTTAAACAAAAATAATTCAGGGCAGATTAATTGGAAGAACAGGCAAAAAAAAGAGCGGCGGACATTAATCCACCGCTCCTCCGGACCTGCTTTCAGAGACGTTCAGCGCAAACCGAAACGGTAAGTAAATTTAACCAGGAAGACATCATATGGTTTTTCTGCAGTATACAGGTTGTTGAGATTCTGTTCAAGGGAGAATGATCCCGTATTGTCATTGTAACTGCGAGTCTGCGACCAGACCAGGAAAAGGGTTGATCCGGGCCTGAACTCCCACCTGACCACAAGATTGGAAAGGAACTGGTCATAGTTGTTGTCAGGGTTCCTGAAGGTGTAGTCAGAGATTTCATCGCCATCTTCATCAACCGAGTATCTGTTTTCATCAGCATCATAAGTGATCTCATCGTCTGTTATCAGGTGATATCTGTCAGACAGAGACTCTGCCCTCGGATCGGTAACGGCCTTGAATCTGCTGTAGTCCATTGCCGCCAGGAAAGGTTGTCCCCAGTACTGGACAGTCAGCTCCGGGGTGATATTGTAATTCAGTCTCACAGACATGCTGACAATCTGTTGGTCTATCCGCGACAGAATGTACCGGTCACTTTCACTGGTATGTGTCACATATTGAATTTCATTCCAGTTCCTTGAATAGGATGGAGCAAGAGTAGCGGTAAATGACCTGCCGGGTTTGACTGTGAGATCAAGGCCGGCCGTGTATCTCTCAGAGGCATTCTCGCCTCCAATACCCCCGTTGACATAGGCTGTTGCATAGACGCTCCTTGAGCTGCTGGATCCCAGGTTAAACCACCAGCTGAGGTATGATGGATTTATCATAATGGGACCTCCCCTGAGAAGGGTTGTTGATAATGAGTTTCCACGATAACTGGCCCCGTAGTTGGTCCACCAGAGGTTCTTGAACTGGATATAGAAGCTGAGGTTTCCGTTGGTGGCAAGATGGGTGCCGCCGAAGTCCCAAATACCAACAAGGTTGGCATTGGGTCTTATCCGCCTGAAGATACTGAAAGGCTTGTCAAAGCTGTAGGCTGACCAGAGACCTGCATAGATTGCATCGGCGCTCTGAAGGTAACCCACGTCATTGAGGTCAAACCCCGGTGATTTCAGGTATGCAAAACCGGTGAAGTTCCATTTTCCGCCCACTTTGCCGGCCTGTATATTGCCGCCGTAACCGTTCAGGCTGGTACGGGTTGGGTCTACCTCAATATAGTCTGCATCGGGTCTCTGGTAGAAATGGATCGATGAACGCTGTACCTTTTCAATTGCCTCCTGGCTGCCGTTAAGGTTACTCCCTGCGGCAGTTGCGGTGAACATCCACTTCCTTTCCTCTCCGAAGAAATGTGTGAAGTCGATCCCGGCTGTGTTGGCGCTTCTTACAAGCTCCTCCGTTCCTCTGGCGTCAAGGAAGCGGTACGTGTTTGTATAGGCTCCTCCGATTATAGTCCTGCCACCCCCGAAATCCTTTGATATCCTTGAGACGAAGTAGTTGGTCAGCGGTTCCACTGTCTGCTCACTTCTCTCACCGAGCGAATCTATCACTGCCCTTCCTTCAGCAGTCACCGCCTCAACGATTCCCACCGAAAGGCCTTCCGGTGTTTTACCGGTCAGCTTGGCTGCGCTGATAATCGGGGTAACGCGTGGTTCACGTGCAAATTCGTTCTCTTCGGTCTCTGCCCCTAGATGAGGGCTTCTACCGATTCTTCTCGAATAGAAGAGATTGTCAAATCCCAGGTCACCATCACCAACCCCTGTTTTCAGGCTTGTGATGTTATTGCCTTCGATGAAGAAGGGCCTCTTCTCCTGGAAAAATGTCTCATAGGCGGTGAGATTTACCTCGGAAGGGTCAGCTTCAACCTGTCCGAAATCGGGGTTGACGGTAAGGTCAAGTGTCATATTGTTGGTGATGCCGAACTTGGCGTCAAGGCCTCCGTTGTATTTCCAGGCTTTTCCTGTTGCAAAGGGGTTGCCATCTTCTCTTTCAAAGGTTTCAAGGCTTCCCACCACAAAGGGGGTTATGTCAGCCTGTTTTCTTGGTTTAATGCCTGTCAGGCCGGTAAGTTTCCCGAAGTTGTGCACCAGGCCTGAAGCGTTCCTGTCAATAGGCTGCCATGCAGACATCTCCTGGTTCCGGAAGAGACGCCGGAATATTTCCAGACCCCATACACCGTCATCAGATATCCTGAAGCGAAGCTGGGTGAGAGGTATTCTCATCTCGGCAGCCCATCCCCAGTCATATATTCTGGCTCCTGCAAACCAGATGGGATCCCATGTGTCATCCTCCGTACGGCCGTCCTGTGACCAGATGAAATCATTCTTGACACCGGCGGCGTTGGTCATGAAAGCAAATCCGGTCTGGAGATCATGGTAGCTATCAAAGCCGACACCTACAAAATCACCGTCACCATTATCCCTTCGTGATATCCGCCGTACAATGCTGTCAGGATTGGTGTCGTAGGCTTTGAACGCCACGTAGATGTTGTTGTCGTCGAAAAGGATCTTGAATTCAGTTCTCTGTGAGGCTGGTGCTCCGTTGTGAGGCTCAAACTGGGTGAAGTCGCCCTGCCATTCTCCGTTCAGCCAGGCTTCGTCTTCGATTGATCCGTCGATGACCGGTGGATTGGTTACAAAAGTAGCGCAATAGGTTTTTTTCTGAATGGAGTCCTGGTTTGCAGTTCCAGTTTCTTTCTGTCCGGCCGGCCGGGTGCTGTTCTTTACGGCACTCCTGGTACTCCCGGCTGAACCTTCACGTTTGGGTTCATGGCTGTCAGCCCGAACCTTTCCCCTTCTTTCAGTCAGGCTGCCCGCCCTGGCTCCTCCATAAGTACATAGGATCAGCACTGCAAGCGTTAATGCAATTCTTTTCATGGCAGTAATGAGTTTTAGTTATAGGTGCAAGTCCGGAGAAAAGACTGTACGCCTGAGTCTATTGCTGCATCACCATGATAAATGGCAGGAAAAAATGAAATCATTTCCGGTTAATGGCAAAAAATAACCGGTAAATGGCGAAACCTGTCCCGGAGGAATGCATCCGGGGTCCAGATATCCTCAGGTTACCGGAATTGGCGGTTACCGTTAAGGTGGTGTACGCCGGATTGTCAAATTAATGGAAATAAGACAAACTGATAACCATGGCCGGCATGAAAAGGAATATGGCAGGCACGATGCCGGAGAAGCGATGAAAGTGGTTTCAGAAGAATTCGTATGTATTGCCGGTATGGGCGAGGAACCTGAAGAGCCCCTCACGGGGGATGATCAGGGAAGCTGTGTTGGTGTTGGGATGAAATGAGAGCCGATCATGACTTAGGAGAGTTTTATCTATGAAGAGATGTACGTGACGGGTGTGATCATTGATGAGGCCGAAGGGGGAGACCGAGCCGGGGGTTAGTCCGAGATACTGCATCAGTCTCCGGTCAGAGGCGAAGGAGAGCTTGCCCTGGCGGAGTTTCTGCTCCAGCTCCCTGATATTCAGTTTTGAATTGTAGTGGAGTATTACAAGATAATGGCGGTCACCCTTGTGATTGCGGAAAAATATATTCTTGCAGTGGCCGGAGTCAATTTCTGACCAGTACTTCATAGCTTCCTCAACGGTAGGGACAGGAGGGTGCTCGATATACTCGAAGGGAATCTGCAGTGAATCAAGCAGATTGTACAGTTCTGCCGGTCCTCTCCGGGTGTTCATCTTGTCTTGGGACAATACCTGAAAGTAAGTTCACAGAGAAGCGAGAGATCCTCTCCGGCCTCGCGGAGGTCTATATCCTCCTCATCATAGTGCCATTCCACATCAACAGGAATACCCTCATTATTCAGGTCACGCATGAAGTTCAGCACATCAAGAAGGAATTTGGCAGATGAAGAATTAAAATATTCCAGGTCAAGTTTCAGGCGCAAGGGACTGCTGTCAGTATAGTTGTGCCTGGTCTTTATCTCTGCGGCGAATGCCTCCATCCATTCAACCACGGGATAATACAGTCCTCTGACATCTTCAGGGGCTGACTTGCCTGAGATGATGAACCTGTTTTCTTCAGGAGCAAGGATTATTTCCGGTGTAAGTTCGGTGGCTCTGTGTATGAAACTTTTCATTTTTCCCCTTTTGTGCAAAATTGTGCTTTTTTTATCAAAGTCAAAAATTCCCTGCTTACTCAGATGAGTTCTTCAGTGTCACCTTCCGGCCGGTAGCCTTCATCCTCAAGAAGCACCGGGCCTTTTGAGGCAGCCACAGCCAGGGTGTCACACCGTTCATTTTCAGGATCATTATTATGTCCCTTCACCCAGGACAGTGACACACGATGGCGCCGGTACACCTCAAGGAAACGTATCCACAGATCCTGGTTCTTTTTCCTGGCAAACCTTTTCGATTCCCAGGTGAAGAGCCATCCCTTATTAACCGCATTTACGAGATACTGCGAATCTGTATAAAGTCTGACGGTAAGACCATCATGTTTAAGGGCTTCCAACCCTGAGATGGCTGCCAGCAGTTCCATCCGGTTGTTGGTTGTAAGCCTGAATCCCTGCGACAGCTCCTTGCGATGACGACCCGATATCAGCACCACCCCGTAGCCTCCCGGACCGGGGTTGCCGCTGCAGGCGCCGTCGGTATAGATGGTTATCTCCTCCTTGCTCATTCAGGCAGAATAATGCCGGTGTTGTTTATGAACAGCCTGATGGCAATGGCAATCAGGATGATGCCGAAAAACTTCTTAAGGATATGCAGCCCGGTGGGGCCCAGAAGCCTTTCTATCCTGGAGGTGAGCCTCAGGACTATAAAAACAATCACCATGTTCAGCAGGAGGGCGATGAGTATGTTTATTGTGGCATATTCAGCTCTCAGGGAGAGTATGGTGGTTATTGAACCTGCTCCGGCAATAAGAGGAAAGGCTATGGGTACTATCGTTCCCCCTCCCGGGGAGTCATGCTTGAAGAATTCAGCTCCCAGCACCATCTCCATGCCAAGAAGGAATATAATAAATGATCCTGCTATGGCAAATGAACCTACATCAATGCCGAAAATCCCGAGAAGCTTCTCACCGAATATCAGGAAGGCGAGGAATATTGCAAGTGAGACAAGAGTGGCCTTCAAAGGATGAATGTTGCCACTTTTTGCCTTGATATCCAAAATGATCGGAATCGATCCGGGAATATCGATGATGGCAAACAGCACCATGAATGTGGCTACTATGTCAAGAAAATTGATCTGCATCCGGAAATTTTTACAAAAGTAGCACTTTAGGAGGCAATAGGCAAGAGAGGGGCGAGGGTGAATAAAATGCCCGGGGGGCATTTTGAGCGAGCAGCCAGATTGCAGGTAGGACAATGCCCATAGGCGGTATGGTTGGCAATGAATCAGGGTTTGTGGACCTGTATGTCAATACAGCATTGTGATTAAAAGAAAAAGAGGCCCCCGTTGGGACAGCCCCTTTTTCACTATTGTCTGTTGCCTTGTGTCAGCCTGCAATCTGGCTCCTTCTCAGCTTTCTCTGCAAGATGACGAAGCGGCCTGCTAATTCCTGATATCCATCTCCTCAAGCAGGTATCCTGCGCCTGAATAGATGTCAATCACCCAGAGCACGTAGCGGATGTCAACGCATATGCACCTCTGCAGGTCAGGTTCGAAGGCAATGTTACCGGTCATTGCCTCCCAGTTGCCGTCAAAGGCCAGTCCGATGAGTTCACCGTTGCCATTGATGACCGGGCTGCCGGAGTTACCGCCGGTGATATCATTGTTGGTGATGAAGCAGACGGGCATGTAACCATCCGGGGAGGCATAACGGCCATACTCCCTTTTGTTGTTCAGATCGATGAGTCTCTTCGGAAGGTCAAACTCATAGTCGCCCGGCCTGTACTTCTGCACAACGCCGTCAAGTGTTGTATACCAGTTGTAATGAACTGCATCATACGGGTAATAGTCAAGTACCTGGCCGTAAGTGAGTCTCATGGTGAAGTTGGCATCGGGATATTGTGTCTTGTCAGGCTGGTATTCCATTACACCGGCCATAAAGAGACGCTGTCCTTTGGCGAGGTCATCATTGAATCCTGAGATATCCTTCTGGAGGGCAGTCCTGACTTCGTCGATTGATTTTGCAACGATAAATGCAGGATCTTTCTGAAGCACTTTAAGGCTGGGTGCCTCAAGGAAAGCGCTCAGTTTCTCCGGGGTGGTGAAAACTGATTTTGCGAAGATGTTGTCAACAAAGGCATCAACGTTGCCCCTGAACTTTGTATCGATCCTTGTGTAGAATGAGGGCCAGAATCTGGAGTCAATATCCTCCCTGTAGAGTTTTATCATCGCCTTTGTGGCTGCCTGGTCAGTCGGATAGTTATAATCGCCGTAGAAGGTTTCCATACTTCTCTTAAGCCTGCTGATCATGCCTTCAATCTTCTCCTTGTCCTTGCCTGCAAGAGCTTCCTCGAGCGCGGTCATCTGGCCGGCAAAGCCGATCATCTCCATTGATCCCCTGAAGGCTTCCTGTCCGAACTGAAGTGCATTGTATTTCTCGGCCCTTCCCTTTACGGCATTCTCAATCAGTGAGAGTGCGTTTCCGTATTTGGAGGTGCGGGCAGCGTCAGCCTTAACCCATTTCATGAATCCGGCTTCAAAAGCAGCTTTCTTTTCTGCGGTGCGGAGGCGTGTAAGCCCTTCATTCTGTCCGATCGAAAACTTCCAGTAGTTTGATGATCCTGAATATTTGGACGCATACTGAATGTTTATCTTCGGATCTTTCATCATATCTTTCATCCAGATCTCCTGGCGCAGGCCGCGGACCTTGATCCTGTTGGCGTTGGTGATCTTCATCGCCTCGTCAACCTCGTAAGAGGTCATGTACCTGGTTGTTGTGCCGGGATAACCCATAACCATGGCGAAGTCGTTCTTCTGCAGGTTCTTTATTGAAACAGGCAGGTAGTGCTTCGGTTTGAGGGGCACATTGTCCTTTGAGTACTGTGCCGGCTTGCCGTCGGGGCTCATGTAGACCCTGAAGACGCTGAAGTCACCTGTATGCCGCGGCCACATCCAGTTGTCCGTGTCATGTCCGTATTTACCGATTGAATTGGGAGGCGTGCCAACGAGTCTCACGTCAGAGTAAACCTCATAAACAAGCAGGAAATACTGGTTTCCGCCATAGAAAGGCTGTACGCGGGCATTGTAGTGGGTTCCCTTTATTGCTTCGGCCGATATGGCTGAGCTTTCCGCCTGGATGGCTTCGCGGCGTGCAGCTTCGGTCATGTCAGGTTTTACCTTTCCAAGGACTCTGCCGGTGACATCGTCAATACGTACAAGGAAGGTGACCGAGAGGCCCGGGTTGGGAAGTTCTTCTTCCTTTGACATTGCCCAGAAACCGTTGTTGAGATAATCATGTTCAACGGTACTGTGATTCTGTATCTGGCCGTAACCGCAATGGTGGTTGGTCAGGAGCAGTCCCTGTGGTGAAACGATTTCAGCCGTACAACCGCCGCCGAAGATGACGATGGCATCCTTAAGGCTTGCCTGGTTGATGCTGTATATATCTTCCGCGGTGAGTTTGAGACCCATTTCGGTCATTGTGCCGATATTGAGCTTCTCAATAAGGGGCAGAAGCCACATGCCTTCATCAGCTCTTGCCTGGGAGGCTGAGAAGGTAACGAGGATAACAATAATTGCCAACAGTTTTCTCATAGTCTGTAGTGTAATTAATTTTTGCGAAGTGCCAAAGATATTAAAATCCGTTTTTTGAAAAACTGATTTTAACAATTTATAAGAAAGGGATTCCCCGGGATACAGGGCAGGTGGTTCTGGCTGTCGATGAGAATAAATTATAGACTGTTACTGGAAAGGGAGTTCTCCCTGGAGGTCAAGCAGGTTAAAGGAAAGGCGGTGGTAAGGGCTTGGGCCTCTTTCTGCTATTGCCTTTCGGTGCCCGGGGGTGGGGTATCCCCTGTTGTGTCTCCATCCGTAGCAGGGGTAGAGGGCGTCAAGCTCCTCCATGTGGCGGTCACGCTCGGTTTTTGCCAGGACTGAGGCGGCGGCGATGGAGAGATAGGTGGCATCACCGCGGATGATGGCATGATGGGGTATTTCACCGTAGGTATAGAAGCGGTTGCCGTCGATGAGCAGGAGAAGAGGTGTGACCTTCAGGCCTGCGATGGCTCTGTGCATGGCGGTTATGGAAGCGCGTAGTATGTTCATCTCATCTATCTCTCTGTTGGAGCATGATGCGATACTCCATGCCGCGGCTGCGGAGATGATCTCGTCACGCAACCTCTCACGCTGCCTGGCTGTCAGTTTCTTGGAGTCGTTCAGTTCCCTGTTGCGGTATTTTTTCGGGAGTATCACTGCGGCGGCATAGACCGGTCCTGCCAGGCATCCGCGGCCTGCCTCGTCGCATCCGGCCTCCCTGATGCCGTCAAGGTAGAATGGCTTAAGCATCAGGGTATCTTTTGAGTTTCACAGATGGCCTTGTTCCGGGTTTCAGCCATATTCCGGCAATATCACTTCTCCGACTCACCTGCTGGTTGCTTTCATTACGGATTTCCACATTGCATCGGCAGCGCCCTCCCAGGTGTACCGCATCGAGTTGGCAAGTCCTTCGGCAGTGAGGCGGCGGCGCAGCGCGCCGTCGGTGACGAGGCGTGCCATAGCCTCAGCTATGGCACCTGCGTCAGCCGGGCTGACGCAGAGCGCCGCGCCGCCGCTCACCT
>CAYYEH010000036.1:0-18832 GCA_964470815.1 uncultured Rikenella sp.
GGGAAATAACATATAATCCTCTTTTCAGAGGCTTAATGATATTCCTGTTCTTCAGGTCATATATCCTCCACCCGAAGGTTCCTTCTTTCAGCTCAGGTTCGAAATCACGGTAGAACCGAAGGAGTTCTTCACGGGTAAATGATTCTTTGGCCTTGAATTCTTCGATCAATTTATTTTCTAATACCTTAGCCATACTGGATTAAAATTTTACCAAAGATAATAAAATCTGGCTTATATTGGAAATCAAAAAAACGCCAGTATATTAAAAAAATGGCAAAAATTGGAATCATTCCAATTGTGCCAGTACCTTCGAGGTCAGTTCTTATTACAGCGGATGAGGTTGGGTGATCAAGTCTGACAATTAAGAATATATGCAGATTATTCCACGTTGGAGGGAGTCTGCATTAGTACCGGGGGAGTCCGTAGTTGCGCTTTGACAATTGTCTATTAACCATTGTAATGTCAAATTCCTTATGGTCGAAATTCCCTCCGAGCCAGTTAATGAAGCTTTCATATTCTCTGTTATTGGGATTTCGCAGGACTCTTAACATTCTCATGTAACCTCCCATTCCGCCTACATCTTCGGGTGGACATTTCATGGCGCCATCAGTGCATACCGGGTATCTAACATCCGGATCCGGTTTAAGAAACTTCTCCAACAGTATTTCGTGCATCCAGCCATCCCCAAAATCATATTCATAGATGATTGTATTTTTTGCGAAACGCAATAACTCATTTAGCTTAATCCCTTTATAGTCTACATTATTCATCTCCTCCCATAAATCATCACCAGGCATTTTTTGAGTGTAGAAGGTTTCGTCCTTTATGAACTGATGCAAATGCGAATTTGTCCAACCCATAGTGGTCTGTATGACTTTGTGAAGCTCTGACAGAAGTATGTCCTCCTCTACCAAAATCCTCCGCCAGATCCTGGGCCTTGACTCAATTAAAGTGATTCTGAGCTGATAGATCCAATTACCCATTTTTTGATTTAAAGGTAATTATTTCCCGCTACGGTGTCTTTGCTCTTTGGCTGGAAATAGGATGCTGTAAATTCTACCGGCCTGGTACAATGACCGGGGGAAAAACAGTAAGAATAGCTTTTAGCGATGAACAACAACCTGGAGAGATTTTTTGCATAAAGGACCGCAAACAGGTGTCTTTCGCAAAATATTACTTTTTAGGATCCGGCAAAGGGTGTCCCGAATATCCCGACTGCAAGTTCTGCCCAGATAAGGAGGAACGCAATCACAACAGCCCCGCAGATCAGAATCCTGTTCTGCACAGTCTTCACCTTTCTCAGTACAAGTTCACATAATAAACCTGTGCCGTATAACAAAACGCCCATTATTGCGAAGTCGCTTATTGACCAGACGACTTCATCGGTGAACTGCATGGCGATGAAGGGGATAAGCAGTATAACCGACATCGCTGCCAGTATGATAATCAGTCTCTTGTTTTTCATCATTTTGAGGTTTTTGTAATAAGTAATCAATTCTGTTTTTGATGTTGTGCAATTACGTTCAGCTGCTCTTTCATTAAAAGTACTTTGAAATGCAAAGTAAAATATAATTGAAATAATCTCCAAATAATTTCTTCAAAAACTATTTGATGTTCTGATAAGGTCCGTTTTTTGAACTATGCCTGCCGGTCTTCAGATCAAAGGGAATATGACACCGGGAGGAGGGGAGAGAAGACAGAGAGTTTGTTGCGGGATGTAAGCTTCATTCTATACCTGTCAGAATCAGGTCCCCGGGGAAGCAGGAGAGATCAGCCGAATATTTCCATGTTGATTGTCATCCCTGATTATTCAGCCCTCTGCATGGAAGACCTGCAGAGGGCGCACCTGACAGCTGATCAGCTCTGCCAGGTCAGTCAAAAAGATCACCGAGCCAGTTCTTCTTCCTGTGCCTGTAATAATCATGATGCCTGGAGTCATGATCATCATGTATTTTCCTTTTAGGGGAAGAGGTGTTTTCGCTGATCGTGGCAGAGCGTTCTATGATTTTATCAAGCTCCCCTCTGTCGAGCCACACGCCCCTGCAGTTGGGACAATAATCGATCTCGATCCCCTGTCTTTCAGACATGACAAGGTTAACGTTACATTCGGGACAATTCATAGCATTTGATTTTAAGAGTTATTGAATTACTTTTTTCGTGTGTTATATTTATGAATTACAGGTTATTATGAGCAAGAATAAGTAATACTTCCAATCCCGGAAGAATCACGATTCCTTCGCCAGCCACAGAAGGTGCACAGGTCCGTGCTGCCGGAATCGGCCGGACAGAAATGATGGTTTCGCCACCCGGGTTCTGATATAAGTATTGTGGAAAATCCATCTGCATCAACTGTTAATTGTCAAATATTTTTTGCTTAAATATTTCTCCAATCCGACCAGCGGGAAGATTACGAAACCGGTTAATACGGATACCAGCAAACCTCGTGAATCAAGCGGAGCAGTGCCAAAAACACCCTGGAAGAAGGGGGAATAGATAAATACAGTCTGCAAAACGAGGACAGTACCTATTCCGATAAAAATTGTCCGGTTACTGAACAGGCCGATTTTAAAGACTGATTCCTTCAATGACCTGGAGTTAATCATGTAAAATACCTGGAACATTATCACAAAGGTTACTGCAATTGTCTGCGACCTGGGTATGGCCTCGGAAGGGGAAAAGCCGTTTTTAAGGGCATATGAGTATTCCCAGTCAAACAGGAAGATTGTACCTGCAGCCATTAATAATGCCACTACTGCCACCCTGATAACAATGTATTTACTGAACAGTGACTCGGATGATCTTCTCGGGGGGCGTTTCATCACGTTGATCTCTTTGCTTTCAAAAGCAAGGGGGAGGGCAAGGGCTACGGCAGCCACCATATTGATCCATAACAACTGGGTGGGCAACATTGGCAGAAGCAGCTCTTTGGTTATGGCGTTGAACGGGAAGAACAGTATTCCATAAATCATAATTAATGCCAATCCAAGATTTGTCGGCAGCAAAAATGCTATGGATTTGAGCAGATTGTCATAGACCCGTCTTCCCTCTTCAACAGCAGCAGTGATACTTGAAAAGTTGTCATCTGCCAGCACGATATCTGCTGATTCTTTTGAAACGGATGTGCCTGTAATTCCCATTGCCACACCTATATCAGCCTGTTTAAGCGATGGTGCATCATTGACACCGTCACCGGTCATTGCAACAACATGATTGTAGCTTTGCAATGCCCTGACCAGTTTCAGCTTATGTTCCGGTGCCACCCTTGCAAAGATATTGGTCGTGCTAACAGTCTCATTCAGCTTACCATCATCCATCTGTGAGAGTTCAGCACCTGTAACCACCTTGCCGTCAACAGAAAGGCCCAGGGCGTTTCCGATTGACCGGGCGGTTGAAGCGTGGTCACCTGTTATCATTTTAACGATTATCCCGGCCTCATGACATGATTTTATAGCATCATAGACCTCTTCCCGCGGAGGATCAATCATTCCCAAGAAACCGACAAACTGAAACCCGTGTTCAAGATCTTCATCTGTCAGGTTCCAGGCATCATTGTGATCAAGATGTTTCTGAGCAACAGCCAGGACACGCATACCTTTTTCGCCAAGGATTTCGATCCTGCCATTGATGATATGAGGGTTAAGAACAGTACCATCCGGGTACTCGGAACATCTCCTCAGAATTACTTCCGGCGCTCCCTTCATGATAATCCTGTTTCTTTCAGATTTATTCAGGGTTGCCATATATTGAATGGCCGAATCGAACGGAATCACATCCATCCTGGGGTATTTTTTCCGGGCGGTGTCAGCGTTTATTCCGGCTTTGGATGCTGCAACCACCAGTGCAACTTCTGTCGGGTCACCCGAAAATGTGAATCCGTCTCCTTTTTCAAGGATATCTGCATCGCTGCATAGTACCGCACTTTCGAGCAAAAGTATTATACTTTCCGGGACATTTTCTATCTCACTTCCGTTGTGAGAGAATTTGCCGTGAGGATTATAGCCTACACCTGACAATGCGCAATCATGCAGGTTTGTCCACAATTCATTTACCGTAAGTTCATTCCTGGTAAGAGTTCCGGTTTTGTCTGTACAGATAACGGTTGTGCTCCCAAGCGTTTCAACCGAAGGCAGTTTCCGGATGATAGCCCTTCGTCTTGCCATCCTGCGAACCCCTATCGCGAGTGCAATTGTGACCACTGCAGGCAGTCCTTCGGGGATTGCTCCAACCGCCAGGGCTATTGCAAACATCAAACTATCCCTGAGTGCAGTTTCCGGCGCTATCCCCTGACCACTCGCCCTGATTGTACTTAAGACAATGATTATGACTGTCAGAATGAGTATTCCGATTGTCAGATACCTGCCTATTTCCTTAAGTTTCTTTGTTAAAGGAGTTTCCAGGTCTGTTGTCTCCCCAAGCATATCTGATATCTTACCCAACTCGGTGGACATGCCTGTAGACACCACTACAGCCGTGGCAGTCCCGGAAGAGGCCAGAGTTCCGCTGTATACCATACACTTCCTGTCACCAATAACTGCTCCCGGTTCAACCGGGTCAGTCGATTTTTCTGACGGGATTGACTCACCGGTCAATGCAGCCTCCTCAACAGAAAGGTTTTTCTGATAAAGAAGCCTCATATCTGCAGGGACCCGGTCACCGGGGCTGATCTGAACAATATCACCGGGAACCAGTTCCTTTACCGGGATTGTTACAAATTGTCCGTTTCGCAATACGGCAGCATTTTCAGGCACCATATTCCTAAGCCCTTCTATTGCTTTTCCAGCCTTGTATTCCTGTATAAAGCCTATGATTGTGTTGAGGATTACCACCGCCATAACAACCATTCCGTCAGTAACTTTCCCGATAGAGACGGCAATTGCGGATGACCCTATCAGTACCCATATCAGCGGACTGTTGATCTGCCGCCACAGTAACCTGCCGATACCGTCCCTGGTTTTTCTTTGTATCTGGTTGGCTCCAAAACGTAATAACCTTTCGCCGGCTTCATCATTTGTCAGTCCTGATGCAGAACTTCCTAATATCTCTAAAACCGTTTCCTTATCTGCAGAATGCCAGTTCAGAAATCCGGTTGAATTACCACTCTTCATGTGTCTTTTCGATCAGTTTTTATTTATTTGCCCGTTACGGTGATTCAAATTAATTGCGTTTAACCAAATTTGTTATTCCGGAAAAGGATCAAAATTCAGTTGAGGGCCTGTGGATGACCTTTCTTTTCTGAGTCCTGCCATATCCTCCAGGATGCATTTGTTTTGACGTGGTTCCCTTTAAAACGGTTAACCATACAGCGATCATGCTAATTACCGGTTCCTTTCCAGAGTTGACTAAGGAATTCATAAATTGCATCAATTACGCCCTGTATGCCATTCTGACTTATATAGTCAAACATTTTATTTATCAGCGGGAAAAGGAGGATTATCGCTCCAACCACAAGCATAATTATCAGAATTGAAACAACAAGCACGAAGATTCTGAGACGCCTGCTTCTCAGAGCCGTGTACAAATAGTACTTTATCCCCGAATGATAGCCATTCTCATGCCGCGAGTAATAATGCCCGTGCTTTGAATGCTTATCGCGGAACCGGTAATCCGGTTGATACCTTCGTTTCTTTTCGAAATATTCATCAAATCCCATGATGTGCGTTATTATCAGTATTATAGATTTAAATTAAGCATAATCATACTCCATGATCGATTATCAGGGAGTATTGGTCAGCCGTAAAATGGAAGCTGCAAGATGTTAAGCAAAGACTGAGTGCTTTATGATTACAACCGGGAGTTGTCAGGCGGAAGCCAGATAGAATAGTTCAGGCTGACAGGTGTAAGAGAATTGGTCTGAAATACTTTTACGTCAGAAGAAGTGATAAAAATTCCTGAGATCTTTATTAATGCGGCATGAACCTCTTCCCCGGCAGGATGATTAATGGAATTGCAATTCTTATTGCTTGCAGGAGATTCAGTATGGGGTTTTTCGAAAGATTGCAATGCAATCAATTCGTGTCTGGATAATTGGTAAGTAATGCAGACAATAAATACAACGTATAATGTGCCTTTTATTGCTTTCATGCCAGGTCAAAGGTATATAAAAAAAGTATACCGGCTAAGGGTTTGCATGTCCAACCCTTCAGGAT
This sequence comes from uncultured Rikenella sp., assembly GCA_964470815.1. Lineage (GTDB taxonomy): Bacteria > Bacteroidota > Bacteroidia > Bacteroidales > VadinHA17 > SR-FBR-E99. The sequence goes on from CAYYEH010000036.1 coordinate 6,147, forward strand.
CCCTTACCTAATGATTTTTGATGTCAGATAATTCCGATAACGTGCAGTATGCTCCTGATACCCAGTCCTGTTGCCGTCAGCACGACGATGCCCCCGAGGATGTTCGAGAGGAGAGTGTTGACGTTGTCGCCCATTATCTTCCGGCTGTTCATCACCACGAGGAGGTAGACGGCTATCACGGGCAGGAGTATTCCGTTGGCGACCTGTGCGAAGAGGATGGCTTCGACCGGTTTGAATCCGAGCATTGAGAAGGTGACGCCTGCCAGGAGGATGAACATCCATACCATCCGGAAGCGCGCAGAACGAAGGTCGCGTTTCCAGCCCATTATGCCTGCGGTGGCATATGCGGCGGCCATTGGGGCGGTGATGGCGGAAGAGATGCCAGCGGCGAAGAGGCCGATGCTTGTGATGTACTTAGCCCAGCGGCCGGCGAGGGGCTCCAATTGTTGCGCCATCTCAGTTCCTGAGGTGATACTTGTGCCTGTTCCTGCGAAGGCAGCGGCGGCAGTGACTATGACGGCCATAGATATCACCCCACCGAGGACCATTGCCACCGAGAGATCCAATCTTGCCTCGGGGAGGTCGGAGGGACTGTGCCACCGCTCCTGAACCACCGAGGCATGGAGGAAGAGGTTATAGGGCACCACCGTGGTGCCGATGAGTCCCACGAGGGTTAGTACTGCACCGGCCGGTATTGTCGGGATGAACATCCCCTTCAGCAGTGCCGGCAGGGCAGGGGCCACTATTATTGCTGTTGTGACGAAGGTGAGACTCATGAGTATCACCAGCGCCACCAGGAATTTTTCCAGTAGCTTATAGCTGCCCACATAGAGGAGGATGAAGGCTATGGCGGCGTTGATTGCAACCCAGAAACGCAGGGTCAGTATGCCGGAACTGAAGAAAGTGCCAGAGTTAACGGCTGCTGCTGATCCGGTTACTGCCCCGGGGGTTGCAAGTGCCCCGAAACTGAAAAGGGTCTCAAGGCCAAGTGATGCCCCGAGCAGGTTGCCGGTCTGGAAAGCGGCATTACCTATTGTGATTGCCGAGATGACGAGGATAACTGTGAACAGCTTTGCGGCTGGTTTGCTGAAGTGTGCGCGGAGAGCTTCGCCAAGGCCGTTGTGTGAGATGATACCAAGTCGCGCGGCCATCTCCTGGAGGATGATTGTTGCCGCAACTGAGAATACCATCCCCCAGAGGAGAGCGTATCCGAAGCTGGCGCCGGCGAGGGTGCAGGTGGTTATAGTTCCCGGGCCAATGAAGGCTGCGGTGACCAGGGCTCCGGGGCCGATCCTGAATCTGGGGCGCTTGCGGGGTGTATGCATAACGTAAATATGAATGGATTGTTAAACAGTCATCTCTGTCTTATCGGATTTCAAAGTTTATAAATCTTATACCAGTAGAAAAATGCTTCAGGATTCGATTTCTTTAACTTATTCAGCCAGGTAAATTGCGGATCAGAAATAATCCAATCTTTCATTGATAACGGATTATTAAATCTTTCAATCTCTACTGCGTCCTTCTGAACCAGTTTAACCAGGTAGGCTATTCTCGAAGCATGGGTGATTGCCTTATCCAGATGATAGCTTTCCGAAAAAACAAATCCACTTACTCTTTTTATGCCATTCTTTAGTTCTTCAAACCTGCCATCGCCATAATTGCCTCTGGTAGCTATGCATAGTGCTGTCTGGAAGGCGTCATCCAGAACATCCTGGATGGTAAGGTCATTCAGCCTTCTGTACTCCATCTCAGTTTTTAAAATATTTTCAAATGTGGATTTTACAATACTCAAATCAGTAACATGGTCGAACAGGTTGCCCAGATCATATAGCTGTTTGATTATCTCCATGCTCATACTATCCTCTTTCTTATAGTAAGGGATACCTGTGGTATTAGGCGCAAAAGCAGTCAGCTTATCACCTGTAATATCTTCAATACATGGGGTTTTGACTGTTAATGGCGGACCTGTTTCCGGCAAAAAGATCGATTGAATATTTACTTCCTCTATTTTCGTATATAGTATTTTTTCGAAATGAATATCCAGCAGAACAGACTCTTCTTCTTTTCCTGATATATAGACAGGATTATAGAAAAACTTATAATGTTTCTTTTCAATGTTTATTTCAGCATTTCTTTTCTGCTCTTCTTTTCGTAAAAATCCCTGGTCAGTTGCTACCCTGGCTAATATTTCATCCAGGTTTTTATGCCTTTCCGGTAGAATAATATCAAGGTCAATCGATAATCTTCTGGCAGATTTCAGGTGCAGCATGACTGCAGTTCCACCCTTAAATATAAAGAACAGCTTTTTTTTAACAAGGCCCTCTAACAGCAGCAATGCCCTGATAACCTTTTCTACCAGAATTTTGTCAGCATTACGACTTTGTTTTGAGACATTCTCAATCCATCCAAGCGTTATTTTATCTTTGTCTATCATCTTGAATGACAAGGCAAAACCAGAGTTATTGTCCCGTTATTTGATCCGTGATTCAGTCCGAACCGAGTCGTAGTATTTTTTTAAGGCTTCCCGTTTGTTTCGTCGGCTGGCATAGCGAAACATACGATTCTCGTTTATATTGTAGTTACTGATTGCTTCTCGGAAAATATTCCTCATCTCAGAACCCTGCTGGGCTTCAAAGGCAGTCTCTCCACAAAATATGTCCACAAGCATTTTTTCCATAGTCACAGTATTCACGCCAGCTATCTTTTGAAGCGGAGATTCGGTAACAAGTTGTTTTACAATGAGTGTTTCTTTGTCGTATGGGAAATAGCTTTCCATTATTTCTTCTGAGGGCTCAATAAAAACAGGGTATTTCAATTCTTTCAGAAAGAAGAATACCGATTGCACTGCATCCTTTTCAACCTCCACCAGGATATAAAACCATCCTGGCTGATGCAGCATAAACTCGTTAAAGACTGATGTGCTCCAGATGCATGTCTGAAGGAAGGGAAATTTCCTTTTAACTTTTGAGTTAAGGGTGAAGATTTTTTTGGATATTTCAGGTCGATAAACCATACTACTTCCAATAATGAATTTTCCCCTGCCTGTCCTGGTCAGGATTCCATTCTGAACCAGAGAATAAATTCTCCAATTAATGGTAGTATTCTTAATTGATGGGACTAAAGATTTGTAAAACAGGGCAATATCATCTACAGTTAAAGACTCTCTGTCTTTAAATGTCTCTTTAAGCAGGTCAATATTTAACTTATCCTTTTCGATCTTATTATATTTCTTTCAAATATAGTAATTAACTATGAAACGGCAATAAATCATAAAAAGTGCCAAAATATAGTTTAATTTCAATATATATATATATATAATGCGCATCATCAGGGGATGAGGTTTCTTCTAATGAGCTTATGAGCGGGAATGATTTCCAGAGTCTGCACCGGGGTGTTTGATCTGAAGCGGAATTTGCCTATACTTGAGCTTGACGAAACTTAGAATAATCCAATTCTGTAATTAAGGTGTATACAAGAGCAATAGTAAGGAAACCTGGCAGGAACTTTGCCACCGGGATAACAACATCAGGCCTCGGGCGGCCGGATTCCGGCAAAGCCCTCGAACAGCATGCTGCATACTGCGAGGCGCTGATCAGGTGCGGTGTGGAACTGACAGTTCTGGATGCCGATGAAAGATACCCTGACGGTTGTTTCGTGGAGGATACGGCTGTTGTAAACAGTAAGGTAAAAGTCGTTTCCAGGCCTGGAGCTGCCACGAGAAGGGGGGAGGAGGAGGCCATTGCACAGGTGCTGGCCGGCTATGGACCTACGGAAGCAATCACAGCGCCCGGTACCCTGGAGGGTGGAGACATTCTCCGGGCTGAGAACCATTACTTCATCGGCATCTCCGAAAGGACAAATACCGAGGGCGCCGGCCAGCTGTCTGCAATCCTTTCAAAACATGGCTTTACTACTTCGGTAATAAGGGTGGAGGCAGGATTGCATCTGAAATCGGATATCGCATACCTGGGCGACGGTAACTTTATTTCCACCCCGGTATTTTCGCAAGTTGCTCACCCGGCCAACACCATCATCCTTGACCCTGAAGAATACTATTCGGCCAATTGCCTGCGGGTCAATGATTATCTCCTGATCGCGAAAGGATTCCCGAAATCAAAGAAGAAGATAATGGACCTCGGTTACAATATAATCGAGCTTGATATGTCGGAGTTCAGAAAAATGGACGGTGGTCTTACCTGCCTGTCGTTGCTGTTCTGACAATAATATCAGCTGACATTATTATAAACCGGACGTCAGGGGAATGAGATATTCTCATAGAATCACTATCTGCCTGGAATAATTCTAAAAATGGATCAGTTGATTGACCCAAATTACATAAATATTGTCAATCGACTGACAGATTTGCTGTTTTTCTAAACGGTTAGAACCACATTCCCCTTTTTGTTTCCTGCCTCTACATACCTGTGGGCTTCGGCTGCCTTTTCAAGAGGAAAAGTTTGATCAACAACAGGCTTTAGTCTGTGCTCCTCAAGGAATCCCCTGATAAATTCAAGATCCACCTGTCCGGGAGTTGCAAGTGCACAAACAACCCTTTTCCCGCCGCCAACAGATGTCAGGAGCATCTGAAGCAGTTTTCCGGTTTTGAAACTTACCGGCATGTAAATTCCGCCGGGTCTCAGTGATCTCCTGTATTTTGAAAATGACCCCTTTCCCAGGATGTCAATGATGAGGTCATATGACTCCCCGCTTTTCGTAAAGTCTTCCTTTTTATAGTCAATGACCCTGGCTGCTCCCAGGCTCCTTACATATTCCATTCCCTGTGTGCTGCATACACCTGTGACCTCTGCACCGAGGTGATGTGCGGCAAGCTGTACGGCTGCGGAGCCGATCGCGCCGGAGGCGCCGATAACAAGAACACGCTGCCCTTTACGAATATTCACCTTTTTCAATAAACAGAGCGCCATTGTCGCCCCGTAGGGAACGGCCGAAGCCTCCTCATATGTCAGATGTGAGGGTTTTGGGGCGATGATACCATCCTCCGCGATACAGAGGTATTCAGCATAAGCACCCATTGTTTCGCCGGTATAGCCGAAAACCTGCTCGCCTGCCCTGAATTGCTTTACGTCGCTGCCAACCATTTCAACCTCTCCCGCAAATGTGTTTCCAAGGATTTGCCTTTTGGGTTTGCTGTAGCCAAAGGCGAACCGTGCCATTATCCTGAAAATCGACAGCATATTGAACTCACCTGCCGGGAGGTTCTTGAAATTCCGGGCTATAATATCCCCGTAGTTTACCGAGACGGCATGAACCCTGACAAGTACCTCGTTGCTTTTTGGGCTGGGTTTTTCCAATTCCTGCAGATGAAGGACATCGGGTCCTCCGTATTCTGTATAGACTGATGCTTTCATTTTACTGTTTTTCTTTTTTGGCCTGTCTGGCGATCAATTTTTTATGCACCGGGTCATTGTCCGGGTAGTATGCGAAAACGTCGGACAACGCGACACTGAATGTGTGCGCAATCCTGAATGCCAGCTCCAGCGAGGGGAAGTACTTCCCGTTCTCTATGGCCACAATTGTCTGTCGGGTAACCCCTGTCCTGTCAGCCAGCTCCTGCTGGGTCATCTCACTCGCAAAGAAGCGGAGCCTGCGGATGTTGTTGCTGATCATTACCTTTTCCTCTTCCATATCATGCCCCCATTCTGTAATAGATGATCTTTGCAATCTCGGATGCCAGGGTGGCAAGGAAACCTGATGATATCAGAGTAAGAAACATCACATACGGTTTCATTCCCGCGGCCAGTGACCCCATCGCAAGCATAAATCCCAGGATAAAGATCCAGTGCGAGATGCGGATACATTTCAGTTCAATCAGCTTATCCCGCTCGTCGGTGATGTCAGGAATATCTTCCTGGGTTACGATGCGGTTTGCAATGGCAAACAGGATCTGGATCACAATCTGCACAACAATTGCCACCGGTATCAGGTAAAGAAACGATTTCCCCCAGAACTGAAAATCGTTCAGCAGCTCCATATCTGCCCGGATGTAGTGCCTGTAAACATAGAGCGAGTAGAATCCGATCACCAGGACCGAGCCGATGATCGATACGATTGATTGTTTTTCGTGGTGTCCCATTTTAATACCTCCCCGTGTCTGTTTTTATATACTATATGTAAATGTATAACGACACAAAGATAATAAATATTTACACAATGTCAAATAAATTATACATTATTTTCAAAGTTTTTTCCCGGGCCGGAACAGTTATTCGGAAACATGGCACCGGGGACCCTCCGGTCTGGATTTGTATCGGCTGAGGAAGCGGAAGGAATTGAATCGGGGTTAATGATTGGTTAATCTTACCCGGCAGGAGATCTATGTAATTCATTTTGTCTACATTTCATCGGACAGTTTAAAAATACGCCATGAAACCTATGAAATTGACTCTGTTGGTTGCATTCCTCTTTATGGGCATGTCAACCCTCTTTTCGCAGGAGATTTTCGATGCTTTGAAGAATAACGACCTGCCAAAAGTAAAAGCACTGCTGGAAAATGATCCGCAGTTACTCACTTCAAGGGATGAGTCCGGCAACGCACTCCTCCACTTTGCCGTCAGGCAGAAACAGCCTGAAACAGTGGCATACCTGCTTGGCAAGGGTGCTGATGTCAATTCCCTGAACAAGAGCCTGCAGTCGCCTCTTCATGTGGCCTCCGGGCTTGGAAGTGCTGATATTGCCGGGCTGCTGGTTGAAAAGGGGGCTGATGTAAGTCTTGCCGATTACACTATGCATACGCCTCTTCATTATGCAGCTCGAGGCGGTTCTGCCGGGGTGACTGAGATACTCCTGAAGAGCGGGGCTCCGCTTGAGGCAAGAAACACTTATGGCCGCACTCCCCTGTTGCTGTGTGCCAGGGAGAGGGGTACGCCCGAGGTTGCCCGGATGCTTATCGAGGCCGGTGCAGATATAAATGCAAAGGACAAATATGAATCCACTCCCCTCGAGCTTGCCGCGTGGCGGGGTTATAAGGAAATAGTTAGTGTGCTGATTGAACATGGAGCTGATATACCTGTCACAGGAGAGAAGGCACGGATGATACTTACAAGTGCATGCCAGGGAGGACTGTCTGATCTCTTCCGGGTGCAGGTAGAGAAGGGCATAGACATTACAACCCCTGCCGGTTCGAAAGGCTCACTTCTGCATGATGCTGCCAAGGGGGGATCACCGGAGATCGTCGGTATGCTGATGGGAAAAGGGCTGAAGGCAGATGAGAAGGATAAATATGGATGGACGCCTTTGCATTATGCAGCAATGAACGGTCATGCAGAGGTCATACAGACCCTAATTGACAATGGTGCTGACCCTGATGCCAGGAACCTTATGGGGCAGACCGCATTCAATGTGGCTCATGAATGCGGCCAGATAAGATCAATGGAATTTCTGGACAAGATTGGTGCTGATCAGAATCCAATGCAGTTCCCGGTGATGGAAGGGGAGTACCTGGGCCAGACACCTCCCGGGGATACCCCGGTGATATTTGCACCGGGTGTTATATCTTCAATATGGGGACTGCACAGCAGCCCTGCTTTTTCACCTGACGGAAAGGAGGTTTACTGGGTGCCAATGATAGACGTACCGGGTCAGACTTATTCAAGAAATCATATTCATCTGATGAAGAAAGCAGGAAACAGTTGGGAGCCTCCTCAGGTTGCTTCCTTCAGCGGTCTTGAAGGAGTCTCTGACGGAGAGCCATTCTTCTCCCATGACGGCAACAGATTATACTTTAACTCTACACGTCCCAATCCCGGGCAGGGCAACGCCAGGAAAGAAAGTATCTGGTATGTTGAGAGAACCCCTTCAGGGTGGAGCGACCCGGCACCTTTAAGCCAGGTGATTAACAGGATGAGCATGCACTGGCAGTTTTCTCTTGACAGGAAGGGTAACATCTTTTTTGCATCAGATGATCCTGGAGGTCACGGGATGCAGGATATTTACATCTCTTCCATAAAGGACGGGGAGTACGGACTGCCCGAAAATCTCGGTTTAAACATCAACAGTGCTGAGAATGAGATGACACCATTCATTTCGCCTGAAGGAGATTACCTTATCTATACCAGGGGAACTGATCTGCGCATCAGCTTCCGCGAGCCTGACGGCACATGGCGTGAATCAGAGAGAATGGGGAGTCCGGTCAGTACCGGGTTTGAACTCTGTCCTCTATTGACCCCTGACGGGAAATACCTTATATTCCTTAGCGGGCGAGAAGGAGAGAGTCATCCTTTCTGGGTCTCTGCCGGGGTTATCGACAAATTGAGGCCGAAGGAATAAAATCACCTTCTTGCAATAAATGCTGATCCGAAATCGGGGAGGCACAGGAAATGTCTTTTTCGGGTTGCTTCCCCGGAACTTTAGTGGCATATTCTTGTTTATGGTTTATCTTCACAAAACTTATTGACCAGTGCCATTAATTAGTTTTTTAGCAGATGAAGACTGACCAGAAGAGCAACCGGGCAGTGATCAGCCTTCTGTTTGTGGGAGTGCTCATGGGAGCGCTTGACATATCAATAGTAGGCCCCGCTTTACCGTCGATAGAGACCTTCCTCAAGCTCGATCCCCGCTACGCGGGATGGATTTTCTCAATATATGTGCTTTTCAACCTGACGGGTATCTCGCTGTTTGCCAGGATGTCTGACATCTACGGAAGGCGCAACATCTATATCCTGGCGCTTGCTATTTTTGCCGCCGGGTCGCTCTGGGTCTCACTGGCGGGAAGCTTCGGTTCACTGCTTGCAGGAAGAGCCGTACAGGGATTTGGCGCCAGCGGTATCTTCCCGGTCGCATCTGCCCTGGTAGGCGATCTCTTCCCGCGAGAACGCCGCGGGCGCATCCTTGGCCTTATAGGAGCAGTGTTTGGACTGGCATTTCTTATGGGACCGTTCATTGCCGGTGTTGTATTAAAATATTTCCAGTGGCATGCATTGTTTGTGATTAACATTCCCATTTCGCTGGTCCTGATTTATTTCAGCATGAAGGTACTGCCTTCGGTACCTGACGAGAATGTGACGGTGACAGACTGGGGAGGAATCATCACCCTGGCCATAGCGCTTGCCGGATTCACCATCGGCCTTAACAGTATTGACACGGATAAGGGCCTGGAGGGACTTGCAGAGATGAAGGTTCTGCTGCCGCTGGCTGCTACTGCAGTAGCCTTTGTCATGCTGCTGATTATCGAAAGAAAGGCAAGGTTCCCGGTCATAAAGCTGACCTTTTTCATCAACAGGCAGATAACAATTGCGGGCACCCTGGCCGTCGTTACCGGGGTGGTCCAGGCCACATTCGTATTCATTCCCACCTTTGTGGTGCAGCAGTTCTCCGTCAGTCCGTCCACCGCAAGCTTCATGCTTACCCCGTTTGTTCTGGCCACGGCTGTGGGCTCTCCGTTGTTCGGAAGGATGATAGACAGGTACGGGGCAAAGAGGATCATCATCGCCGGCCTGTTATTGCTGGCTGCCGGTTTTTATCTTATCGCCGTCACCGGCACCGCCAGGGAGATCTATTACCTCAGCGGGGTGCTTGTGGGGCTGGGGCTGTCAGTGCTGGCCGGAAGCTCACTCAGGTACATAATTCTCAACAACACGTCGCACGAGGACAGGGCTACCTCGCAGGGTATGCTGACAATCTTTACCAGCATCGGGCAGATAACCGGTACGGCTGTCATCGGGCTTCTCTTTGCTTCCGGTATGGAAGGAGCGTTCGGAACAATTTTCAGGGGGATAGCCGTGCTTGCAGCAGTGATGCTCCTGCTCTCACTGAGGCTGGAGGGTAAGGTCAGGATTGCCGCGTCTGAAGCATAATTCAGGCTGACCCCGGGGTGGAGAGGCTTAACCGGGCTTGTCATTATACTTTATGCAATGATCGGTTATCCGGCACTGGAATATGCATGGGGAAGGGGGTACCCGGAAATTCTGCCATTCGGCCTGGCGCCCTGTCCACTTACAGTATTTACACTGGGCATACTGTTATTGTCAGTAAAGAAAATTCCCGGCTACCTTGTCATCATACCAGTGCTTTACTCATTCGGTGGCATCATACCTGTTTCACTCGGGATAAAGGAAGATATCGGGCTGATAATTTCAGGCCTGCTCGTGCTGATAATATGGTTATTACAGAGAAGAAACCGGCATTCTGAGGTTCTGGTCATGTGATACATGAGACAGGATGAAGAGCCCGCAATGTTATTTTGTCTTCCTGTAAACCAGTTTTGTATGCCAGGCATGCCCTTCAGCCCGGGCAGTCACAATATACAAGCCGCCGGTAAGCGCAGTCTGTGACAAATCAATTTCAGAATTGTTTTCAGCCTTGATTGTCAGTACATGGTCGCCGGCAGTATCAGAGAATTTCAGTATGATATTTCCAGGCACATTGTCATCAAGATGAAACCTGAATTTTCCTGGAGTCGGATTAGGGTAGGCGCTCATCGGTTTCATACCCTCTGCATGCGTCTGATTCTCCTCAATGCCGGTTCCTGTTCCGGCCAGAAGTACGGCGGTGGTGGACAGGGCCGGAAGGGTCACCATGAACGAGTTGGCTGAAACTGCAACTGTCTTGCTTTTAAGGGCATTCGAGGTATGTGAGATAAAAGTCTCGGTTGAAGGCAAGGAGGATAATTCGAGGATTTTATAGTTCCCGTTGGAAACGGAAAAGCCGGTAAGATTCACAGTTACCGCCCGTGATGCATTGAGATCACGGTTTACAAGGATCACCGTCATGGAGTCGTTGCTGCTGTTGACTGTGGAATATCCTGAAACCGTTGCCTCGCCCGGGGAGGTGGTTCTGACCCTTGTTGTTTTTGCATAGCGGCTGAACAGGTGCAGTGTCTCCCACATCCCGGTCTTCCATGACCAGGGCGTAAAGATCTCAACCCCGTTGTCGGCAAACGTGCCGAGCATCGAGGCGTAAACAACAGAAACAACATTGGGGTCTGATGACTTTATATCGTTCTCCGTCAGGGCAATTGTAATGCCGTGATTCTCCCCGAAATGCTTTACCAGCCAGTCGTTGATCCTTTTAAAGATGTACTCTTTGGTCTGTGTGCCGTCCCAGCCGCCGTTGATTGTCTTTACTCCGTTGGCTCCCGGGTAGATATAGGTTTCGTCAAAGAATACACGGTGGAGCTGTACCAGGTCGGCATTTGATGATTCCGAAGGGTACCAGTGGATGTCAAGCACATCGAGGAGGCGTATCCCCGTTGCCTTCTGCTCGTCGGCAACACGTTTGATGAAGTATTCCAGCCAGCAGTAGTATTTGCCGTCGATGGTCAGTGACTGATCCCCCCATTTGTACCACTGCCATTCGTTTGCGGGCACCGGGCCGGTGAGCCTGATCTCAGGGAACCTCTCCCGGGCTTTCTTCGCTACCGCGAAATATGAATCCATGAATGCGGAGGCAGACGGCAGCGAAGGCATCACATCGTCATGAGTGCCGTTCCATATCTCCGGCTCATTATCCATGCTCCAGTAGAGGAACTGGTTTTTATCAAGGCCCAGACCTCCCGGCCCGAACCAGTGGTTGAGGACACCTGTTGTTGAATCGGCAGTCCACTTCTCCAGGTATAGATCCGGGTTTCCGTTCACCAGCGCCTGCGAGCCGCCGGCAGGATTCACCTGTCCGCCCCCGGCGAGGTTCTGGCCTACACCGCTCCACCACTGCGACCGGTTGTATGACCAGTCGTTAAAGTTGTTGTTCCTGTTGTCCGCAGCTTTCCCTATCAGCTGGAAAGCCCACATCACCTGCAGTCGCGGCATCCTGCCCTGTATGTCCTGCGATGCGAAGTCCCAGCTGTGATCATAGACGTTATTGTACCAGTCGGGATGGCTCCCCAGCTTCCTCCGCCAGTTGTATTTTGTGGCGTTGTTTCCGCCGTTTTCGCGCGCAAAGCGAAGCCCGGCTTCCTTGTACAGATTGATATTGGCTGTGGTGGCGGGAGAGGAGGGGTTATCGGAGAGGTTATTATTCCGGCCGTATATGTATGGAGAAACAGGTATTCGTCCTTCATTGGCATTTACCTGTATTGTGATGTTCTGTGCATCCACCGGCCGGATGACCAGCAGCAGGAACAGAGCAGAAGAGGAAAACTTTCTCATGATGACCGTATCAGGATTGTTTTCATTCCATTGTGGATTCGGCGGGTTGGCTACAGCTTTTCGTTGCAGGGGATTCTATGGCAGGCCATATAGCCGGAATCCTTTTCATAAAACGCAAAGTATGAAAATTATTCGGAATCTGAACCTGCCCTTATTTCGCCTGTGCCTTTTCAGATATCAGTGTGATACAATTTTCAGCCCGATAATTGAACAGATTAAGGTTGCCATGAAAAGCAGGCGAAGGAAGGTCGCAGGTTCTTTAAATACAAGAATTCCAACCAGTACTGTCCCTGCAGCTCCTATCCCTGTCCAGACAGCATAGGCTGTTCCGATTGGCACATTCTGAGTTGCTTTGATTAAAAGCACCATACTGATTGAAAGGGCAATAAGAAAAGCGATATACCACAGATACATTTCATTGCCCGTGGTTTCTTTCGCTTTACCCAGGCAGAAGGCAAAAGCAACTTCAAACAGCCCTGCAATTATCAGAATAAACCAACTCATCTTTTTGTTTTTTCAAAGGTCAAAAGTATAACGGAGGAAATACTTTACAAAAAAAGAAATCCCGTGCCTGTTTTTCCACGA
>CAYYEH010000036.1:18932-24749 GCA_964470815.1 uncultured Rikenella sp.
GTGCCCGATACTCCGCGGGGGTGATTAAGCACCGGGTCCTTTACTCCACGAAACCGGACAGGGATTTGATCCTGGGACTTAATTTGTTAACTTTGCGGTATGATCAGGCAAAGACAATTCAAAGGAATACTTCTGGGACTTACGTTCCTTTTTCTTTGCTATGGAATCAGGGGATATTATCCGCGGTATAATGAACCGCTTCAGGAAGACAATCCGATTTCTCCCAGGGTAATTACCGACGGCAACTATCCGGTACCGGAGATTCTGAATAAGGGGACCGGCAACCCTGCCGATACCCTCAAGCAACCGCCTGCTCACGGTGACAGGCCATTGGCAAAGAGCCTGTCAGATCTGCCGGTCTGGTCCGGGGCAGGCGAGAAGGTAAAAGAAACAGCCTTCCGGACATATGCCGGAAAGGTTTATATTGATATTGCTGCAACTGACCTGATCTTCCCGTTTCATTATTTCCTGTAAGTCGGTGCCGGCTGGTTTCATCAGCCTGGCAACAATCTGTCATTTAATTAATTGCTGTTAAAGACCGCTTGCCTGCGGAATAAATTCCGGCATGTGGTGTTATGACAGTTATTTGTTTCATTATTAAATACATAACATATGGGAATAATCGTTTACATAATAGTTTTTGGTTTGGTATTACTCATACTTGCGCCATTCATTGGCGGGCATTTCAGGAATGTTCGGAAGGATAAAATGATGATTAAGGCACTGAAGGATTCAGGTGCTGCAGAGGGACTTACACTGACAGCGTCTGATGCATGGAAGGGTGCCTATGCGATTGGCATCGACACTGACAGACGCAGGGTGGTTTATCTCAGGAAGGCCGGAGAGACAATCAAGGAAGAATCGGGAGATCTGTCAACGGTAAAGGACTGCAGGGTTGATGTCATGGCCAGAACAGAGAAGACTCCTAATGGCAGCATGACTGTAATTGAAGCCATCAGCCTCGTAATTACCTTCAACGACAAAACTTTAAGAGAGCAGAGGCTGGAGATTTACAACAGTGAGGTTTTTCATTCGCTGGGCAGCGAAAGAGCCATAGCGGAAAAGTGGCAGAAAATCATTTCTTCTGCTATACAAATGAAAAACAGGAAACAGTTATGACGGAAATAATCTTGGCTGGTTTCAAGACGCTGATTTTATAGTGTTCTTTTCAGAGTCGGTACCCGGGGCATTTTCAGTTGGGGTCAGTGCCCCGGGCATTGCCTCTTCTTTTGGTAACGGGGCAATCAGACCGTAACGATTATCTTACCCCTGAATCCGCCTCTCATGGCAAGGTCAAAGGCCTCGGATGCCCGTTCCAGCGGGAACATATTTTCTATGTCCGGCCTCAGGCTGCCCTCTGCATAGAGTCTTTCAATCTCACGCCAGTCTTCATCATGTGCCCGCATATTTGCAGACATCAGTTTCTTGCCGTGGAGCGCCCGGGTCACCGCGATAGCCAGGTATGGCGGCGGGATGAAAAGGGTGGAGGCATAGGCGCCACCGGGTTTCAGGAGGCGGTGAACCCGCCAGGCTTTCATGTGACCGTGCGCATCGAGGATTGCATCAAACTTTCTTTCTGATGACCAGATTTCACCGGTGCTGTGGTCGATTGTCACATCTGCCCCTAGGTTGAGTGCCAGGTTTGCGTTTGCACGGCTGCATGTGGCAGTGACCCTGGCTCCGCGTGCCCTGGCAATCTGAACGGCAAAATGACCCACTCCTCCGGTGCCGCCGTTGATAAGCACCTCCGTATCTTTCCCGACTTCGCATTTCCTGAGGCCGTTGAGGGCGGTGAGGGCCGCTATCGGCAGTGATGCTGCATCATTGAAAGACATGCCTTCGGGTATGAGCCTGACCCTGTTTTCCTCCACTGCCCGCAGCTCAGCGAGCGCTCCGCCGCGGTCAAGGAGAATCGACTTCGAACCATAAACCCTCTGTCCCTTTGTGAATGCCGTCACCCCGGGACCTGTCTCCCTGACGACGCCTGCAAAATCGGCACCGAAGATCCGCGGGAACCGGAATCCGGTCACCACCTTCGCATCACCCCGCCTGATTTTCCAGTCAACAGGGTTGATTGATACTGCCTTTATCTCCACCAGTACCTGTCCCGGGCCGGCAACGGGGTCTGGCAGTTCGCCGAAGGCAGAAGCTTCTGAATTGCCATACGCTTTTGAGTAGTATGCTTTCATGATATCAAGGTAACAATAAAGTTGACTTTGGGTTCTGCTTCCCGTAACTTTGATTTTCAAATTCAGAATAGCCGGTGATGAACACAATCAAAAGCCTTAAAATGTTTTCGTGCCTGGTTATTCCAGGTATGGTTGCAGTACTAATGTCTGCCTGCGGAAAACCAGGACCCGTCTCCGGTACTGAACAGGACAGGCTACTCATAGAGCAGACGATAAACAGCAGTATCGGCTGGGCCGGAACAAAGGACCTCAACCTGCTTTACAGCGTGATTGCCAATGATACCTCTTTCCTTGAAGTGCACCCGGAGGGGGAGGTTGTCAGGGGAATTGATGACTTTAAGAAGGCCGAGGCATTCTGGATGAGTCCTGATTTTAAAGCAGTCAGGTATGAAATCAGGGATCTCAGGATAAATATCTCGGAATCAGGCACTGTCGCCTGGTGGTTCTGCATACTGGATGATTTAAACGAATGGAAGGGGGAACCGGCCAACTGGGAAGATACCCGATGGACCGGGGTGATGGAGAAGAGAGACGGGAGGTGGCAGATCGTTCAGCAGCACTTTTCTTTTGGAGGCGGATAGTATTCTTGCTTAAACAATAACAAAGGGTTATTAAGGAGGAATCAGTATGAAAAGCATGGTTTTGTTCTTCGCAGCCGTTGGTTTTTCATTTTATGCAAATGTCGAAGCTCAGACTCAGCCTCCTGAAGGGTGCACTGTGATATCATTCTCAAAGGGGGACAGTATCTTTTTTGCCGGCAATGATGACTATATCAATCCTGATTCATATTACTGGGTTGAGCCGGGCGATTCCTCCGGGTATGGTGTGGTATGGATCGGGAAGCCTGACAATCCACAGCAGGGGATCAACGGGAAGGGCCTGGCTTATGACGCAAACGGGCTGCCGCGGGTGGATGTCAATCCGCACAGGGAGCGGATGCCGTACAAGGGAGAATACTACCACCAGTACCTCATGCAGATTATGCATGAATGCTCAACCGTTGCGGAGGTCATTGAATGGGTAGGGTTGCATCAGCGGCCACCCTATATGCATGACCAGATGCACTTTGCAGATACAACCGGCGATGCTGTCATCATCAGCGCCGGCGCCGACGGTGAAATTGTATTTACGCGAAAAGCGCCCGGTGACGCTTTCCTGGTCTCCACCAACTTCAATGTTGCCAATCCGTCCAATGGCTTTAGTTATCCCTGCTGGCGCTACGACAGGGCAGGAGAGATGCTGGGGAAGCTGATTAGCGGTGAGGCCCCGGTGACCAGCCGCGACATAACCGGGGTCATGGATGCTGTCCATGTCAGCACCGGCTCAGGGTGGACCATCGAGACTATGGTGGCCGACATGGTCGACGGGTTGGTTTACATTTACTTTTTCTACCAGTATGACCGTCCGCTGATATTAAATGTAAAGGAAGAGCTTGCCAACCCCCGTGAGCCGGGACCGCTCAGCATGCTATTCCCGCAGGATGTGCGTGACGAGGCAGGCCGCAGATATAAGAAGGTCATGCTTAACAGTGTTGTCGGTAAGGTTGCCGGCATATCATGGACTGCACTTGTTATTTTAAGCCTGATCCTGCTCTTCGCTCTGTTTGAGGTGCCCGGCAAGGGCCCCGGTTTCTGGTTGCCCGCAGTGGTCATCCTGGGCCCGGTAGCCCTGACAGTGATGTATCTTGTAAAGCGAAGGCCCGGAAGCGAATTTTTCCGGAATGCCCTGACCGGGACACTGGGCAATATCCTTCCTGTTGTCATATCATATACTGTCGGGATATCAATCCTCATAACAAGGTCCTTTTCGGGAGGAGCATCACAGGGGCTCCAGTTATTCTTAATGCTGATACTGCCGCTGATCCTGGGATGGATATACCACATCGCTTACCTGGCTCCATACAGCAGCCATAAGGGCCTCCTCATTATTCAGCGCCTTCCGGAGGTTCTGATAACCACCTTCCTCGGCCTTGGAGGAACCATACCCATTGCTATGCCCCTGGTAAACAAGACCGTAAATATGGCTCTCCTGAACCCGTTGTCGCCACTGGCTGTGACTGGCTGGTGGGCAATGGTAGTTCCTGGCGCCCTTGCGGGCGGAATCCTGATCTTCCTCTTCGAGCTCTGGGAGGCGAAACGAGGATTCAGGTCATGGACAGTTGTTGCGCAGGGCGAAGGAGACCTGGTTATCCCGTCATTCCGCAGGCTGTGGTGGTGGATACCGGCAAGCTTCGTGATACAGATTGCGGGCCTGGCAATGGGGGTGATGCTTTTAAACTAGCCGGACCTCAATACTGCCTGCAACAGGTCTGTTATCTTCCTGTCAGAAGTTCAAACAAAGGACCATTTATGTAGTAGTTGCCTGTCCCCAGTTTCTTTTTGGTCAGAAGGTTATCCCCAGCAAGCTGATTAAGATAATTTGCCGCTGTTATCCTCGACACATTCAGGTCGCGCTGTATGAACTCAATCTTGGTATAAGGATGTTTAAACAGGTTATTCAGTAAGTCCTGACTGTAGAACTTGTAATTCCGGCGAAGTGTGTTCTTATAGTGCATCATTAATTCGCGAATCTGCAGTATCAGATCAATAGTCTCACGGGCAGTGGTTTCGATGCCCCTTATCATAAACAGGAGCCATTCTTCCCAATTACCGGTTTCTCTTACCTCCTGCAGCAGTCTGTAATAATCCGGCTTGTTTTCAATGATGTATTTGCTTAAGTATAATATCGGGAGATCCTGGAGTTTTTCACGGATAAGATAAAGGATGTTAATTATTCTGCCTGTCCTGCCATTGCCGTCATAAAATGGGTGGATGCTTTCAAACTGAAAATGAATGACAGACATTTTTACCAGTGGATCAAAGTCACATAAACTGCGGTCATTTATGAACTTTTCAAGATTGGCCATAAGACTCTTTATCTCTTCAGGATACTGTGGCGGAGTATAACTGACCTCATCTGTTGAGGAGCTTTTTAACACCGTTCCCGGCAATTTTCGGAATCCGGCCTTATTTCCCTCAAGTTCTTCCTGGATTCTGAGGATTATCCTGTTCGTAAGAAGTCCGGATTCTGAGATTAATTCGAATCCCTTCTTTGTTGCATTGATGTAATTCTGAACTTCTTTGGCATTGAGGGATTTGAAAGAATCGAAGTCTAAACCTGACTTATACAGGTCATCGTGAGTTGTGATGATGTTCTCTATCGCTGAGCTATCCTTGGCTTCCTGCAATCCAAGGGTGTTGATGAGAATAGCCTGGTTCGGGATGATTGAAGCAATACCCTTTAATTCAGCCAATGCAGCATGCGCTGAAGGCAGACTCTTAAGGACTGACCTGGTTTCAATGTCAGTATCGAGAGGCAGCAGGTTTAGTTTCCTGATCATTGTGTAAAGAAAAATCAGTTTTCTATACAAAGAAAAAGTCTTTTGTAAAGAAAAACAAGATTTCTTAACATATTATTGCATGTTTGATAAGATAATGGAAATATATTAACAAAGGTCCGAACCTGATGCTCCGGGAATATGCATCAGGTCCGGACCTTATTCTCCGCTGTTGGGCACAGGGCCGGGCCAACTTCTGCGCCAAGGTATTGAAGGCCCGGACCATCAACTGCAGGTTATTCGGCAAATAAT
>CAYYEH010000037.1:0-10416 GCA_964470815.1 uncultured Rikenella sp.
CAAAGCCCGTTTCGCCATGTGGCGGAACAGGCTTTCTCTCTTGTCGGGGTGAGAAGACTCGAACTTCCGGCCCCTACGTCCCGAACGTAGTACGCTACCAACTGCGCTACACCCCGATTAATCCTTCGCTTCCGCCAGGTGGCGGAGAAGAAGGTATGCTCATTCGCATCCGCCATGCGGCGGAGCAGAAGGTTTTTGTCCGCAGAATCCGCCAGCCGGCTGAAAATGTGGACGCCTGAATAAATTCAGGTTCGCAAAAATAATAAAATTTTTATCCGGAAGGAACTTTTTCTCTATTTAAGCGTCAGCTCTGCGATCTTGCGGTGCAAATCGTTGCTGCTCACCGGCTTGGGAAGGTAATCGGTGCAACCGGCCTCTATTGCCCGCTTCCTGTCATCCGGGAAGGCATACGCCGTCACCGCCACTATCGGAAGCCTGGAAAAAGCCTCTTCGGCCCGCAGCCTCCTGGTCAGCGAGAGACCGTCTTCATCCCCCTTCAGTGAGATATCCATCAGCACCAGGTCAAAACTCCTTTCATGCAACAGTTCCCATGCCTCGGCAGCCGAGTCGGCTGCCGCAGTGTCATACATGCCTGAAAGCAGCTTGGTGAAATAAAGCTGGCTGTGAGGGTCATCCTCTACAATAAGGATGGCCATTCGTTTTGATGATGAAGGGTCCTTCATAACCTGATCAGTTTATATGATAAAGATCCCAGTTTAATCTTCTCCCCGTGAAGCAGTCCCGTGTTCCAGTCGGTGTTGCTGTGGGCCATCCGGAACTTGTCCGCCCCCCGAAGATCATCATTTTTATCCTTATCCAGCAAATGCCATGCCGAAGGGGCTTCCATAACCATATCGGCACATGCCTTGTCAAGCGCAACAGGGTCTGTCGATGCTGCAATGCCTATGTCTTCCACTATGGGCCTGTCATTATGACCCCAGCAATCGCAGTCGGGTGAGACATCCATAATGAAGTTCACATGGAGTGCCGGTTTTCCCTTCACGGCGGCAAAGGCATACTCGGCTATTTTTTTACTCAGGGTGTCACCCTCTGAGCTCCACTTCACCCTGGCGGCATCAAACTGGCAGACAGCCACGCACTGGCCGCAGCCGGTGCAGAAGCTGTAATCAATAAAAGCCTTGCGGTCTTCACCCAGATGCACAGCATCATGAGCACAGTTGATCACACAAATGTTGCACCCGGTGCAGTTCTTTACGTATATAAACGGCGGATTGCCGGAGTGCTGAAAGAGTTTTCCGCCCACGGAGGCACATCCCATGCCCAGATTCTTCAGGGCACCGCCGAAGCCTGTCTGCTCATGCCCCTTGAAATGATTCAGCGAGATGATGATATCCGCATCGGCAATGGCTGTGCCTATCATCGCCTTCTTCGTATAGTCGAGGTTAACCTCTATCTCCCGGTAGTCAGTACCCTTGATGCCGTCGCCGATGATCACATGGCATCCTGCGCTGAGCGGGTTGTAGCCGTTGGAGAATGCAGCCTCAAGGTGATCCGGAGCGTTCGACCGTTCACCATAATAAAGGGTGTTACAGTCAGTGAGGTAAGGTTTGCCTCCCTTCTCCCTTATCAGTGCAGCCATCCGGGCTGCGAAATTGGGCCTGAGGTACGCAAGGTTGCCAGGCTCACCGAAATGGACCTTAACAGCAGTCATCTTACGGCTGAAGTCGATCTCTTCAAATCCCGCAGCCTTAACCAGTCTCTCCAGCTTCTTCAGAAGGTTCAGCGAAGAGGTGCAGTGCATGTCGGTGAAATATACCTCAGAAGGTCCCATCAATCAGTAAAACGTTTCTGTTCAGACATTAAGTATGTCGATGATGTCAACCAGGTGCTGATTAAGCCCCTTGTGCTGTTTTACCGCTTTCTTGAAGGGGACAAGCACTATCTCATTGTTCTGCAGGCCGACCATGACACTCTGCTGCCCGTCAAGGAGAGCCTCTACTGCCGCATTGCCCAGCCTGCTGGCATTGACGCGGTCGAGCGCCGACGGTGAGCCTCCGCGCTGAAGGTGCCCCAGTATGGCCACCCTCACTTCATAACCCTTTAGCTGTGGCTTAAGCCTCTCGGCTATAGCAATGGCACCGCCCTCCTCGTCACCTTCGGCTACGATTATGATGTTGCTTGATTTCTTTCTTTTGTTACCGGTTTCTATCATCTTGCTGATGTCACGTGCCTCCCCCTTTATTTCAGGCATGATTATGGCCTCGGCTCCGCTGGCTATACCACTGTAAAGTGCGATATGCCCTGCCTCGGCACCCATCACCTCAACGAAGAACATTCGGTTGAGGGCACTGGCAGTGTCACGTATCTTGTCAACGGCTTCCACTACTGTATTCAGGGCTGTGTCATACCCGATCGTATATTCTGTGCCGAAAATATCATTGTCTATCGTGCCGGGAACCCCGACGAACGGAATATTATGCTCCTCATTGAAGAGGCTGGCCCCCTTGAATGAACCGTCACCTCCGATAACAACCACACCGTCGATGCCTGCCGCCCTGAGGTTGTCATATGCGATCTTTCTTCCTTCGGGAGTACGGAAAGCCTCGCACCTGGCTGTCTTCAGGATGGTGCCGCCACGCTGGATGGTATCTGATACCGAGTGGGCGTACAGCGGTTTGAAATTTGCATTGATCATCCCCTGGTAGCCGTGCCTTATGCCAACCACCTCAAGCCCGTTATATATTGCAGTGCGTGTTACTGCGCGAATTGCGGCATTCATTCCGGGAGCGTCTCCTCCTGATGTGAGAACGCCTATCTTCTTAATTTTCCCCATTGTAGAAATTATTTTTTTGACGGTGCGAAATTACTACAATTTCAGGCATTATCAATTCAAGAAATTAACAATATCATTTACCGGCAATGACATCGGCTACTTCCTGGATCAGCCATCTCGGAGTGGATGTGGCGCCACAGACTCCTGCGGTGGAAGCACCGGCAAACCATTCGTAATTTATCTCCTCCGGTGTGGAGATGAAATATGAACGTGGATTTTCTTTCAGACACACCTCAAAAAGCATCCGGCCGTTGGAACTGTTCTTTCCGCTTACGAAGATGATCACGTCATGCTGCTTCGCAAAATCAATCAGCCTCGGCTCCCTTCCTGATACCTGTCTGCAGATGGTATTGTGAACCTTAAGGTTTGCAGCAGTGAGGTCAGGTGAGATCTTTTCCATGTTGAGCCTGATGATCTCAGCCACTACCTCATACTGTACCCTGCTCTTGGTTGTCTGTGAGAAGAGGAATACAGGCCTGGTATAGTCTATCCTGTGAAGGTCGCCTTTGCCGGTAACCAGTATTCCCCGCTGGCCGGCAGCCCCCATCAGCCCAATAACCTCTGCATGCCCCTCCTTCCCGTAGATAACTATCTGACCCTTCTCATCTCGCGATAGTTCGGCCACCTTCCTTATCTTTTCCTGCATTGAGCGCACTATGGGACAGGTTGCGTCAATGATGGTGATGTTGTTCTGTCTGGCCTTCTCATATGTTGAAGGGGGCTCTCCGTGAGCCCTTATAAGCACCTTGCAGTCGCGAAGCTTCTCATACTCGTCGTAGGTGATGGTTTTCAGCCCGAGATCTGTAAGCCTCGCCACCTCAATGTCGTTATGGACTATCTCACCGAGGCAATATACCTTTTTGCCCTCCCTCAGTGAATCTTCTGCTATTGCCACGGCGTTTTCCACTCCAAAGCAGAATCCTGACCCCTGTTCAATGTCAACTTTCATTCATCCTCCTTTTATAAAGCTCCCTGAACCATACCATCTGCTCTTCGGGAGTCATTTCACTGTTGTCGAGCACAACCGCATCGTCGGCACGGCGCAGTGGGCTCGCCTCCCGTGACGAGTCGATCCGGTCACGTTCGCTGATATTTTTCATGACAGCTTCTAAATCAGCCGGCAGCCCTTTGCCTACAAGCTCCAGGTAACGCCTCTGAGCCCTCACTTCAGGGCTTGCAGTCATGAATATCTTGAGTTCCGCATCGGGGAAGACCACGGTGCCAATGTCACGGCCATCCATCACCACCCCTCCGCCGAAGCCCAGGGCACGCTGCATCTCCACGAGCCTGGCGCGCACCCCTGCAATGGTGCTGACGGGACTGACATTTTCTGATACCTCCCTGTCACGTATCTCCCTCTCAACCATCTCTCCGTTGAGGTATGTCACCGGGAATCCGGTCTGATTGTCAGGTCTGAAGGTGATGTCAATCTCTTCCAGGGCTTTCAGTATCCTTTCCTCATCTGCAATGCCTCCTCCCGCCAGTCCGCGCCTCAGTGCGAAGAGGGTCACGGCACGGTACATTGCTCCGGAATCAATATATATATACCCAAGTTCCCTGGCTATCGCCTTCGCGAAGGTGCTCTTGCCGCACGACGAGTAACCGTCAACGGTAACTATTATCTTCTTTTTCCTTTTTGTCATTGTCCCGGTTATTTTAAAACGAAACGATGCCATAATGGTTCAGCATGATTCATTTTTTAAATAATATTTCTGGTCTGAGTGTCACAGTAAGGTGGTTTGAACCGCCGGCAGGATGGTAAGCATCATGTGCATATGCAAGCTCAAAAGCTTTTGTACGTATGCCGAAGCCAGCGGTAAAGCCTGCCATTCCGGTGCGCTGTCCGGTACGCATCTCCGCTCTCCGCTGGTAGTTCAGCCCGGCGCCGATCCAGAATGATTCAGCCGGCAGTATCTCAACACCGAGTGTCATATGCCTGAGGATATCTTCCCCTAATCCCCCGGCGCCGGTATCATCTTCAGTGTTATAATCGTGTGTCATGTCAGGCTTCTCAAGGTGCCTCACCGTAAGGGTGAAGCTGAAGGGTGCATGGGCAAGCCTTTTTGTGGCCCCTGCGATGATCTCAAAGGGAAGCGGCTCGCCGGCACGGCCTGTATAGCTCCTGAGCTGCAGGCCGGCATTGCGGATCACCAGCCCCGCATCAAGCAACAGTCGTTCACTGTGATAGGATGCACCTATATCTATGCATAATCCTGCCGAGAAGTACCGCTCGAGGTGGGAGATGACCGGTTTGAGGTTGGCACCGACAGTGAATGAGGAGTCGATCTGCCATGACCAGATAATGTTAAGCGCATACTCTCCGGCAGTGAAGCTGCCGGTTATGTTTCCCGCCGCATCAGCCTCCGTGAAGCTGCCGTAGCTTATGAAACTGATCCCTCCGGCGAAGGTGCCGGCCGATTCCGTGTCATGGGCCCAGGCAGCATACCCGTACTTAATGCCGGCCACCCAGGTTGAAAAGCTGAGTGAAACGTCATTATCCATTGAAGCATCCAGAAGGGAAGGGTTATAATAGGGCAGACTCAGATCACTGCGGGATGAGGATACGGATATTCCCCCGGTGGCATTTGCAAAAGCTGACGGACTGAGGTTCAGGAACTCATAGGTGTTGTCACCGCCGGTCTGGCTCCGTACTGGCAGAACCATGGTCACAAGCAGCAGTGACAGCAGGCCTGATCGGACCGGCAGAACCGTACTGATAGGATGCAGATAAAGAGCCATATGCCTCATCGCCCTGCGGAAAATGCTTATATAAAGAGCATTGTGTCTCATCGCCCTGCGGATTGAAAACAAAGATAGCAATCCCGATGAAACGTTGCGGCCTGGCCACTCATATCAGTACCGTCAGGCACTCCTCCCGGCGAAGTCGGTGTCAACCACTGCCTGCCTGTTTTTCCCGGCCTGCGAGAGAAAGAGCCCGGCTATGACCACTGCCATGCCAACTCCGTTACGCACCGTAAGCCTGTCGCCAACAATGAAGAAGGCGAAGATGGCAGTAAATACCGGTATAAGGTTACTGAAGATATTGGCACGCGCAATACCCACATGCCTCACTGAATAGGCAAAGAGGACGAAGGCGCCGCATGAGGCGAAGATGGCCAGCAGGACAATTGCCCCGAAGCTCTTCGCAATGATGCCGGTGGATATAAAGTCTTTAAGATCAAGGAAAACAAAAAGTGGAAGAAACAGTATCGCCCCGATGATATTCTGGATGTTTACAATTGTTACGGGGTCATAATCATATGCAAGCCTGTGCAGCACCATGTTGTAACCTACAGCTGAGATCACGGCTAGGAACATAAGGGCCAGCCCCCTTGGATTCATGGTGATGCTGCCTGTGCTGTTTGTTATGAAAATAAGCACACCTATGAAGGAAATAATTACCCCGGCGTAGTTTATCAGCTTAAGACGCTCACGGTAAATAACCCATGCGAAGATGACTGCAAAGACAGGAATGGTGGAGATAATGACCGACCCTACTGTTGATGAGACATATGTCAGCCCGAAACTCTCTCCCAGGAAGTAAAAGAAAGGCTCAAACAGCGCCAGGAGAAGAAAGTACTTCCGGTCGCCCTTCTTTACAGGAGTAAAGCGCCGGGTGATCCAGAGGAAACCCGTCAGGAATACTATCGCAATGCAGAGCCTGGTAAAAATGATGGCGACCGGATCATAGTCGATGTTGGCAATCTTGAACCATACAAAAGAGAATGACCAGAATATCATTGACAAAACCAGCGCAACATAAGGTTTACCTTTCATCAGATGGGGGAAAGAGGGATTTTACCGGCGGCGAAATTAACAGATTTTTTGATACCTGTGGCAATCGTGAGGATAATATAGTACGGAGTTTCGAACGTAATATACTGGTGTTCGGAAGAAAGGCAATAACAAACTATTGATCAGACATATAAGATGAATTATTATTTCGACCGTAATCCGAAAAATAAAAATGTTCCCGTTTTGCCATTATGTTTTATTATTATATTTGCCACTTCAAAAGCGAGAATGAGATGAACGGAATCAAGATCGTTGTACTGGCAAAGCAGGTTCCGGATACGCGAAATGTGGGGCCTGATGCCATGAAGGCAGACGGGACCGTGAACAGGAGCGTACTGCCTGCCATTTTTAATCCCGAGGACCTGAATGCCCTGGAACAGGCTCTGAGAATAAAGGAGCGTTATGAAGGGGTTACTGTGACACTCCTTACCATGGGTCCGGTTAGGGCTGCGGAGATAATCCGTGAAGGGTTATACCGGGGCGCTGACGATGGTGTTTTGCTGACAGACAGGGCTTTTGCCGGGTCAGACACTCTTGCCACTTCATATGCATTGGCTCTGGCGGTACGAAGGCTGTCGCCTGACCTAGTCATAGGAGGGAGGCAGGCCATTGACGGTGACACCGCACAGGTGGGGCCGCAGGTGGCTGAGAAGCTTGGATGGCCGCAGGTCACCTATGCCGAGGAGATGCATTTTGAAGGTAATAAGCTCATTATCCGCCGCAGGCTGGAAAGAGGAGTCGAAACTGTCTCTGCACCGCTGCCTCTGGTGGTTACGGTGAACGGCACCGCACCAGCTTGCCGTTACCGCCATGCCAGGCTGGTGATGAAGTACAAGTATGCACGCACTGATACGGAGCTGCAGGCAGAGAGCGCTGACTATATCGCTGCAGGAAGGCCGGGCATGAAAATAACAGAGTGGGGTGTCGATGCCATCGGCGCCGACACTGAACAGCTAGGACTCTCAGGTTCACCTACCAAAGTCAGGGAGATTGAGAATGTAATACTTCAGGCCAAGGAGTCAAGACGGCTGACCTCCGCAGATAAGGATATTGAGTCCCTTGTCAGGGAATTACTTGAGAATCATACAATTGGTTGATTAACAGAAAAAATGTACCTGCAGTGAACAATCTATTTGTCTTTTGCGAGCTTGATGAAGGGAGGCCTGCCGATGTGAGCCTTGAACTGCTCACCAGGGGAAGGTCGCTTTCCAACACACTGGGCTGCCGCCTCGAAGCAGTAATCCTCGGCAGCGGACTCGATGGCATTGAGAATGAGTTATATCCTTATGGTGTTGATGTGGTGCATGTGGGTGATGATCCGGTGCTTGAACACTACCGCACCATGCCTTATACCTCAGTGATAACCGGCCTCTTCAGACAGGAGCAGCCACAGATAGCCCTGATGGGTGCCACCAGCACGGGCCGCGACCTGGGACCACGCGTCTCCTCGGCATTGCACAGCGGTCTTACGGCTGACTGCACCAGCCTCGAGATTGGTGACCACTATGTCAAGAAGACTGACACAACATATAAAAACCTGCTATATCAGATAAGGCCTGCTTTCGGGGGCAACATCATTGCGACCATCATCAACCCTGACCACAGGCCTCAGATGGCCACCGTGCGCGAGGGGGTCATGAAGCGCGAGACGGTTAACAAAAACTACCGTGGAGAACTGAAAAAGATAGATGTTGCAGCCTTCATCAAACCTGAAGACCTTGCCGTAGAAATAATTGATCGGCACATGGAAGCCCGCAGGGTGGACATCAAATCTGCCCAGATAATAGTATCAGGCGGATACGGGGTAGGCTCAAAGGAGAATTTCGCGCTGTTGTATGAGCTTGCCTCTGTCCTTGGCGGTGAAGTGGCGGCATCACGGGCCGCAGTTGACGCCGGTTTCGCAGGGCATGAGCGCCAGGTAGGACAGACAGGAGTGACGGTAAGGCCCAAGCTTTACATCGCCTGCGGAATCTCAGGGCAGATACAGCATACCGCCGGGATGAACCAGAGCGGAAAGATCATTGCCATCAACAATGACCCGATGGCGCCCATCAACAGCATAGCCGACTATGTGATTACAGGTGATGTGGCGGATGTGATACCGAAGCTTATTAAATACTACAAGGCCAACGCCAGGTAAATCAATACCAGTCTCAACAAAAAATATCCACACCAATGGCAAATTTCTATACCGACAACAGTGACCTGAGGTTCCACCTTACACACCCGGCGATGGAAAAGATCGTCAGGCTGAAGGAGATGGATTACAGGGACAGGGATCAGTATGATTATGCACCGCATGATTTTGAGGATGCCATGGACAACTATGACAGGGTGCTGGAGATCATCGGGGCCATCTGTGCCGAGGTGATCGCCCCCAATGCAGAGGATGTCGATCATGAAGGGCCGGCTGTCGCTGACGGTCATGTCGTTTATGCCCGCGGAACCAGGGAGAATCATGAGGCTCTGACCCGTGCCGGGGTTATCGGGATGAATTTCCCGCGCAAATATGACGGACTGAACTTCCCTATGGTGCCTTACGTCATGGCTGCCGAGCTGGTCTCCAGGGCCGATGCCGGTTTTGCCAACATATGGGGTTTGCAGGACTGCGGGGAGACGATTCTTGAGTTCGCCTCCGATGAGATCAGGGATGACCTTCTGCCACGTTTCAACAAGGGTGCCACTGCTGCCATGGATCTTACGGAGCCTGATGCCGGTTCTGACCTTCAGGCAGTGCAGCTTAAGGCTCACTATGACGAAACAAGGGGCACATGGCTCCTTAACGGCGTGAAGCGGTTCATTACCAACGGTGATGCCGAGATTTCACTCGTTCTTGCCCGTTCCGAAGAAGGAACCACCGACGGAAGAGGACTTTCACTCTTTGTTTACGACAAGGAAGACGGCGGCGTAATTGTCAGACGCATAGAGAACAAGATGGGGATAAAAGGTTCACCTACGTGTGAGCTGGTTTTTCGTAATGCACCTGCCAGGCTGGTGGGAGATCGCCGAATGGGACTTATCAAGTATGTCATGTCACTGATGAACGGAGCACGCCTCGGCGTTGGCGCCCAGTCAGTGGGGATAGCGCAGGCTGCCTATGAGGAAGCAAGGAAATATGCCTCGGAAAGAAAACAGTTCGGAAAGACCATTGACCAGTTTCCTGCTGTTTACGAGATGCTTACCCTGATGAGAGTGCGCCTTGAAGCCATGAGGTCATTGCTTTATGAGACAGCACGGTTTGTCGATACTTACAAGGCATGGTCATTCATCGGTGCCGAGCGTCCCCTGACAAAGGAGGAACGTGAAGACCTGAAGAACAATACCAGGCTGGCTGACATCTTTACCCCGATGGTAAAACTCATCAGCAGTGAATGGTGCAACCGTATTGCCTATGATGCGGTGCAGATACACGGAGGTGCGGGCTTCATCAAGGATTTCCCCGTGGAAAGGCTCTACCGCGATGCACGTATCACATCAATATACGAAGGAACCTCTCAACTTCAGGTGGTGGCAGCTATCAGAGGAGTAACCACCGGCGGATACCTCGCTCAGATACGCGAATATGAGAAGATGGATCTCCGGCCGGAGATGGAACATTTCAGGAAGGCACTGACTGCACTTTCCGATGACTATGAAAAAAGGGTGGCTCAGGTGGTGGCAACAGGCAATAATGAGCTGACTGACTTCCACGCCCGCCGCCTTGTTGAGATGGCTGCCAACATCATAATGGGCTACCTCCTGCTCGGTGACGCACACCGAGATCCCATCTACTCCTCATCGGCGGAGCTGTTCATCTCATTCGCAGGAGCTGAAAACAAGGTGAGGTC
>CAYYEH010000037.1:10516-23995 GCA_964470815.1 uncultured Rikenella sp.
CCTCATCGGCGGAGCTGTTCATCTCATTCGCAGGAGCTGAAAACAAGGTGAGGTCAGAGTATATTGCCGGTTTTGAGGAGAAACAGCTTGGACTCTACAAGGTGAGCTGAACCGGTTTAATGTCTCTTATCATTCCGCTCCGCTCCGGAACGGCACTCCATAATAATGACAAATATCAACTTTACAGTTGACAAGAAACACCATTATGTCAGTCTAAATACACTCCGCTCAGGAAAGTGCCATATACTTATTGCGATATATTTGTGAATCATATAACAGCTAAGCAAGATGAATCGCAAAACATGGATTTCAAGACTGGTGACAGCCACCCTGATAATAGCGGGAGGGTTATCCCTTTCTTCATGTGAGAAATATTCCTGGGCCAAACAGGAGGTACCCCAGGATCTGATAGTGAGCTTCTCGGAGACACTACTGCCTTTCTGTAAAAGCTGTCATGGTTCATGGAGCACTGACAGAACCTATGACAAGCTCTTTGCAAACATTGACACAGTCACTCCGGCCTCCAGCAGGGTAATCTCAATACATTCATCCATCACAGCCTTCGGATCAGAGATGCTGCAGATTGACACTCTGCTGCTGCCGGCTACGGATGTGATTAAACTGTGGGCATCACAGGGAGCAGAAAAAAACTAGAATCCAGGAAACTCTAAATAATGTATACCATGAAAAAAATTGCCATATCATTACTTCTGGCCCTGATTGCACTCCCGGCTTTCTGCCAGGATAGCGAAGATTATCCCGTAAGGATTTTTGAAACCAGTATATTAATTGATAACCAGACTGTTGCCACGCCATTTAAGGGTATGCTCGAGTTTGAGATACATCACCGTTTCGGCACGGTAAACAATGCACTTGATGATCTCTTCGGGTTATGGGCACCTGCCAACATAAGGCTGGGGCTCAATTACGGCATTACCGACAAACTTATGATTGCAGTCGGAACGGCCAAGAATTACAAGGCCCAGGACCTTGCCGTGAAGTTTGCCATATTGCAGCAGACAAGTTCGGGCTCTGTGCCGGTTTCGCTGTCGTATTACGGAAACATGGGCATCAACCTTCTGAATGAGAATACTTTCGGTCCGGCGCATGACTGGCGTGAGATACATCGTCTATCATACTTCAACCAGATACTGGTGGCACGTCAGTTCGGTTCGAAATTCTCATTGCAGCTTGCCCCCACATTCATCTGGTTTAACGCTGTTGAGATGGGTTACAAGAATGCCCATTACGGCATTTCTGCCGGGGCAAGGTACAATGTTACAGGCTCTCACAGCATCATTGCCGAGTATGACCAGCTTTTCAACAAGCAGGAAAACGAGGATTTCAACTCCAAACCACAGCTTTCCCTGGGATGGGAAATCGGGACGCCCACTCACGCTTTCCAGATCTTCTTTGCCAACTACAAGGATATCCTCGGACAGTATAATTTTGTGTACAACCAGAACAGTATCAGTGACGGAAAATTCCTGATAGGACTGAATGTCACTGTTAGATTCTAAAGCAGAACTTCCGGCATGATTCTCAGAAAACCAACGCTTGTTCTTATTGTTCTGTTTCTTAATGCATCCTTCCCGGCGAAGGCACAGGCTGAGGATACAATTAAGGTTACCCGCGGGAAGGAAATGAATCTCTATGCTGAAGACAACGAGACCAACTGTCTCGTCTGTCACGGCAAACTTGTATACACCCTGACAGATACCCTGACAGGGACCGTCAGGAAACAGCTTATGTCAGAACACAATCTGGTAGTGCCTGACCTGTTCTACAATTCAGTTCACTGGAGTTTTAACTGCCTCGACTGTCACTCGGAAGGATTCAAAACGTTCCCTCATCCGCTGGAGACACGGTTTGAGACATCATGGGGATGCATAGACTGTCATGGCTATGACCCCAACTACGCACAATACAGGTTTGAGGAGATAGATGCGGAGTACCAGAGAAGCGTTCATTATACAGCCACAGAGGGACTGATAACCTGCTGGAAGTGTCATGACCCCCATTATTACAATCCGCTTGCAAGGCAGACCACCGGTGGCAGGGAGTATATCCTCCGCTCAAATGAGATGTGTCTCAGATGCCATGGCAATTCTGATATAATGGGTCTTATCAATGATGATAATGTCAGCATAGTTCTCCCCAAACATGAGTGGCTTCCTGACGTTGACCGTCATATGGAAGCCGTGAGATGCATTGACTGCCATACAAGAATGACTGACAGTGTGCTGGTGGCACACGAAGTGATGCCGGCTGACAGTGCTGTAAGAGGCTGCACTGACTGCCACAGCCAGAACTCAATACTGATGGGTACCCTGTACAAGTATGCTGCCAGGGAGAGTCGCGATGAGAAGGGTTTCATCAACGGGGTTATACTTCGAAATGAATCATATGTGATAGGTGCTAACCGCAGCAAGTTCATCTCATTCACCGGCCTTTTCCTTATTGGCATGACAATTGCAGTTTCCATGGTGCATACAATATTCAGGATCATAATAAAACGCAAAGTAGAAGTACATGAGTAAGAATTTTTATCATTATCCGGTCTGGGTCAGGCTGTGGCATCTCACCAACGCCATCCTCTGCCTTTTTCTGATAGTGACCGGGTTCAGCATGCTCTACTCCGATCCTGACAATGCCCTGGTGGTGAAGTTTCAGAGAGCAGTTTCCATACATAATGTATGCGGGGTTCTGCTGACCATAAGCTATACCGCTTTCCTGATTGGCAACATCTTTACCGGGAACGGCCGTCACTATCTTGTCAGAACAAAGGGTATGGCTGACAGGCTCTGGAAGCAGGCCCGTTACTACGGATTCGGATATTTCAGGGGAGATGAAGCACCTTTCCCCGTTACGGGAGACCGCAAGTTCAATCCGTTGCAGCAGGTATCCTATGTCGGGATAATGTATTTCGTGGTGCCGATGCTGTTTGTTACCGGATGGGCCCTTATGTTCCCGGAGTTTATCCTCAAGAAGTTCCTCGGATTCAGCGGTATCTTCCTTACCGACCAGTTCCATGTAATACTTGGATTCCTGGTTGTGGTGTTCCTGTTTATTCACCTCTATGTCAGTACTATGGGAAGAACACCCCTGAGCAACTTCAGGAGTATTGTCACCGGCTGGCAGGAGAGTCACTAATATGAGTCAAATTAAATTCAAGGTTATGAAAAGATCATTCAAAGCGATTTCAGTATTAATGGCAACAGCTGTGTTTGCATTTATGTCTGTTACGGCTGACGCCCAGCAGAAGAAGGGAGAGCCGTGGGTTATACCGGCCGAATACAAGAAGATGGCCAACCCTGTGGCCAAGGACGATGCTTCAGTTAACGCAGGCAAGGTTTCCTATGCCAAGAACTGTGCTTCATGCCATGGTAAGACCGGCCTGGGTGATGGCCCCAAGGGAAGGATGTGCAAGACATTCCCCGGTGACTTTTCAGGCGCTGCTTTCCAGGCATATACTGACGGCGAACTGTTTTATCAGACCAAATTCGGAAGAGGGGAGATGCCTGCTTATGACAAGAAGCTTCCTGACAACGAAATGTGGAGCCTGGTAAATTACATGAGAACTCTCAAGAAATAATCTGAGAGCCAATAATAAAAAAGCTGCCTGCGGATCCGCGGGCAGCTTTTTTTTGTGCCAGTAGCTGATCGCGCCTATTTGCCGGGATCAGCAAAACCCAGTGCCACCATCGCTGCTATTGAATTGTCGAGCAGGGTCCTGATGTATCCGGGGTTATGGTGACCGTTGCTGCGGTCTTCCTTGATGGTGTTGTAGTTCAGGTATGCCAGCACCGCATTGGCCTTGAAGGTGCCGGTTTTTGCCAGGCCGGTGGAAGGGTTGTAAATGTCAGCTGCTATCAGCTGTGCTTCAAGCCTTGCCATCTTGTCCTCGATGTCACCGGTGAGGGTGGCAATAAGGGTATTGAGGGTGGTTGCATTGGTATGGCATGTTGTGCATCCGGTCTTCAGCATGGTCTCAGTACCGTGGTTGTCATACCATACGCCCATGTTGTGACCGCCAGCAAGGTACCCGTAGGGTGTTGACATGTGGCATGTCACGCATCCGTTGGCTGTTGAGTGGGGATTGGTTGCGGGATGAGTTGCACCCGGAAGCTCAAACGGCGTCTTTCCAAGTACAAGGTTGGTGTTTGGTCCGTGATGCGGCCCGATACGTGTGTTTGTGATGTTGAAATCGGCACCGTTGACTGTCGGCGCAGGTGATACATTGCGCGACTGGTGACAGAAGGCACACTGGTTGCTTGTACCCTTGTCCCATGTCACATCGGCACCGGCGTACTTGACCTCCAGGACCTGGGCTCCTGGTTTCGTAAGTGCCCAGTCATTTTCTGAGAATGTCTGATGGATCTTGTGGCATGTGCCGCAGTTGATCTGCATCGGGTTTTCAGGTATTGAGATGTTCGCGGTTGAACCCTCTGCAATATATTCCAGGAATCCCTGGCTGGTATGACACTGAACGCATCCTGCCCTGTTGGCATAGGCGGCATTGCCTCCTTTTGCATGTGTTGATTCACTCCACTGAGCAGAGAATACACCCAACGGACTGGTGGCATTGTGACAGTCGGCACATCCCAGCGTTGTACCCGGATCTCCCTTGTCTCCCTTGTCTCCCTTTGTTCCATCTGCGCCCTGGGGACCCATAGGACCTTCGCACGAGGCCAGGATGAATCCGGCTGTAATAAGTAATGTGGTGAATTTCAGACTTCTTTTCATATAGGTTAAATTTATTTTTCCTGTATTGAAAGGTAACAAGTGCATCGATTGATCCTCCCCGGAAAACATTGATATTTCAATCACAATGGATTGATAAGTACAGGCATTGATGTTGATATAGATCAAAAATCAATATGATATATGTCATGATTCCGGAGACGGGTTGCACTATTAGAATAAATTTGTGCTGAAACTAAATCCTGATGTATACCGAAAACAAAATTACAAGTTGTGAAAACTGTGCCAGGTGCTGGACCAATTTCAGGCAGCTTTCGCAGGAAGAGCTTGACCTGATCAACCGGCACCGGTATGAAGCAACCTTCAAGCCCTCGGAGATAATCATAAAACAGGGCTCCCCTGCATCAAATGCCATTTTCCTGGTATCAGGACTGGCGAAGGTATATATGGAAGGGTATTCAGGCAAGAACCTTATCCTGAATCTTGCCGAGCCTTCAACCCTCCTGGCCGGTCCGGGGGTACACGTAAACTCCCGCTATTGCTATTCTGTCGCCGCACTTACACAGGTGCAGGCCTGTTTCATAAATTTTGACGTGATAAGGAAGGTAATTGCCTCAAACCCCGGTTTCGCAGCCGGCTTTATTGAGGACCTCAGCGACAAGGCACTTAGACTGCACGAAAAGGTGCTTAACCTTACCCAGAAAAAGATGCACGGAAGGCTTGCAGAGGCGCTCCTTTATTTCGCAGACAATATCTTCCGTTCGGACGAATTTGAGATGGTACTTTCACGGCAGGAGCTCGGCGAAATGACAAATATGGCAAAAGAGAGTGTGGTCAGGATCATCGGCGAGTTTGAAAATGAGCATATTATACATGCAACACCCCGCTCGGTCAAGATACTCGACAGGGATAAATTGAACGTAATATCCGAAAAGGGATAGTTTTGTATCTAAATTGATTTCATGAAAGCATTAAGGTTTCTTTTTACACCCGCAATGATGGGTATTCTATTCATTGTGCTGGCTTCGGCAATGGCTGCCGCCACTTTTATTGAGAACGACTTCGGGCAGGCAGCCTCCAGGGCCGCTGTTTACAATACCCGCTGGTTTGAATTGCTGTTTCTGCTGCTGGTTGCAAATTTTGCAGGACAGATATATTTATTCAGGCTCTGGCGCAGGGAAAAACTGACGGTACTGGTTTTTCATGCCGCCTTTATTGTTATGGTGGCCGGAGCCGCCATCACAAGATACACCGGTTATGACGGCATGATGCATATCAGGGAAGGAGAGTCATCTTCCTACACCTGGTCATCGGGTAACACCCTGTTGTTTCAACTGGCAGATTCCGATGGAATGATCACGGCGAGTCATGAGGCTCCGCTGAGCCTTACCGGGGGTCGTCACGGAAAATACAGGAAAAGCCTTGAAGCCCGGAAAGAGAAAGTAAACCTGATTTATGAAAGATACATTCCGGGTGCCGTGAAGAAAGTGGAAGAATCTCCAGGCGGGATTCCCATGGTCTCCTTTATAGCCACCCCGGATATGGTGAAAAGCGAAGCCGTTGTTCTCGCCATGGGCGAAACCGGGATGATAGGCGATATGACCGCCGGATTCAGCCATGAAGCTGATATCACCTTTACTACTGACGGAAAATCATTCTTCATAAAATCTGCCACAGGCCTCCGCTCCACAGTCATGCAGGAGATGAGGACAGAGATTTATCCTCCCGATTCCCTTGTACAGTTAACCCGTGGTGTTGTTTATACCATTGGAAACTACAGGCTTATGCCACAGACGCTTACTATGAGTGGCTCGATGGTGGCTGTTGAAGGTGCCGGCGGGACCGTGGCAGGCGGTGCACTCGAGTTCACTCTTGAAGGAGACGGATTCAGCAAGAAAATCTACCTGTGGGATAATCAGGGTGAAGATAGGTCAGTATGGAAGGGTTCAGCCGGTAACCTTGGTGCGGAGATAAGCTTCGGCCCCGCCGGTATTGAGCTGCCCTTCAGCCTGAAGCTGGATGAATTTATTGTGGAAAGATACCCGGGGTCAAACAGCCCTTCAGGTTTTAAAAGCAGGGTGACCCTTTCCGATCCGGAACACGGGACTGAGATGCCATATGAAATTTATATGAATCATATTCTCAAATACCGTGGTTACAGGTTCTATCAGTCATCCTACGATAACGACGAACTGGGTACAGTTCTCTCGGTCAACCATGACCCTGCGGGCATGTATACAACCTATACGGGTTATGGTCTCCTCTTCCTGTTTATCGTTCTTTCGCTCCTCAACAGGAAGTCATTCTTCCGTACGGTTGCACCGGGCCATTGGAGCTCAAACTACAGGAGGCCTGCAGCAGTTATCGCACTGCTTCTGCTGGCATCTTTTGTCCCGGTTAAGAGCCAGCACCTGGTAATAGGCAAGAAGGCGGCTGACAATTTCGGCTCCGTCCTTGCGCAGGACCAGAAAGGCCGTACCAAGCCGCTTTACACCATCAGCAGTGACATACTCAGGAAAGTGGCCAGGGAGAACAGTCTTGACGGCCTGTCACCAATGCAGGTCTTCCTCGGATGTTCGCTCGACTTCTTTCACTGGCAGAACGTACCCATGATCAAGGTGTCAAACGAGGAACTGCGCCGTGAACTGAACCTCAAAGGAGAAATGGCTGCCTTCTCTGAAATAGTAACCTTTGGGGAGTCAGGTGGCTATAAGCTTGCTTCACTGGTTGAAAGGGCATATGCAAAAACCGAGAGTGATCGGACAAAGTTTGACAAGGAAGTTATCAAGGTCGATGAGAGGGTAAACATCTGTTACATGATGTCCAGAGGCGATTTTATGAGGATATTCCCCCTGAGAGACGGTACCGACCACTGGGGCAGGGCTGAAGAGGCTGTCAAATACGGACTGGAGAGCGATGATTCACTGTTTGTGGTAAGCGTCGTGCCGCTCTGGGCCCAGACTGTCACCTCCCTTACCCGTACTGCTGCAAGCCCGGATGAGTATGTCTCCGCACTGAAACAATACCAGCGTGCACATGCCGGTTATGAACTTCCTTCGGTAAGCAAGGTAAAGGCAGAACTCTTTTATTACAAGACGAAGATTTTCGAGCGGCTGTTCCCGTGGTATGCAACCATTGGCCTGATAATGATATTGACCTTAATTACGTTGATTATCAGGGGCAGGTCACTCAGGGGCCCTCTCCTTGGAGTCCTTGCCGGACTTGTTGCGCTGGGATTCCTTTTTCACACCCTCGGGCTTGGAATCAGGTGGTACATTTCAGGCCACTCGCCCATGAGCAACGGTTATGAATCAATGATATTCATCTCATGGGTGATCATGCTTGCCGGTTTGATTTTCAGCCGGAAATCATTGCTGACATTCGCAGCGGCTTCAGTTCTGGCCGGTATGACTCTGATGGTAGCACATCTTAGTTTCATGGATCCTGAGATAACAAATCTGGTACCGGTGTTAAAATCATACTGGCTCACACTGCATGTCTCAGTCATTATCAGCAGCTATGGTTTTCTTGGCCTTGGAGCAATACTGGGGTTGATTGTTCTGGTGATTATGCTTTTCATCCACCAGGGCAACAGGGAGAGGATCAGCGCGGTTATAGATGAACTGACGGTGATAAACTACCGGTCTCTTACGCTGGGCCTCTATTTCCTTACCATAGGCACCTTCCTTGGTGCAATCTGGGCGAATGAGTCGTGGGGTCGTTACTGGGGATGGGATCCGAAGGAGACATGGTCGTTGATAACGATCATTGTGTACACTCTTGTCACCCATTCACGGATGATACCCGGCATGAAGGATACATATATGTTTAATCTCCTTGCGCTCTTCGCATTTTCATCGGTGCTTATGACATATTTTGGTGTCAACTATTATCTGTCGGGGTTGCATTCATATGCGGGAGGGGATCCGGTTCCGGTTCCGGTGTTTGTTTATGTGGCGGCGGGTATCCTGATCAGCCTGGCGTTTGCTGCCGGGTATGCATACAGAAGAGGTTCAAGACTATAGAAAGACCGATCACCGCCCTCGTCTAGACCCGGACGGTGATCACGCAGTTATTCCCGGATTGCCGTTTTCACTTCGTTCAAACGGCGATCCGCATTTAAGATACTTCTGTCAGAAACAGCTGGCCCCGGGCAAGCCCGGGGATCAGCTGTATTTTTCAATGATTTTTCGAAGCAAGCTTCTCAAATCCTGCAAAAAAACAGCTGACCCTGATTTCAGGACCAGCTGTATCTGACAGGGTGGAAGACCGGATTCGAACCGGCGACCTCCAGAGCCACAATCTGGCGCTCTAACCAACTGAGCTACAACCACCGTTTTACGGAGTGCAAAGAAATATCAAAATTCCCATTCCGCAAACAGTTATTTTTATTTTGTTATCATTTCATGTAAATAGTAACTTCGCGACGCCGCAAGTGAGTGGTACAATTATTGCTGCATCAAAGCGTTTCAGATAACATAACGGGGATAGTTTGACCAGGCTGAAATTCATAGACAATATCTCGGGACTGCAGGCGGTTCAGCTGCTGAGATTTGTCACCTTCCTCATAATCAGCATCGTCTTTACCAAGAGTCACCTGACCCGCCCGCAGATCGGAAACTGGGAACTGTTCCTGTTTATCTCCAGCCTTGTCAGCTTCTTCTGGGTTACCGGGATCATACAGTCGCTCCTCACTCTGTACAACCGCAACCGTACATTCAGGGAAGATGGTGAAAAGGAGGGCCGCAAATCGCCCGAGATATATAATGCCTTCCTGCTGATCACATTCTTCAGCGTAGCAGTATTCCTGCTTGGGATACCCATAAAAACCATGTTCTTTTCATCGCCTGAGGATTCTGAGGTACCATACACCAACCTGTTGCTCCTGTATATTCTCTTCAGTAACCCTGTCACGCTGATAGAATACATTTATCTTCTGAACAAGAGACCGCACAGGATACTGCAGTACGGCATTTACACCTATGCTGCCCAGCTGGTGCTTGTCATCGCGCCGGTAGTTGCCGGATATGATGAGAAAAGTGCTATTTATGGCCTCTTCGTCATCACTGCCGTGAGATGGGTATGGCTTGTCATCCTTCTGAGGCGGTATACCCTCATGAAGATATCCCATGACTTTATCAGGGAGCATCTCAGGGTAGGCATGCCGCTGATACTCACCTTTCTCATCAGCGGATCAGCTCAGTATGTTGACGGAATCATAATCTCAATCCGCTATGATGACCCTGGTGTATTTGCCATGTACCGGTATGGGGCAAAGGAGTTTCCGCTCGTTCTGCTTCTTGCCAACGGCCTGAGCAACGCACTTCTTCCGCAGTTCAGCACACGGGAGGGAATGCGTGAAGCTCTTGCCACACTCCGGCGACGGTCAGACAGGCTTATCAAATACCTCTTTCCAATCTCAATGGTCACCATGTTTGCCGCCCGCTGGGTCTATCCCAGGCTCTTCACCCCCGAGTTCCAGCGGAGCGCTGACGTCTTCATGATATACCTGCTGCTGATAATCCCCCGCCTGGTATTCCCCCAAACCATCATCATAGGCAGGCGGAAAACAAATGTAACACTCTATGCCGCTGCAGTGGAGATCGCAATAAACATACCCCTCAGCCTCTGGCTCATCAAACCATATGGCGTGGTTGGAGTGGCACTGGCAACCTTTATAGTCTATTTCCTCGAAAAAATGTTTCTCATGTGGTATGTCTGGAAAAAAATGAAAATAAAACCGGCAGAATATATACCCATTACAAGCTGGCTGATCCATACCGCATTACTGATAATACTGTTTGTGCTTATCGATCACCGCATTATTGACATCCACTGATCCTCTCCCGGAAGGACCTCATACCCCGCGGCCAGTCCTGAAATGTCAAAAAGAATTATCTTTGGGCCATATACGCTTTGCCCAAAAGATGGCCTTACAATCGACAAAACTGCAGGAGTATTTCGGTACCTTCAGAAGAAATATAGTGGGAATAGACCAGGAATATAGCTCGCCCTGTGGACTGAGAAAAATCATCTATTGTGACTGGATAGCCAGTGGAAGGCTCTACGCGCCGATAGAAGATAAGATAAGCCACCTCTTCGGCCCTTTCGTGGGGAATACCCATACGGAAACCTCCGAGACCGGATCGATGATGACCTGGGCTTACCATCATGCACAGGAGATTATCAAGAAGCACGTTAACGCAGGCCCTGACGATGTATTGATAGGCGCAGGAGCAGGAATGACGGCAGTCATTAATAAATTCCAGAGGATACTCGGGCTTAAGGGTTGC
Organism: uncultured Rikenella sp.; assembly: GCA_964470815.1. Lineage (GTDB taxonomy): Bacteria > Bacteroidota > Bacteroidia > Bacteroidales > VadinHA17 > SR-FBR-E99. The sequence goes on from CAYYEH010000037.1 coordinate 21,514, forward strand.
AGCTATCCCAAAACATCAAGATGCCTTAGTGACACCGAACGCCCCGTGGTATTCATCACTCACATAGAACATCACTCAAACCAGACTTCATGGTATGAGACTATGGCCGATGTAGTGATCATCGAGCCAGGGAATGACCTGACCGTCAGCCCGGAGAACCTGGTAAAAGCCCTGGAGAAATACAGTAACCGGAAATTTAAGATAGGCTCATTTTCAGCCTGTTCCAATGTGACCGGGGTCTTTACCCCATACCACGCCATGGCCCGTATCATGCATGAACACGGAGGCCTCTGTTTCGTCGACTTTGCAGCTTCAGCCCCGTATGTGGATATAAACATGCACCCTGAGGACCCAATGGAGAAACTTGATGCCATCTTTTTCTCACCCCATAAGTTCCTGGGTGGCCCTGGCTCATCAGGAATCATGCTTTTTGACAAGTCGTTATACAAAACAGCAGTTCCCGATCAGCCGGGAGGCGGCACTGTTGACTGGACCAACCCGTGGGGTGAATACAAGTACGTTGACAGCATTGAGGCAAGGGAAGACGGAGGTACCCCGGGGTTCCTGCAGATGATAAGGGCTGCACTTGCCATCAGGCTCAAGGAGCAGATGGACACTGCAATGATAAGGAAACGTGAGGAGGAACTGCTGGAAAAAACATTCAGGGGGCTCGGATCTGTTTCAGGGCTTCATATTCTTGCGCCGGACGTGAAAAACAGGCTGGGCGCTGTTTCCTTTTATATTGACGGACTGCACTACAACCTTGTTGTCAAGCTTCTGAGTGACAGATACGGCATACAGGTCAGGGGCGGATGTGCCTGCGCAGGCACTTATGGCCACTACCTTCTTGATGTAACCTATGACCACAGCCACCGGATAACGGAAATGATAAACAGGGGTGACCTGTCAGAGAAACCGGGATGGATAAGGCTCTCCCTCCATCCCACAATGACTGATGAAGAGCTTGATACGGTGATTGCCGCCCTTGGCGAGATAAGAGATCACGCTTCAGAATGGGGCAATGAATATGTCTACAACAGAAGAACCAACGAGTTCACTCACAGGGATGACGCCGGCGAAGGAAGGGATAGAGTCCTTTCATGGTTCAATCTAAAGAACTGAATGAGATGAAAATTACTGAAGTTACTACGGAAGTCCACAGCAAGGAATTCATCGAGTTCCCAAAGCAGCTTTACAGGGGAGATCGCAACTGGGTCTGTCCCCTCGACAGTGAGACGGAATCTGTCTTTGATCGTTCGCGCAATGCAGCTTTCGCCCATGGCGAAGCCACAAGATGGATCCTCTACGGTGATGATGGCAGGACGATCGGGAGAGTAGCCGCCTTTATCGATGAGATACGCTCGAAGGCCAACCGGCAACCTACCGGAGGACTCGGCTTCTTCGAGGTCATCGAGTCGCGCGAGGCTGCATTCATGCTCTTTGACACCGCACGTGAGTGGCTGACAGAGAGGGGAATGAAAGCCATGGACGGGCCAATCAACTTCGGGGAGAATGACAACTATTGGGGCCTGCTGGTCGATGGTTTCATGCAGCCCGGCTTCGGCATGCCCTACAACAAACCCTATTACAGGCAGTATTTTGAAGATTACGGGTTCAAAACTTATTTCGAACAATACAGCTATCACAAGGATGTGGCTTCCGTGGAAGTCTTCCCCGAACGGTTCAGGAAAATTGCCGAATGGATCTCAAAACGGCCTGGTTACACATACCGGCATTTTGAATTCTCCCTTGCCGATAAGTTCGCCGCAGACATGGTTGAAATTTACAATGCCACATGGTCAGTCTTCAAGGAGGATTTCACCCCCCTGGATCCGGCCAGGATCAAAAATACCCTAAACCAGGCAAAGGCATTCATCGACCCTGAACTGGTATGGTTCGCCTATCACAACGATAAACCTGTGGCCTTCTTCATCATTTTCCCCGACCTGAACCAGATTCTGAGACACTTCAACGGCAGGCTGACCCTCTGGAACAAGATACAGTTCATGTATTATAAATTGTCACATGAGATGACAAGGGTCAGGGCCCTTGTTGCAGGTGTACATCCCTCTTACCAGAACAGCGGAATCGAGTCAGCCATATTCCTGGAAATCTTTCGCGTCTTCAGACGCAAACGATATATCAGGGAGCTTGAACTTTCATGGGTGGGCGACTTCAACCCGAAGATGATATCAATCTACGAAGCAATCGGGGCACAGAAAGCCAAAACCCACCTTACCCTCAGGTATATGATCGATGACACCCTCCCCTTTAAGATGTACAAGGATGAGATGGAGGAAAACCGCGCTGCCCGGGAGGCAAAACTTAAGAGCTGAAAAATTTTCTACACACTTTTTGTATTTTCTTTATTGTTCATTATCTTTGCACTCCCTTGAAAAAGGGATTTTTGAACAGTAATAAATTTTTCAGGAAGATGAAAGAAGGTATACATCCGAACAATTACAGGCTGGTTGTATTTCAG
>CAYYEH010000038.1:0-23779 GCA_964470815.1 uncultured Rikenella sp.
ACGTCGGATGAAAACATAAGGATGTTTTCCAGACTGTCTGCGTAGGGTAATTTGTGATCCAGTGTCCAGTTGTCAGGATACTCTTCATGTGAGAATTCGATTATCTTTTCGTCGGCATCAGCCCTAATCTCCCGGAATCCGCGGTTATTGCTCCTCATGAAAGGATAAATTTCCAATTCAGCATCCCGGTTCCCCTCATTAGTGACTGAAAAGTCAATCAGAGCTATCCTGGAGGAATAGGTCATAAACAGGGCCTCAACCCTGATATCTTCATAAGGATTGAACCGGTATTTAACAATGTCAGGGTAAGATGAAGTAATTACCGGCGGTCTGTACATATCATCAACTTTGTATACCCATTTCCCGTTCATCATGAACCCAAGGCAGATATCTCCTCCGGTATCTGTTATAAAATCCGCACCCTGGGAATCCTGGTCGTATTTGAATTCATAGCCCTGGTCAAGAATAAAATCAGAACGTTCCACGGCTGCGGCGTAGGTTGTGTAAACCGGATAATTTTTACCGGCAGCAAGCGAAGATAAATAACCGGATCCATCACTGCATGAAGCAAAGACCATGAGTGAAATACTGATCAGGAGAATTGGCTTTATTTTCATTTTATTCTCTTCAAATCCAAATAGGATTACAACCCGGAAAGATTCATCTTTTCATTTTTCTGATATACTCTTACCACCGGGAATTGTGAGATACGCAAAGTAGTGCAACCGTAGGGAATGAGTGTTATTTCAACCGGATCTTCGGTCTTCAGCTGATACTGTTCACTGTATGGAAGTGGTCCGGCTGATCCGTTATAGAGGACCCAGAACGGAATGGTAACCGCCTTTGTTTTTATCTCAACCGGACTGTTTTCCTGATTCCAGGGATATGAAGCATCAATAACATTTCGTCTGACAACCTTAAAGTTATCTGAAAGACTTGCCAGTGAAGCAGAAATCAATCCGTAGTTCCATGGAGTTGTGGGTTTAACTTCGTAATAAAATGGGCCATATTTATCGTTGTTTGCAACCTTTTCCCATTTTTCACCGATTTTCAGGGCAAAAGTCAATGGCCCGCGTTCAACAGACACCGAGTTTTCATGCCAGCGTTCTATCCTCAGTTCCATCGGGAGGAATAATTCGACAAAATCTCCGTTCTTCCATTCACGTTTAATTTTAATGATCTGGTTACCTGAATACTTGTCCCACTCTGCGCCATTAATTTTAACTGTTGCATTCTTACACCATCCCGGAATGCGGAGGTGGAACGGGAAGGCAGCGGGTTCATCCATTTTAAGAGTAAACTGTATCGTTTCGTCGAAGGGGTAATTAGTTTGCTCAGTGACATGTACCTGGCTGCCTCCTCCTACTTTAATTGTAGCCACGGAGGGGGCATATATAAGTGCTGCCATTCCCCGGTCGGCAGTTGCGTACCATAGATTCTGTGTAAACTTGGGCCAACCCTGATGCATATTCGATGTACAACAAGGGTAACCTGTCAGCACTCCGAAGAGCTGGTCAGTGCCCTCATATGCAGTATTAAAATTTCGTGGATGACGTGAAATCAACACCTGATTGGCCTGCTGGTAATACTGACGACTGTCGTAATTATCTGTTGTCTGCGCAGGTAAAGCATTAAAGGCAACTCGTTCCAGGTGGTCGGCAAACAATACTTCTCCGGTTATCGGAAGCGCTGTCTCCATCGAAAACATCATTTCCACTGCAGTACATAATTCAGAGCCCTGGACCGGGTTATTTCCGTGCATCATTTCATCTGCCCCATAGAGACCATGAGCTAATCCGTGATGCTGACGCAGGTCAGCCAGGCCTTTCCTTGCCGCCTCAACATATTTCGCATTTTTATCCTGCTGATAATAAACCACAGGCTCTTTTATCCCCTGTGCAACATTCACACAATGCAGATTCCATTGATTCCTCAATTCTCCTTCCAGGCAAATGTCAGTCCAGTTTACTGTCTGATGATGTATTAACTCAGCCAGATTGAGCAGAAATTTTTCCCCGGTAATATTGTACAGCCAATAAACAACCGCCAGGTTATCGCCTCCGCGATCCATTCCCCAGTGTGTCCAGTTATCAAGCGGCTTCGCGGGAAGTTCTTTCAACTGGTATCGGAAATAGTTCAGCATAAGGGTTATAACCCTTTCATCATTTGTTGCAGAATAATATTGCTGAAGAACTTTAAGCATAACCATCTTCGGCCACCAGTCCTGAGCATTTTTCCGCTGAAGCCCGGGTTCATTTTCCCTGTCACCATATGGACCGAAATAGCCGTCTTCGCGCTGGCTGTTTAATGTCCATTCAACCCAGGGCTTTGTCTTATCAATCAGGGCTTTATCACCAAGAATATAGGCAAGTGGAAGTAATCCGTCAATCCAGTACGGACCACGCTCCCATACATCACCGTCTCCTCCCAGCCAGCCATTGCGGGGACCCATAACCGGTTCATATACCTCATCAAGATTCCCGGTCAGTCCGTTCTTCTGCCTGATCAGCTGTTCTTTAAGCCATCCAACAGGCTTAATACTCCCAAGGGGGAGCTCTATATACGGCTTCGAAAGCAAAGGAGCTTTGTTGTTAAGGTACAGTCCTTCAGAATCCATTTTGTGCTGGGGATATATATCCAAAACAAAAGCATTCAGTATGACCACAATAATTGCAACTGTCTTTTTCATCTGATTTGGTTTTCGTTTGGATCCCCGCCTGGCCGGCAGCTACTATATGACCATTCATTGCCTTCCTGCAGGGAATAATTAATTACAATTATATTTCTTTCAGTCTTATGTTTACTTTCTACGGGTTACCTTCTGTCAGTCAAACCTGAATTATTGCTGACATAAAATTATCTCCTTTTCAACATACACAGCATCTGACACAGGCGTTTTCAGCTCAATTGCCGTTATCATACCAGTGCGGCTGATTATTCTTGCACCTTCCGGATCGCTGATCTTCTCCGGGGAAAATACCTCAATCCTGTAATTTGTGTCCGGCCTGCCGCTTACAACTATTTTCAGTTTGCCACCTTCAGCTTTTTGTGAAAGAACTTTCACTCCCGAATTTTCCTGCCCGGGTACCGGGCGAATAACCGGAGGCAATGCCGCCATACCACCAGTGTGCCGGATCACAATTCTATTCTCTCCATCATTCAGGATGAATTCCCCCGGTGATACACAAATGCTTTCAGATCGTCTGATTGTTACAAACGGAACATTTCTACCGTTAACTTCCACAGATGTGATAGAGGTTAAAAGGGGAAACTCCGGGAAGAACCTGACAGTAGCAGGCAGGCCTTTGCTTGTAATCAAATAGCTGGTTTCGTACCCGGATCTTTCCATTCTCATATCAACAAGTGTTTTATTTATCCTTATACCGGAGACATTTGCATATTCCCAATTCCATGGGAAGCGGGGAGCCAGCTCCATCCTGTTTGACATTGCATCGGCTTTAAATCCGAGCATTCCTTCTATTGCAGGCTGAATAACCATGGATTCGGACCAGCACTGCACCGGGCAAACCCCGGCGGGGGTATATTTTTCACCATTGAATGCTTCCGGAGTACAACCAAGTGCCCACTCTCTGTAACTGTTAATGTTTTGCATCAAATGCAGGTATCCTGACGTGTAACAACCGGTCATATATTCGGCCAGTGAACCCCACCCGGTAAATAAAGGCCAGACCATCCCCTCGTGATAGGTTTGCGGATTAGATTTCGGACTGAATTCACTGATAATCCTCAACCCCCAGTCGGAGGTAATATCATTCCTGGCATATCCTGCCGTAACATCAAAGGCCTTTGCGGAATCAGCTATCGCATTCAGATAAACACAAGCAGCTGTAAGAATTGAATTGTCTTCCATGTAGGTTCCGTCTTTCATCTTTCCCTGATAGAAGTACTTACCTGACGGATCCCAGAAATCGCGATCTATAATCTGTTTTGTCCGTTCTGCAAATTGTCCGGCCTGTAGTGAAAGCTCTGCCTCACCCATTTCAGCCGCAATGTATTCAACCGCTTCTGCCGCTGCAACCTGGCACCCTGCCAGATGAAATTCAGTGTGCGAACCGAACAGCTGTCCTCCTTCTGTCCACCCATGTCCCACATTTGTGTTCTCAATAAGACCGTCGCCATCAGTATCAGTGCTCAGAATATAGCCGTATGCCTTTTTTAGACCCGGCCAGATCGTCCTTATAAAATCAATATCTCCCGAAAATTTCAGGTAATGGGCTGCCAGGAAAAGGTACAATGGCGATGCGTCCGAAGCATCATAGTGTACTGCACCGCTCGAGGTTAATTCATGAAATATTTTGCCCGTAACGTCCTGGTAACGGTCCAGAACCTGCAAAATATTCTTTACGATCCCGAAATTTCCGGAAGCGTTCATGGCCATTCCGCTCCACACTCCGTCGCGTCCGAAGTACCAGGCATATCCCGGACGTCCGCTTATTTTCTGATTACCGTTCCATCCTCTGGCAGTAGTAGCAAAACCAGCCATCAGGCTTGTTCCAATACTGGGGGTTTCCTGAATAAACTGGTTCATCCTGAGCAGTGACCACTTATAGCTATCGTTAAAAACCGGATCAGGAGACTCAATCAGCAGGTAGTCTTTGAGCAACGATTTGTAATATTGATTCGTCTTAAAAAAAAGATTATTAACCTCTTGCCACTGATTTTGCAGTAAGGCAACTATTTTTCCCTTATCCTTCGCCTCTGCAATAAAACATACATTCAGGCTTTGTCCGTGAATTTCATTTGCATTGAAGACGAAAGCACTGTTCAATTGAATCTTATCTGTCTGATACAATTCGAACCTGCTTTCAGGCATGTATGTCACCGAATCATTCTGACCCATCATATATGTTTCGGGAATTGCGCTGAATGAAGTGAGCGAATTTAAATTCCCCCTGTCTCCTGAAACAAGCATTGAATTTATTCCGGGAATCCAGGAATATTCAATCTCACCCGTAGTCCTGGCCGAATAAGGCCACATGTAACGAAGATTCGAGGTTTGCTTTACGATTATTTTGCCTAAGGACTTACCTGCCCACTCATAATGCATTACAACAACAGGCTTGTCGAATGAAACAGTTATTATTTCTTTTAGGTCAGTATCTCCCAGCCTGTATTCACGGATAATCATCTCCGGAGAGACGGTAATTTTTGGACTGACTTTGCTTAACTGTATTATTTCATGGCTATTATTCAAAACAACTTCAACCTGGTAATCACGCAATGACATAAACGGATGGGCCCATATCTCATCAATACCGCCCTTTTCTTTTCCCATAACCAGCATCCGACGACCAGCCAGGGTTACGAAATCATTTAAGCCTTTTTCCCGTACAAGCTTTGCACTGAGGTCCGGAATATTCCAGTGACATGATTCCACCAACGGCATAGAATCAGCTGTAAACAATACCTCCTTCACAGTCTGAGGGGCATATTCCCAGAAGTACTTATTCACGTGGTCCAGCTGCCCTGAGGTATAAAGAAACACATTATGCGTAAACAAATTAAGCTGCATAACATTGTAATTCTGTATCGAATAATCAAGGAAAGCTCCTGCTGCAATAATTTTTCCTTTCCCTACCTGATATTCCAGGAGTAGTTTCGAGTTTTCATGAAAGGTGATGTATCTCCACTCAATGCCTGCAACTTTTCCTTCTGACGGAATCTCATTACCGAAAAAGCCAATTTTACGGACAACGTGGTCATTAAGAGCCTTATTGGGATAGACTCCTCCATGAAGACCTGAAAAGAGCGGATGGGATTTAAAGGCATGGAACCCAAGTGGTCTTCCAAAACCCTCATCTGTGATTGTATCTGACACTACCTGAAGTGTTTGCTTTTCAATGCCCCAGGTATTTAGCAGGAAAACTGCTTCCCTTGAAAGAAATAAATTTCCACCCTTTTTCAGGAATGAACTTATTGATTTTTTACAGCTGATTACATTCGCGTCCGGCCGTCCTGTTTGGGTGGAGTGAATCCAAATGTGAGTAAATTCATTCTGTGATATCCTTCTGAGGTCGTTAACCGAAACCACCTTATAAGTAACATCACCATATGTCTTTAAAAGATCTTCAATTTTCCCAAGTTCCTGTCCTGACATTAAATCACTTACCAGGGCCACCCTGATTTCATGATTTATTTCATCCCGTGCCTGAATGGCCTGCCAGGTAAAAAAGAAAAGTACTATACTGAAAACTACAGCTAATGATTGTTTCATTTCCCGTTTATTTAATGTCTGTTAAGACTCTTCATCATTAATTATTTCAGGTAATTATGGTAGAAATCTCATACAAAGAACAGGGCGGACAGTGTTATGTTGTCATTGTTTATCTCTGTAGACTGTATGACTATTTCATATCTGCAATACACCTGAAACCTACAGTTGAATTTCGTTCAAATCCTTCTGAAACGCGCAATAATTGCTGCCTGTAATGCAGTTCGCGAGGACCTCCCTGGACATACCACCAGCTGGAAGACGGTTTAAAATAACTACCTCCTTTAATCAGGATATATCGGTAGCTTCCGTTTGCATACAAATCGTTTGTCAACTGCCACACACAACCCACCAGGTCTTCAAGGCCAAACTGATTGGCTCCTCTCCGGAATTTCCCGACAGGATACAGGTTACCGTCACCCAGGTTGCATAATTTCGGATCTATTCCTTCAAGGCTTGAAACTGTTAATGTATTGGTTACAAATTGTTCAACTCTCCTCACCGGTTTTTCTTGTATCCAGGGCCATTCGTTCAGTGCAGAGGTCTGAGCTGCATATTGCCACTCCACTTCTGTGGGTAGTCTTTTCCCTGCCCATTCTGCAAAAGCCCGCGCATCTTCATATGATACATATACTACCGGGTAATTTTCCTGCCCGGCAGGTATTTCCATTCCGTCCCAGTGCTTCAGAAAATTCACTGTATCACCAGGCACATAACGGGCTGAGGTCAGAAATTCCTTAAACTGACTGTTGGTTACAGGGTGTTTATCCATGAGAAAAGGCTTCATATCAAACTCTTTTCCCTGGTTATCTGAAGGATAAGGAATGAATTCATCCCCGTTGGTCGCTTTAAAAACAAACTTTCCTCCAGGTATAAACACCATTCCGGAAGGGGCCTTAACTACCGGCCTGGTTTTTTCTGATTCACTTATCAACCGGGGTGCTCCAGGTTTGACTTCAATAATACGTTCATCCAATAAAATACCTTTATCGAAGAGCTGGATAATAAAGCGTCCTTCAAAACGGTCAAAATGCTCCGTAAGCCTGATTGCATGTTTACCGGGAGCCAGGACCAGTGGTTTTGTATTGTAATCGGGAATACCCGCCCAAATACGGAGTTCATCGCCAGTGTCAGCATCCAGGCGGATAATATCACTTTCTCTTTCAGCCCTGAGCAAAACCGGTAATGCCACAATGCAATCAACCTGCCCTTCATTGTTAGTTCCAATCCAAGACCGGTTGAAAGCATCGGTTTCAGCTTCAATAAACCATCTCCCGCCAACCATTTGCGGTTCTTTTTCCTTATGGTGCCAGATATCAACATAATGGACATCATCCCTGTTTTCCACCTCAAACAACAAATTTTTGTATCCCTCGGGAATAAGACTGTAAATGGTATACAATGTTTTATTTCCGCTATTCCACTGATTTACCCAGATACTATCCCGTGTGGTCCGGATCAACGGATTGTAATCAGGTGAAACGAAGTTTTCGGAATTTTCACGGAGAATCCGGGAAGTTCTACCCAGATAACGGTACTGTTCTTCCGCCCACTCGGGTTTGCCGGGGGCAAAGATGTTCATTTCAGTACCATAGCCGTTGAAGAATGACACATTGAATTCTCTTTTAATCGGTTCCCTGAATAGTTCAGCAACGCGGAATATTGCAAATTCAGGTTTAATGAATTTGTTCAGGTTAAGCATCGGGCAATAATAAAGTGCATTATGCACCCTGCCTGAAACAATTCCCTGCATATCACGTGGTACGGCCATTCCCTCGCTATACATAACAACACCTTTGCGAACTGAATCGGCGGCATCCTGGAGTTCGGTACTTGATTCACCCTTGGTGTCGAGAACCACCCCGTCGGCGCCTGTTGCTGCAATAATATCAGCCATCCCTGCAGTGTGGCTTTCGCTGCGCGTACTCTCATCCCATGGATTATAACAAATAAACAAACGAGTATCATTGGCATTGCAGACTTTTGCAAGATTGGCTATTTGTTTCATTCCTCCTGGAAGATCCCTGAACAGGTCCCACTGGTTGCGTTGATCAAGGCCAAGTGTTGGCCATGTTGGCCACAGCCCGATAAAATCATCACCTCCATACAAAGATTTTCCGTTTTCAATAAAATCTTCAATCCCAAACTTCCCTTTCGTATAATCATAGAAGTAATTATCCCAGCACTGTATCAGATGAGAAACATACGCATGCCTGACCCATTTTAAATCATCACGTTCATACAGTCCGTTTTTAAATTGCCCCGGTTCAACGTCATATAACATCCGGTCCTGGAACATAAGTCTCAGACCTTCCTGCCATCCGCCCTCATAAAAATCGGCCCAGAAGTTATAAGAAACGGAACCTCCGGGATATAATACCGACTCAAATCTCTGAGTTTTCCCCTTTTCTACCGACCCTGGTACCCGACGTGTCAATGCGCATATATTCTGATGCGGACTCATTTCGACGGCTGAAAAGCCCAAATTCCATGCATTGTCAGGAACAATTACATTGACAGGAGCAAAACCTGGCCTGAAAAGGTGTGTGCGAGACAGGCCGTGATTACCTTTTCCTGTTATGTATATATGGTTTTCATCCTCCCCGAGCGGGACTACATTATGCAACAAGATTGTGTCGTTAGAAATGTTTGTAAACCTGATATCCGCCTTTACCCCAAATGCAGTGTTCTGTGATTCACATTCAATAGCCAGAACTTCTCCGATGACATATCTGTTTTTGTACATCCCGGCTTCGGTTGACCGATACTGTTTAACTCCGATTTTAAATGAAACCAGCGGCATCTGCCTGATCATTTTACCATTCTGATCAATAACAGCTACTTCACCGGGTCTGCTGTTTGAGATAATTATTGAATCCTGTGCAGAAACATTACAGGAACCGGGCATGAAAGCGCGGCACACCCAAATAAGAAGGAGGAGAAGAATGAACGATTTAAGATTCATGACATTACAATTATTATTTAAAATCCTTTACACAACGGAACCCGATTGTTGCTGCCCTTTCGTATCCCTGGGATACCCTGTATTGCTGCTGCCGGTAAATAAGTGGTAATGGTCCGCCGGTAACATACCACCAGGAGGACAGAGTAGTAAAATAGCTCCCTCCTTTCAGTATGAAGTAGTCGATGGCTCCTGTTTTATAGAGGTCACCGGTGATCTGCCAGACAGAACCTGAAAGGTCAGATATTCCCAGGGGATTGACACCCATGACATATTTACCCACGGGATCCGGAATTCCATTTCCGGGATTGCAATACACTCCGGCGGTGTCTTTCCCGTTTCCCCATGGATATTGCCGGTCATCTCCGGCCTGAGCAGCATATTGCCATTCAATTTCACTGGGAAGACGTTTCCCCTTCCAGGAAGCATATGCTTTTGCATCTTCATAACTCACATAAACTACAGGGTAATTCTCCTGCCCTTCCGGTATTTTACCATCTGTCCAGTGTTTTAGGAAGTTCTCCCCGTCAGCAGGCATATAGTTCGATTTTTCAATAAACTCTTTAAACTGCCTGTTTGTGACCGGGTATTTGTCAATAAAAAAATCCTTCATTAAAAACACTTTACCCGTGTCCTCCAGCGGATACTTTAAATCCCAGTTCCCAATGTGAGCGGCTTTAAACCTGAAGTCACCAGCAGGTACCCTGACCATCCCTTCCGGAATTCCTCCCTCTGAGGGAGGCGTTACCTCCTTTTGTGAAGCAAGACGAGGATATCCGTATGGCATATAAACCGAGCACTGGTCAATTACATTTCCCTGACTGTCGAACAGACGTATTATAAAATCCCCTTCGTAACGGCCGAATTTATCCAGTAACCTGACAGAAGTGCCCGATTGCTCAATGACTACCGGCTGAAGTGAAGGTCGGTCACGGGCAGAAACCTCTGCCTTTATTCCTGAGGTAAATGAGACCAGAAGGATATCCTGCTGCCTCTGTAATTTGACATTCAACCTGTCTGACTGATAGTCTGTATTCTCGTCAGACCTTGCAAATGGCACGGTGGCCGGAGGAGTTATGGTGCCATTGCCTATGATCCGCTGGTCAATCAACTCATTCCCGTTGAAGAGCTGAACCGTGAGCTTACCGTTATAACCGGCCAGACCTTTTACAGATCTCAATAAATATCTCCCGGGTTTAAGCTTAACAGGCTTTTCACTGTAGGAAGGATTTCCCTTCCAGATCCTTAATTCCGAACCTGACAGAGAGCTTATCTCCATACTCTCCGGATCATTCCTGACCGATATCAACGAAGGGAACTGGGCAATACAACCATTTGAACCTTCATTATTTGTTCCTGCATAGTCTTCACTGAACCCGGGAACAGATACCGGTACAAACCATTTTCCTCCAAGCCTTAAGGGTTCGATTTCTTCGTTATTCCACAAATCGAGAAAATGTGTACCTGCTGTCGGCTCTGTTTCAAACAAAGCCCCGTTGTATCCCTCCGTTCTGGTATTATAAATGGTATAAATGTTCTTCTGTGCGGAGAACCAACCGTTAACCCAAATATGGTCGGCACTTGTCGGCAACAGCGGAACCTGCTTTCCTTCCACAAAAAGATCTGAGTTCTCACGAAGTATGCGGGTGGTTTGTCCCAGATATTGATACAGTTCCTTTATCCAGTCAAGCTGAGGTGATACTTTCAGGTGTATTTCAACCCCATAACCATTGAAAAAAGAAATGGCAAAGTCGCGACGAACCGGCTCTTCGGTGATAACTGCCTGCCGGAAAATTGCAAATCCAGGCTTTATAAGTTTATTCAGATTGAGCATAGGGGCATATTCAAGGGCGGCGTGGACGCGGCCAACCACGCAATTCTGCATGGCTGACGGGACACACATACCTTCGGGAAAAATCACAAAATCCGGCCTGACTTTTTCCATTCCTTTCTGAAGGATTTCAGATGATTCACTTCGGGTATCAAACATTACACCGCGGAGGTTGGCCTCCAGTGTTATTTCAGAAAGACCCTCAACCGGATTCTTGTACCGGGTACTGTTAAAAAGTTGTTTTTCTCCTGCCGGCAAATCCCAGGGGGTATAGGCTGTCATAAAAGACGCACCCCGGGCTGATGACCGGGTGGAAAGCTCCTTCAATTTAGCAGCCCCCCCTGGCATAGCGCGAAACAGGTCCCACTGGTTTCGTTGATCCATTCCAAGCATGGGGAATCCGTGCCAGATAATGTTGTAATCATCACCACCGAAGAGAAGCTCATTTTGATTTTCAAACTCCGGGAATGTGTATTGTTGCTTTTCCCAGCTGTACACGTGCTGATCCCAGGCAGAGACAAAATGTCCCACATAGGCCCTTCGGATCCAATTCAGTGATTCCCTTTCGTAGAGGTAATTGTCAAATGTGCCAGGTTCAACATCATACAACATCCTTTCCCCGAACATGAGCCTTAACCCTTCCTGCCATATTCCTATATAAGAATCCATCCAAACGGTATAGCTTACTGAACCCCCGGGATAAATTTCGGTATCGAACCGTCGTCTTGTTGCATTTCGGATACCAGAAGCATTTCTTCGGGCCAGGGCACATATGCTGCTTCCGTTATCAACATTCACGGCTGCAAAGCCAAGTTCCCAGGCATTGTCAGGCACGATTATGTTTACCGGAGCGTAACCGGGTCTGAAAAGATGAGTTCTTGACAGACCTTCGCTGCCTTTAGTTGTTATATAAATATGCCTGGCCGATTCGCCAAAAGGCACAAAATTTCCAATCCGTATAGTATCTCGGGAAAGGTTTGTAAAAGTAATTTCGGTCTTTAACCCGGGATGAGAGCAGGGTATCAGCGAATAACTGAATCCCAGTCTCCGGGCAATGACTAAGTTGCCGTTATCCGGTATTGCATCCGTAGAGAAGAAAAGGCTGTCATCCATTACCAGCGAAAACAAAGGCAAGGAATAACCAGGAGTCTGAAAACGGTTGAAGGTGGCAATATATAGTCCTTTATCCTGTTTGATTTCTATGCTCTTAAGTGCCTGGGCAGATGCATATGACGAGGAAAACAGTACTATTAGAAAGACCGGTATAATATTTTTTGCGAATTGTTTCATGTAAGGTGTATCTATTTCAATTCAAGGAAATCGAGCCCGAAATATGATTTTTGGGGATCATTGCCTGGTTTGACAAGTTCAACTTCAAGTTTGTTCCGGCCCTTTTTCAGATGTACATTCCCAAGGGAAATGCTCCGGAGTATAAGGCTGTCGCTTCCAAGTTCCACCAGGTTTGAACAGGATATGTCGTTCAGTTTTAACCTGAAAGTGCCATAACCATCTGCTTTTGTAAAGTGTCCTTCAATTTTACCGTTAAAATCTTCGGGAGCATCAAAAAAGAGCTCAAGGTTGTCAGAGGTCTTTGCACCACTCCATAAAACCTGCATATTGCCACTCCAGCCCTTTTTCACGTCATTCTGGTAACGGAAGCGTCCTCCGGTCAATGATCCAAAAACCATATTCTCTCCTTCGATTTTACCATTTAGAATTTCAGGAGAAATAATATCACTGCGCTGAAGTGCAACTTTTGCTTTAGCATCCTCAACCCGGGGTTTGGCACCTGCATTTCCGCCGGGAAGTATGTACCAGAAACAAACTGGAGCGTAATTTATGGTTGCCCTTGTCCAGTGCCACATTTCAAAATCGAATTTCAGGCTGGTGCAAAAAGGAATCGCATCAAGTCCACGGTGCCGTATGTTGACAGTATAACCCGGATCAAAATTGCCACTTCCGTCAGGTTGCCCGATATAAGGATGATTGGCAAATTTTTCCGGCCGGCACCAGGCATAACCATAATAGTCTTCGGTCCCTGTTCCTATGAAGGAAGGAAATGGTTCATTATCGACGTAGATTTTTTCGTCACCCTCACCCCACCATGCATACACAGTATTGAATAAAGTAATGGCATCTCCCACATATACGCCTTTGCCGGTTAACTCCACATAATTGATGTCAAACGGGCCTCCGTTCCCTTCATTATCCTTCATTTCGCCGGTGTTGAGGCCGGTGTATTGACGCCAGGATGCACCAAAGTACATTGAATTCCTGTCCCATTGCCAGGGGCTTGTGATCACTTGCATTCCCTGAAGTTCAACCTCAGAACCGCCAAGGTTATGAATTCTTATCTCGCAGGAATTTTTATAAGGCATTACCCACCAGCAGTCCAGGCTCCCTCCGGTGGTAACCGACGAATACCAAGTATTTGATGACCGGAGCTGGTACCCGGTATTAAAAAAATCGCCCAAAGGACACCAGACAGTAGCGTTACCATCGAAAATCATTTCGATAATTGTAGTGCGAAGCGACTGGGGATCAATGGAGGGACTGACTCGAAGACTGATCTGCCGGACTGCCATGGGGCCTTTCATGGTATAGCTGACTGAACTGCCGGCATCAATTTTGTTTTCGACATGGAGCGTATCCGTCTCCAGGTTTTCAATTCCACGATCCCTGCTTCTTAATTTTTCACTGACCAATTCCACTGTGGGAGTGGCCTTCTCCATTTCTTCCTTTGAGTAACCAATAACACGGGTTCCTTTTTTATATGTGCGGTAATCTATGTTGTAATAGACAGCTTCGCCGCCAGTTTTGGCTCCGGGGTCAGTAATATTTGCACTTTCATAGGTCACTTTGCAGTGTTTTGAATACGGGAGCGGTAAATAGAGGTTGTGCCCGCGCATTTCGTATGCTGTGGAATCAGATACAGAGGATGCAAGAGGCCCGGCAGTCAGCAAAGCGCCGCTCAGGATATCCAGAGCCGTACCAATAATGGCGGGTTCATTCTGATTGTCAAAATAGATCCGCAGTATTCCGCGGCCGCAGTTTTCACCTGCAAAAGTCATCCAGAATCTGACAATGGCTCCCGGGCCTTTTGCGTCATACATCACATATTCTTTGCGACCATCAACAGAATCGGTTCTCAGGAACATGCTTCGATCCCAGTTGGCAAACCAGGATGGTTCACCTGGCCTGACAGTTGCCCTGTCATAACTGCTGAACTGACGAAGAGTGTAGGCCGGAGCCGGAAACTGTGCAAGTGATTCCCTGTCTATCATTTCAAAAAGCAGGCTTTCAATGGTAACTGCTTCCTTTTTCAAACAGGATTGCAGCGATAAGGCTGCCATAATTAGTATAATGCCGGTCCTGAGATGCATCTTTTTATCACCCGTTAACCTCATATCTTCTCCTCCGCAAACAGCTGTTTTTCAAGCTTGAGGGCTTCATTATAATCAACCACATAAAACCACCAGTTATTCAGCTTGCTGTCTTCCGGATTGACACCTTCAAAGTGCGGAATATGACTGAACCACCATTTCATGTAACCGAGGTGACTACAATCCCATTCTGAACAATCAACCACACGCGGATCCTCCTCTCTTACGTGCGGATATTTGAACCAGTTGTCTGCAAAGGTTGAGGTCTTTTCATTATTCCTCCAGTCGTAGTCTTTTTCCCCGTTGGGAGGGAAATGAATGTTTCCTATATGCGCCTTTCCGGGGTTATATTTATTATAGACTGCTGCATATCCGGCATACTTCTCCCACGTTGTCAGTTCCTCTTTCTTTGCCTTGTTTTCATAGTTCCACCAACCGTAAACTTCCATCATGGTTGATTCAAACCTGTGCCCGTAACTTTCGATTGCACAGGCCAGGTCGCGTTCATAATTCAACCCCATTACACACAGGTGGTTTGTGCAATTAATCCCGGGGGTGGGATCTGAATTGAGCCAAAAAGCATCCTTGCCCATCATATTTGACTCCCACATGCCACCGTAAGGGAATGTCCACAACCATACCTCATGAATCTTCCCCTCATCACGCATTTTATCGAATCCGAAATGCTCCACAAATGCTTTATAATCAAAAGAAGACCCCTCTTCTTTTAACGTTTTCCATTCAGGTTCATTTAACAATTCAATAACTCTTTCCTCTGTCAGCCGTTCACCCGATAGTTTCAGAAAAGTAAAATATTCCTGTGTATCGATTATGGTGTCGACCTCATAATCAATGACACCATGACTAATTTCTTCAAGAGTACGCTCATAATCAACAGTAAGTTGCCATGGATCATTCCAGCTGAAATCATACCCCGGGGTCTTTGCGTATTCATGAAGCCTCTTACCCCCTGTCATAGGATCCTGTATTACTACCGCAACTCTTATTTTCCTTACCTCTGCAACAGGTATGCTGATTTCCTGCCGGCAAGAAGATATCAAAGCTGCCATAATAAATATGACGGCAATAATTTTAATGTTTGTCATAATACTGTAATTTTCTGGTTATTCAACGCGTTTTTTTCATACCCAGGGAAAGGATGACCCAGGAGAAAATGAAAGTCAGATTTTCGTTGGAACAGTCAATAAACCCTCCTTTAAAAAATCACCGTCAGGACTGGCAGGCACAGGAATTGTGGGGGCTTATCCTGCGGACTGCGTAAACCGATAAATAAATAAACACCAGCTCGTTGATGGTCAGTGTTATGTTAAAAGCTGTCAAAAGGAATGGAAAGGGGTGTTTGCAGAACAAAATAGTTTAATATTGATTTATGTTATGCAAACACCCCTTCGGCCTTAAAAACTGTACTAAATAAGCTCTATGAACAGGAAGGTATTTCCGTCATTTAGCAGTATATACGGAGTAGTGCCCTTCCCGGTCAGAATACCGGATTCTGCTCTCACGTAAAATATACCCTTTGTGGCAAGCTCTGTTTTTGAAAAAACTGCTTTACCATCAGATCCGGTTGTTTTAGTCAGAAAAGCCACCCCATTGGCATCAAAAGCTTCTTTGGTATTATAAACTTTTATGGTTGCGCCGTTTATTTTGGTGTATGTTGTTGTAGTGCCGTCAACTGTTTTTGTTTCGGCAACAACAGTCAGGGAAGGTTCTGTTTCCGAGATTACATCGAAAGCCATTTCACGTTCGCAGGAAGCAAACAGAAAGATAAGTGCTGCGAAAAATATTATCCTTTTCATTTTTTTCATTTTAGAAGTTAGACTACATTTCACTACCGGGGGCACCTCCAAATGTATAAACCGGCTGACCATGCATTTGAAGTTCAGGTGCAGGGATCGGGAAATGATAAGCTGTTCCGGGCATCAGCAGTCCCTGACGGCGTTTGTCAAAGAATCCTAAATGAGCCCATACCAGGTCACATTCCACATAGCGCTCATAAAACATCTTCTGGAGCAGATCCGGATCATTATCGGTTGCCGGCTCGAGTGTACCCACATTTACACGGGTATTATTAATCAAGGCTGCGGCACCGGAGATCTGACCGGTTCGGATTTTTGCCTCGGCAAGATAGAGATCATTTTCAGCTTTAAGGAAATGGCCTATATAACCATCTCCGGCATTGATGATATCATAGTACCGATTGTATTTATACTCACAACGGATAAAATATCCATAACCGGCACGTGTTACACGGCTCCAGCCGAACCAGGCTTCAGGATTTGAATCCCATGTAAAATATTTTTCGAGGCGTGCATCCGGGCAGTTAAGAACCTGTCCCAGACGATTGACGCCTGTTGGCCAGGGATAGACAGCTGCAGGATCTTCCGGAGCCATCTGGTTTATAAGCCACTGATTTGCCCGGATCCATCCCCAGTTATAGAGACCAAGGTAGTTGGCCCCTTCGTCACGGGTCATGACTTTACCTCTCCATCCTTCCTCATAAAGAACATTCAAGTCTTCCTGCAAACCGTTTTCGGAGTAGCTTTTTACTTTAGCCCAGTCAGTTGAATTGTTTTCCGCGACTGTACGGGCATTATTTACCAGGAAACGCGCAGCCATCGAATTGGCAAATTGTAACAGGCGAGTCTTATTGAATGAGACTCCGGGAATAACAGCCTGGTAGTCTGCATCAACATTGTCACTCTGAATAATGGTAATAGCCTCGTCAAGCCTTTCTATGGCAAAATCCATTACTTCCTTATATGATTTTGTATTTGCAACAAAATCGAAGGTAACCGGATCATGCTCTTCGGTGAACAGATAAGCTTTATCATACAGTAAAGCTATATTACCGTAAAGCAGAGCCTCGATAATATATGCGTGTGCCTTGCATCGCTTGGTATAATCAACTCCTTCAAGCACAACTTTGTAATTCGGATCATCAAGAATTTTGGATAATTTAACTGCGTTTCCTATGCCGGAGTAAAAATTGTACCATGCGCCAAAGTTTATCACTATAACCGGATCAGGATGCTGATCGTTAAAAAGAGACTGACGCGGCTGAAACCACATGGTACCTGAGCCCCATCCGGCAGTACCTGAAGAAAATAATTCGGCATTACAGAATCCTATTGAAGGACTGGCAGCAATCGACCCGTTGTACCAGGTGTTGTATCCGTTCTTCAAAAGAGCATAAAATTCATTCGGAGTGTATAAGTCAGCTATATTGGGCTGATTCTCATTCCTTACATCAAGACTTTCAAACATATCGTTACACGATACGGCGGAAAACGCCAGAAAAGCAAAAAGTATAATTTTAACCGTTTTCATAATTCCTATTAATTAAAAGGTTACTGCTATTGAGCCACTAAACATCCTGTAAATAGGATATGATTCATTTGAGTCGAAACGGAAAGCGTTTGAGTCAACACCTTTTGCAGGTTCACTCTTGCCTGTTTCCGGATCGAAGCCAGGGTAGGTGGTAAGAACAAGCAGGTTGCGTCCGATGAGGCTAAATCTGATATTCTTAACATATTTTGCCAGTGACTTGGGCTGAAGGTCATAACTTACTGAGGCCTCCCTGAGCTTTAGGAAAGTAGCATCGAAAGCCAGCACATCATTATCCCATCCCAGAATACCGCCGGTCTGACCGCTGTTTTCATAATAACCAATGGGTTTTACGGCATTCCAGGGTAATCCGGACTGATCAAGTATTTCGGGTTCTGCAGTGTAACGCACTGAATGGTTATATACCTCTCCTCCCTGCTGCCATGAAGCAAGCATGTAAAGTGTAAATTTTTTCCAATTGAAGGAAGATGTAAAGTTGATGTTGAAATCAGGATTGAAATTTGCGGTGGGCAATGCCATGATATTTCCACTATCATCTTTTACCTTCACAGGTTTTTCGTTGACCGTTCCAACAGTGTTTCTTAAAACTACAAAACCCTGGTTATTAATAACAAACCATTCATCAACAGTTCTTCCGGCCGGTACCTGGTTCATTACCTCATCCAGTGAACGGGCAAATTTGTCAAGATACAGTACCCCGAAGTCAATCCCTTCCTGAATACGGAATCTTGTTCCGTTAAGCATGTAAGGTGTAGCATTGAGTTCAACGATTTTCTGCCGTACACGGTCAAAAAGAAATCCGACATTCCATCTCAGATCTTTCTTACTGATAACAGTATAATCCAGACTGGCTTCAAATGCAGTAGATCTTATAGTACCGGCATTTTGCCACTGAAAGGCGGCACCAGACAATGGAGTTACGGGCACTTTCAGTATCTGGTCTGTGTTTGTTGCATCAGAATAGCTGAAGGAGAAATTGAGTCTGTTCAGGAAGCTGATATCGGTACCCAGTTCGAGCTCTTTTGAGAAGGAAGGTTTCAGGTTAGTATTGCCTAAAGTTTCCATATTCCCTGCAACACCGTTGGTTAATGAGAATACTTCGTACTGCGCTTCAAAAGGAGGCCGTAAACCGGCAACGCCATAGGAAGTCCTTAGTTTCCACTCCTGGATTCCGTCAATCTGGAAGTCTTCGGTGATCCTCCATGCTCCTGAAAGCCTGTAGAATGTCTGCCAACGAACGTCGGCCCCGAACAATGAAGATGCATCCCGTCGAACAAGTGCATCAAAAATATATTTGTCCTTGTAGTCCACAGCTGCAATAGATGCATAGTTGTAAGCCACACTTTTAAATGTTGATGAACTTGTGCTTTGATTTGCACTGAGGTTGACTGAAGTAACACCAAATCCTCTTACTCCAAGGTCATTCCCTCCTCCCCAGAGGCTGTTGCTGCCTGTTGCTTCGTAAAGGAACTGAGCTTTTATGCGGGTATTGAACTCGCCGAATCTTTTAAAGAAAGAACCTTCAATTGTAACTATTTCTTCTTTTGCGTTCCACTGACTACGGCTTATGTATCCATTGTCCTCGGTAAGATCAACACGTAATTTGCCTTTCGGTGAAAGGTAAAAACTCTCACCCGTGGAACGGGTAGTACCGTAAGAACCTTCGAACAAGAGATAATCAACCGGGGCAAACTTCAGACCTACAAATGAGATCAACTTTTGAGATTTGCTTTCATTGATAGTATTTGCAATTTCGTAAAGCGGATTGGCGGTTGTTGACTTGTTAACATTGATCTTGTACGGAGAGCCATCTTCATTGAGTGAAAGAAGGTCGGCGTCCGGATCGCAGTTCAGAAGAAGGCCAAAAGTCCCCAATGCACGGTTATCCGATTCTGACTGAGAAAATAAATTCGAAGTGGTTAAGCTCCACTTATCATTAATCTTATAATCGAGGTTGATTTTGAAGTTGTTCCTCCCGTTGCCGTCAACCAGTTCAACGATTCCCTGTTCCTTTGTTGTTTGAACTGAGGAGTACACTGACATTTTTGAGTCTGAGGATTTACCCTTTATCGAAACGTAGTTGGTGGTATAGCCTCCAGGGTTGAAGAACTGATCAATCGGATTGTATACTTTAGGATAAGGATTGTCCATGACCATGTCAGGATCCGGATCTGAAGTAACCACACCGTCAACTATCAGGCGGTTGGTAGCGATTGACTTGGCTGGTACATACCCGATGTAGCTTTTCCCTGTCTCAACACGATAATCAACCTGGACTTCACCTGCCGCCATTGAGCTACCTCTTTTGGTGATAATGCTAACAACCCCGTTGGCAGCACGTGAACCGTAAAGAGATGATGCTGCTGCACCCTTTAATATTTCTATTGCTTCAATATCCTCAGCATTAACATCGGACAAACCGAGTTCGGTTTGCACACCGTCAATGATTATCAGGGGATTTGAACTTCCAAATATAGTTTTAACCCCTCGGAGCTGAATGTCTGAATCAGAACCCGGTGCACCGCTGGTTTTGGTAATTTTTACACCTGCTACCTTACCCTGGATGGCACTGCCTGCATCTACAGCAGGAACCTGCTGCAGGCTTCTCGAGCTTATTTTATCAATTGCAAAACCCAGTTTTCTTTTTGGTGTACCACTTGCCACGCCTGTTATAATGACTTCCTCCACACCAATTGTTTCATCCAGGAGTTGTACATTTATGATTTCTTTCCCCTCTACTCTTACCTCCTGAGGCTGCATTCCTATAAATGAAAATACCAGGGTTGCATTATCCGGAACGTCCGGGAAATTATAGTTTCCTTCAGAATCTGTGGTTGTCCCAATTGTTGATCCTTTTATAATAACCGAAGCAAATGGCAGCGGATTTCCTGTTGAATCAGTCACTTTACCGGTAACAGACTTCTGCTGCTGTTCATTGGCACCTCCATTATTTGAGGCATCCTGGGCCTGCTCAATAAAAATCAATTTGTTTTCAAATTCCTCAAAAGAATAAGGCATGTCCTTAAATGCTTCATCCAGAATTTCAGCAATGGTTCTGTTCTCTGCTTTTATGCTTATCCGCTTTGTGACATCAACCTCATCATTGTTGAAGAAAAACCGATAGTCACTGCTTTTCTCAATCTGAATGAAAAGTTCCTGAAGTGTTGAATTCTTCAGTTTTACACTCATAGTTTGCGACCATACCGATGCACTCACCGGAAAAGTCAAAATCATCGTAAGAATCCAGGTTAGTTTCATAATCAAACAGTACTTTTTTAGCCGTCCTTTTTGGGAAAAGGACAAAGCAGGTCGGATTAATTTCATAAATTTACATTGTTAAGGGTTAAACTTAGGTTTAATCAATTTTAAGAGGGAGGTGTTGGCCGCACTTCCCTTTTTTATCTTTATGTTTATGATTTTCAACTCATTTCTTTTCCGATTTTATAATAATCTTATTCCCTTGTATATCACACTCGATAAGGTTTGAAAAATTAAAATAGCTGACAGCTTCCAGGATACTCTCTCTGACAAGTATTCCTGTAAACCGCCTCTTCCTGGCCATTTCATCAGCGAATTCAATGTCAACATCAAACCAGCGTTCAAGCCTGGGGGTCAATTCTTCCAGTGATTCATTTCTGAAAATGAACCTGCCGTCTTTCCATTCGGTTTCGGGTGCAATATCTGTAAGTTGCTTTATCATCAGTTTATTGTCACCTTTGTTATAAATAACCTTCTCATAAGGATTCAAATGTATCTGCTGATCCCGTGTATACAAGGAGATATTCCCTTCAACCAGTGTGGTTGAAACAATTCCCTCTTCCGGATATGCTTTTACATTAAATACAGTCCCAAGAACCTTAATCTCAATATCATTTGTCTTCACCCGGAAAGGATGCTTTTTATCACTGGCTACTTCAAAAAATGCCTCTCCCTCAAGAAAAACACTTCTCGTTTTCTGACTGAAGTCAGAGCTGTAGGAAAGTTTGCTGCCCGAGTTGAGGTAAACAATCGAACTATCAGGCAACACAATGTTGGTTTTATCTCCAAAAGCACATGAAATTGTTGTCAGTGAGCCGTCATTATTTCCTGACTTTTTTCCCAGGTAAAAGCTCAACGGCAAGGCAATCAAAAGAAGTACAGCTGCAGCGTACTTAAAGACATTTTGAATATTTAGCCGGCGGAGAGGTTTATTCCTCGGCGTGTTTATTCTCAATATGAAATCATTGATTGCCCTATCCAGGTTATAGCTATCCGCATTGCCGGAAGAACCAGACTTAAGCCATATATCGCGTATTTCAAAGAATAGTCTTTTGTTTTCTTCCGATAACTTTATCCAATCTGAAATTTGATTCTTCTCTGCGTGTGATGCCTCTCCGGAAAGCAATCGGATTATGAGTCTATTAATATGACCGTTTTGCTCCATTTTGTTCTTTCTGTTGTTATGATGCACAATTTTTAAAAACCCTGTATTAAGAGAAATAATTTTGATTTTAAACCGCTGTTCCGTTTAACCTCAACGGAACAAATCATTCGGCAGATATCTCATATTCTTGCTATATAAAATTCAGATGGACAGATGTCTGCAATGTTTTGCCACATCATGACAGAAGTAATAAAGTGAATTGTTAAATTTCACAGATTCAAATTGCCATTTACAAATTCAGACATAATAGCACGATTATTGAGGGCATGAAAGCCTTCAGTTTTTGACGCAGGTTTAACATCGCCTTTGATAAATGCATCTCCACTGTTTTAAGTGAAAGCCCCATTATTTCTGCAATTTCATAATTCTTTCTCCCATGGAATCTTTTAAGCCTGAATGCTTTTTGCTGTTGTTGCGGAAGCTGTCTTACTGCTTCTTCAATCTTAAGGGAAATATCTTCATCTTGGAACCATACATCGGCCGTATCTTCCGGAATTTCATCAAATCCTATATTCTCAAAACTCGTTTCACCAAAATAGCCAGTAAGAATTTCCTGCTTTTTTAATTCTCTTAAATAGAGCAATGAGTTATTTGCAACCGCTTTGAACAGGTAGGATTTTACAGAATTGGTAATAATGATATTCCCCCTGTTTTCCCACAATTTGAAAAATGTTTCGGATACAATTTCTTCTGCAATATCTTTACGCCCGACAAATCTTCGTGCATAAGAACAAAGACATATGTAATATTCCTTAAAGAGGAAAACATAAGTCTTCTCATCTCCTGCAATAAGACCTTTGATAATATCAGAAGACAAAATGCTCATTCCCATTTAGTGTAAATATATTAATATTACGATTGTCTACCTTTGACTTTTAAAGTCTTTGACTCTGGTGCCAATAATGTACAAATCCGGCGTGGATTAATGAGCGCTTAAAGGATACTGGACCTTCAATCCGAAACCATGCGAAAGAAATATAAGAGTGGAGAATATATCTCACGGCAAAACACAGTTGACCCTTCCTCACCAAATTACATACTCAGGTTTGGGTTTTGCCAATCGCAGGACAAACAAAATTAGGTTCTCAGGTGATTATCCATTTCCTTTGCAACCGGATCATCTTTACCAATGATAATTGAGGTAATGGGTCTCGTTCGCCGACAGGGTCGTATATGTATTTGCATTTGATTTTATTTATAAACTTTAATGAATAATAATTGTTTACATTCAACTCGTTAAAACAGATATAAATATCAGAAATCCGCAGGGTTAGGCAGGAAGTTACCAGCTATAATCATGGTATCAAGTGTAGCATGGTTGGAGAAAAGAAGAATCGCCCGATTAGCAAAGATTTAAAAGAAATAGATGAAAAACGGAAGCAATAATACATTAAGCAAGCAGAAATTTCTCCAATGCTTCCAGGAAAATCATTATTATCATATCTCGACAGGAAGCCGAAATGAATATTAAAATTGCATGGAAATCTAACTGAATAGGTAATGTATACAGCATCAGCACCACATATAAACGGAAAGTTCCTTTACTATGCATTTATTGCAGGGGGAAAAGAGATACTTCAGA
>CAYYEH010000039.1:0-23517 GCA_964470815.1 uncultured Rikenella sp.
TCACCTGGTCAAGCGGAATTACTGCATTGAATCCCGAGATTGACATTATTGCTGAAGAATATGCATTGACGGCAGCGCTTACGTTTTTACCCAGGCACGGAATCTCAACACGATCGGCCACCGGGTCACATATAAGTCCTATCATATTTTGAATGGCCATTGATGCTGCGTCAAGGGCCTGTTTTGCAGTGCCACCCATAAGCTGTACGATTCCTGCAGCTGCCATTCCTGAGGCAGCCCCGCACTCCACCTGGCATCCATGTTCCTCGGCCGAGAAACCGGGTCCCTGAGCGAAGTAAGCCCCAACGATGCCCGCTGCAAAATATGCCTTGACCAACCTATCGGCTGAATTTTCCAATTTACCGGCAGAGGTGCCCGGGTTCTCAGAGACGGCTCTCAGTGCACCTCCGACTGTTCCGCAGGAACCTGCCGTTGGTGCAGCCACAATCACCTCCATCGCGCTTTTTGATTCCATCAGGGCCGAGACATTTTCAATTATCCGGTTAACAACTGATTCCCTTATTATTCCTTCTTTTTCAGCTTTCCTGATCAGGTGAGTCTGCTGTGGCAGGATCCGGTCTCCATATTGGGTTCCCTTCAAGCCGTTATCAATACTTTTATGTATGATATTGATAATCTCCTTCATCCGGGCATTTAGATCCTTCCCGGAATAACCGCTTAAACATTTTTCATAAATCAGGCCCAGGTCACCCAGGTCAGCATCCTTTTCCCTTGCATAATCCATAAGCGAAGAAATGGAGCTGAACGGCATTTCTGTCTCTCGACCGGCAATTACAGGCATTACCGGATTAATTACCGCAATGTCGTGTAAGACCGGATGGTCTTGAAGATGAGACATCAGGTCCGGAGGGAACGGGTATGGCGATTTGAACTCATATTTAATCCGGTCACCCAACTGATCGACTGAAAAATCCACTCCGGGAGGAATTCGTGTTTTCAGTTCATCACGGTAATCCGGATTGCCCGTGCTGAATATCATCAGACCGTACAGTTCACCATTTAACCGGACCGGGAACCCGTTGACAGACCTGATCTCAAATGAGCCCCCTCCAAGGGAGACGGCGATTATCTGTTCTGTTTTTCCCGACATCCCACGGAGGGTGATCCGGGCGGTGTTTGGATGATCTGCAGGGAATGAGCTTACCCGGTATTCAATTACAATACCTTTTTGAAGTGCGAAACTGTCAGCAGATTTCATCCTTTCATCGGTAATTTCAAGTCCCGATAGCCCGCCGTCAAATCCCATTGTGGTACCCTGCTCGCGGTAGTTCGGGGCCCAAGCTCCGTCGCGGTCAAACTCTATGAGGGCATGCTTCAGGGGTTCTTTCAGGATATCCAGTGCGATCCTGCCAATCCGCCATGAAGCCGCAGTGTGAGAGCTGGAAGGCCCCCGCATCACAGGTCCGATCACATCATTGAATATGCCGGGCAGTTTTTTCATTTCGAATTTTATTCCGACAACCTTATATCGGTTCCGAATCCCTTCTCCAGTGAGCAATTGTAAACATCTGTCGCCACAACATAATCCTGTATTGCCAAACCTACACTTTTAAAAATAGTAACCTGGTTATCAGATTCCCGGCCTGCAATCCGATTTAACAGTACATCGCCGATCTCACCTGCAATATGATCTTCAGAGAATATTCCTTCCCGGATCGGTTTTATCAGGTCTCCGCTTTCCTTCAGGCATGGCTCCCTGCTATCGAGAAAAATCCTTGCATCCCGGATGAGCCGCGGATCAAGTTCCTGCATGTGTGGCTGGAAGGAGCCGATAGCATTGATATGTACCCCCTCTTTGACATCCTCCCTTTTAAAAAGAGGTGCCGATGCATTGGTGGCAGTACAGATAATATCAGCTTCTTTCAGGGCTGATGTGTCTTCACAACAGACCATCTCAGCAGATGTTTTTCCCTGCAATTCATCAATAAATAGGTTTGCGCGGTCTCTGTCCTTTTCAAAGACCAGGATTTTTCCGATTGCACGTTCACAGAGAACTGCCTCAACCTGGGTTTTCCCCTGGGCGCCGCATCCGAACAGAGCCATAGTGCGTGCATCTTTACAGGCAAGCAGGCGGGTTGCAAGACCGCTGGCAGCCCCCGTCCGGAGCGCTGTTATGTAATCACCGTCCATTACCGATAAAATTTCTCCGGTAACAGAATCAATTACCATGACAATGCCCTGAATTGCAGGTACCCCTGTAATTACTGTCCTTTCCCGCTGGGTAATAAATTTTACGGTAACCTTCCGGTCCTTTTCAACAAAGGCCGGTTTGTAAAGCATTAAAAGATCATCAGCCGGCAGCCTGGTTACCACCCGCATGGGGATATGACATTCGTTTGATGACAGTGATATGAATGCCCGTTCCATGGCACTAATTGCCTGCTTCATTGAATAATGCCGCCTTGTCTCTGTGGCCGTAATTATCCGCATATGCTTTCCTTATAACCTGTTTCTACCCAAGAATTATTCCGGCGGATCATTTCTGTTTTACCTGCTAACTATTGCCTTCCTGACCCGCCAGCTGTCGGTTGCGGGATAAAACTAGCCTTTTGCCTGCGAAATATTCTCAATGAAGAGATCAAACAAAAAATCAGTATCCGTCGGGCCGCCGGAGGCCTCGGGATGGAACTGGGTTGAGAAGAATGGCTTTGAGACATGCTTCATCCCCTCGTTGGTGTTGTCATTCACGTTGACAAACAAAGGGACCCAGCCGGCAGGCAGGGTATTGTTGTTCACGGCAAAGCCGTGATTCTGTGAGGTGATGTAAGCCCTGTCGGTACCAACCATCTGCACCGGCTGGTTATGACTCCGGTGGCCGTAACGGAGCTTGTAAGTATCGGCTCCTGCCGCCAGCGCCATAAGCTGGTTGCCGAGGCAGATCCCAAAGATGGGCCTGTCATCATTGAGTGACTTCCTTATATTATCTATTGCTGTCCGGCACATCTTCGGGTCGCCGGGACCGTTGGTAAGAAACAGTCCGTCATACTGCTCGGTACTGTAGTCATAGTCCCACGGCACCCTGATGATTGTAGTGTCACGTTTAAGCAGGTTGCGGATGATATTGTACTTCACCCCGCAGTCGACCAGCAGGATCCGGTACTTGCCGTTGCCGTACACTTTGCGTGCTGAAGTGCTCACCTCGGCCACCAGGTTGACCTTGTTCGGGTCATAAAATTCCGTAGTCATTCCTTCGGGCTCCACCTTTCCCAGCATGGCGCCTTTCTCGCGGATCCTCTTTGTAAGCGCACGTGTGTCAATGCCGAAGATGCCCGGCACATTGCTCCGGCGAAGCCACTCGTCGAGGCTCTCGATAGCATTCCAGTGGCTGTATTCAAATGAGTAGTCGGAGACAATCAGCGCGGAGATATGCACCCCGGACGATTCGTAAAACATAAACAGATCGTCCTGTTCGCTTTTACCGGGAGCTCCGTAGTTGCCCACGAGAGGATAGGTGAGGCATAGTATCTGTCCCCTGTATGAGGGGTCTGTCAGGCTCTCGGGGTAACCTGTCATGGCAGTGTTAAAGACCACCTCGCCGGCGGCAGCCACAGGTGCGCCGAAAGACCACCCCCGGTATATTGTGCCGTCCTCGAGCGTCAGTTTTACACTCAGTCTGTCGTTATTTCTCACCCTTTATTCTTTATTGCGTTTTCAATCTGTTCAAGAGCGCGCACAACCGTCGCCTTCGGGCATGCCAGGTTCATCCTCATGAATCCCTCTCCTCCCGGGCCAAAGCGGGAGCCTTCATTCATCCCTACGCCGGCTTCCTCCACGAAGAACCGGTTGAGCTCCTGACTGTTCCTCTCCATGGCACGGCAGTCGAGCCAGATCATATAAGTGGCTTCGGGCCGTACGGGCCTGATGACAGGCAACCGTTCACGGCAGAAATTAATTACCAGGTCAACGTTCCCCTCAATATAGTTCATCAGCTGCTCAAGCCATTCGCGGCCATGGGTATATGCGGCTTCGGAAGCCACGTTGCCGAAAATGTTCCCCAGGTGCAGGTGAAGCCCCACGAGGGTCTTCCGAAATTTTTCCATAAGCCCGGGATCGGGAATAATCATGGAAGAAGTTGAGAGCCCGGCCAGGTTGAATGTCTTGCTTGGCGCCATGCATGTGACGGTCACTGAAGCAGCTTTTTCAGATACAGATGCCAGCGGTATATGTCTGGCTCCCGGCAGAACCAGGTCAGAATGAATCTCGTCAGACAGAATCACTATTCTCCTGTCATGACATATTTCAGCCAGTTCTGTTAGCTCCTCCAGCGTCCACACCCTGCCCACCGGATTATGAGGGTTTGAGAGTATGAGCATCCTTGTCTTCGGGGTGATAACTTTCCGAAGCCCTTCAAAATCGATCCGGAATCCTTGCTCTGTATCAACCAGAGGATTGAATACCAGTTTACGCCCGTGGTCATTCACCGCCCCGAAGAACGGCGGGTAGACCGGCGGCTGAATGATAATCTCATCACCAGGTGATGTATAGGCATGCGTGCAGAGGTTCAGTGCCGGAACAACCCCCGGGCTGAACTCAATCCATTCCCTGCTGATTTCCCATCCGTGCAGCTCGGATACCCAGTTTATAAATGCTTCAAAGTAGCTGTCAGGCCGGTAGGAGTATCCCAGTATTTCATGATCAAGCCTTTCGCGTAGCGCCTTAATAATAAAAGGAGGTGTGGTGAAATCCATATCGGCTATCCACATCGGGATCACATCGGTTTTGCCGAAGACCTCCTCACGCTTGTCCCACTTAAGGCAGTTGGTGTTTTCCCGGCATGGAGCCTCATCGAAATTATATCTCATTGGCCTGTCAATTCTCCGGGATGCAAAGTTAGCAGAAAATGAGTATGAACAACCGGTCGCCGCAGGCTGTTTAGGTTACATGAAAGGCATGTATACATTGCTCTGAAATTATTCTTCAGCTATTATCCCGGCCGAATGTTTAAAAAGTCTTATTTTTACGTAGCCAAAATATAAGTATCAAACATCATTCATATGAAAAAGACTTTCACGAAAATCCTGGTTGCTGTATTAATTCTGACAGTTGCCGGTGCATCCGCCTGTAAGAACAGGGGTGAATCAAGGAAACAGAAGGAGATCAACGCGGTTGAGCTCGAAGCCCTTGAGCAGAAGATAGAAGAAAATGTCTATCCGCTTCCCACCTCGGCAGAGGTAATCAAGAAGCTCACCGACATGGATCTCGGTTACATTCTCGGTGCCACCAATCCTCCTGAAAATGCCCGCAAC
Organism: uncultured Rikenella sp.; assembly: GCA_964470815.1. Lineage (GTDB taxonomy): Bacteria > Bacteroidota > Bacteroidia > Bacteroidales > VadinHA17 > SR-FBR-E99. The sequence continues at coordinate 5,268 of CAYYEH010000039.1, forward strand.
TATGTTGAGAGCTACAACCGTTCCGTCAATCTCGGCGTTTACGGAGCTGATCTGAGCTATGCAACGCTATACAATATGCAGCAGGATGTGATTGACTATCTCGCCTCCATCCGCACCCTGGCCCTTGAGCAGAACCTGTCAAAGATCTATGACGAATCACTTTATGACAGGATCAAGGCTAATTTTGACAACAGGGATACGCTGGTGACAATACTTACCGATGCTTTTGACCGTACCTATTCATATATGGTGGATGCCGGCCAGGCCAACCTCGCTCTTCTAATGGTAGGTGGCGCCTGGGTTGAAGGTATGTATCTTACCATGTCAGTCTCCGAGTCAGGGGCCCATCTGTCAGGTTTTGAATCCGTATTGCTTGACCAGAAGAAGTCGTTTGAGCTCTTCGAAGAGCTGGCTTCCCCGCATAACGGTGACCCTCTCGTTTCAAGGATTCTCACATCAATGCAACCGATACGTGATGTTTATGCCACAATCGGCACGAGCCTCAAGATGGAGGATATTGAAAACCTGAAGAAGGCAGTTAATTCGGTCAGGTCGGAACTGATAAAGTAGTAAAAACAAGATACCGAAAGACCGCAAATAGAAATTGCGGTCTTTTTTTAAGGTTATGAGGGAATCAGTATTACATGCACTGATACATATTTTTGCCATTATCTCTACCGTAAACCCTGCCGGGGTTACGTCGAGAGGCAAGAAGATCCTTCGCAGTTACCTCCGCAGGTATCTTAACCAGGAGCTTGAGGAGGAGTACTTCAAGCTCTATGAGAACAACCTTCACTTTTATGAGCGTGAGCTGAGGGCCGTGGAGGAGGGCGAGCTGTCCGACGAAGACTCCCTGATCACCTTCCAGATAACCAATATTTGCAGGCAGATCAAGAAGGGGCTCTTCATTGAGGAGCGGATGATTGTCTTCCTTCAACTGCTCGAATTTGTCTTTGAGGACGGAACCATTTCTGACCAGGAGTCATCAATAATTGACATCGTTGCCCGCACCTTCAATATCTCAAAGGAGGAAAAGACAAATGCACATGCCTTCATGCTGGGGATGAAGTTTGACAGGATCACCCCTGACTCATTTCTTTCCATCGAGGGTGAGAACAACATAGGTGAAGCCTCATCGAAGTATGCAAATTATCACGAATGGCATCACATGGTTGCCAGGGGACTGAGGGGCACCATCTATGTGCTTTACATAGCCAGCACAGGGCATATCCTGTTCATGTACGATGGCAGGATGCAGCTTCACTTCAAAGGGCGCAATGTGGTGCCGCTGAGGCCATACCTGCTTGATCCCGGGGTGAACATCCGCGCCCAGGGGATGGCGCCGCTCTATTACACAGCCATCTTCCGCAAGTTCATAAGGGCTAATTTTGTTGAGGACATCGTCTTTGAAGGGCACGACATAGAATATCATTTCAAGGGATCGGACAACGGCATTCAGCCTATGAGCTTCACCGTCAAGTCGGGCAACCTCGTTGGCATCATGGGTGGCAGCGGTGTCGGGAAGAGCACCCTCCTCAATATACTTAACGGTAAGCTGAAGCCGGAGAACGGAGCCGTCTATATCAACGGCTATGACCTGCACAATGAGCCCCAGGAGCTGAACGGCCTGATCGGATATGTACCCCAGGATGACCTCCTGATTGAAGAACTTACAGTATATCAGAACCTTTATTACAATGCCCGCCTCACCTTCGGCAATTATGACGAGGATAAGCTCAATGAGGTTGTGGTTTCTGTGCTCAGGGAACTTGATCTCTATGAGTACCGTGACATGCTGGTGGGGGATCCGCTGAACAAGAAGATCAGCGGAGGGCAGCGCAAAAGGCTGAACATAGGCCTGGAGCTGATGCGTGAGCCGGCTGTGTTGTTTGCTGATGAACCTATATCCGGCCTTGCGTCTCATGACTCCGGGAATGTGATGGAGTTGCTCAAGGATCAGGCCATCAACGGCAAACTGGTGTTTGTAATCATACACCAGCCATCATCAGACATACTGAAGATGTTTGACAGGCTGTGGGTGCTCGACAGGGGTGGCTATATGATCTATGACGGTGATCCCGTTGATGCCATTGTCTACTTCAAGACGGAGACCTCACAGGCCAATGCAGCCGAGAGTGAATGCCCCAACTGCGGTAATGTTGAGACCGACGAGATCCTTCAGATAGTTGAAGCAAAAGTGGTTGACCCTGATGGCGGGAGGGGGCAGGAGAGGCAGGTATCACCGGTGGAGTGGTACCACCGGTACCGGCAGAAGATGGAACCTGCACTCTCCGGCAGGCCCGAGGTGAAACCCCTGCCGGCAAGCAACTTCAAGATACCCAGGAGACTGAAGCAGGTAGGGACTTTCGTTAAAAGGAACCTTGTAAGAAAGTATGCCGACAAGCAGTACATGGTCATCAACCTTCTTGAACCACCGTTGCTAGCGTTCATTCTTGCCTTTGTCTCAAAATACCTCTCTGACGGGGTTTATCTCTTCTCTGACAACAAGAGTTATCCGGTGTTCCTGTTCATGAGCGTGATTGTGGCACTTTTCCTTGGGCTGACCGTCAGCGCCGAGGAGATATACAGGGACAACAAGATACTTGAGCGGGAGAAATACCTGAATATCAGCCGGTCGAGTTACCTCTTTTCCAAGATTACCTTCCTTTTCGGTTTGTCAGCGGTGCAGACACTGATGTATGTTGTCATTTCTCAGCAGATACTCGAGGTGGAGGGTATGATGTGGCGGCACTGGCTGATACTCTTCACCACATCATGTTTCGGCAATATGGTGGGGCTGAACATCTCCGCCGGAATGAAGACAGTGGTCAGCATCTACATACTTATACCGCTGGTTCTTGTTCCGCAGCTTCTGCTCGGAGGAGCCATGATCCGCTTTGATGACCTTCACCATTCCCTGACGAGGAAGGTATATGTGCCGGTGATCGGTGATGTGATGACCACCCGGTGGGCCTATGAGGCAATGGCTGTTGAGCAGTTCCGTTCAAACAGGTATATGAAGCCCTATTTCGAAACGGATATAATGATCAGCCGTTACGACTGGCAGTCGGCGTTCCTGATCCCCGAACTTAAACGCAAGAGCAATGAGTGCGCCTTTGTTGCCGGCAAACCTGATTTTGAAGAATTATACAGGAACAATCTTGCAAAGCTTGAGAAGTACATAATGGAGCTAAGCGCCGGAACCGGTCCTGACCCTGCCCAGGCAATGAGGGTGATAAAGAGGGAACCCTTCACATCGGATGCATCATATATTGTAAATGATTACCTTGACCTGCTGCAAAAGAGTATCCGCGCCAGGTACCTGGCGCAAACTGCCATAAAGGACAGCATCACCCGCAGCCTGGTTTCATCCATCGGCCAGGAAAAGCTGGTTGCAGTGCGGACAGCCACATATAACAATGACCTGGCTGACATTGTGCTTAACCGCACGGTCCAGAAGAAAATCTATGAAACCGATGAACGGATCATACAGAAGTCAGATCCTGTGCTTATGTTGCCCGATTCAAGAATCGGAAGGGCTCATTTTTATGCGCCTTACAAGATGATAGGCAATATCCGCATCGGAACACTGTGGTTCAACATGACGGTAATATGGCTGATGAACATTCTTTTGTTTGTCACCCTTTATTACAATGTTCTAAAGCTGCTTCTGAATCTGCTGGAGAGAATAAAGATTCCCGGGTTCGGATCTGAAAGACTGGTGCCTCCATGGGAGCTGATAAAGTAAGCAGGAGCATGGGAGGTAAGCCCGGAAAAGCAGGCACGGAAACTGATCATGTAAGGGCGAAAAAACACCTTGGACAGCACTTTCTGAAGGATAAGAGGATTGCAGCGGCCATTGTTGAAGCATTGAAGGCTCCGGACTGTGATTCCGTGCTTGAGGTCGGCCCGGGGATGGGAGTGCTGACTCACTTCCTGGCTGAAAGGAATCTCCCTGCCCTCAGGGTGGTAGAGATAGACCGGGAGTCAGTGGATTATCTGAAGCAGAACCTTGGAGGCAGGTTGGAGATCATAGAAGGAGACTTTCTTGAACTTGACCTGCGGCTCCTTGGAGGAAGAATTGCGGTAATAGGCAATTTCCCCTACAATATTTCAAGCCAGATCTTCTTCAAGATACTTGAGAACCGTGGTTTGGTAACAGAAGTGGTGGGAATGTTACAGAAGGAAGTTGCCGAGCGGATATGTTCCGGGCCGGGCAGCCGGGTCTACGGCATTCTCAGCGTGCTGTTACGGGCATGGTATGACATCGAATATCTCTTTACCGTCAGCGAGCATGTATTTTCGCCTCCTCCTAAGGTCAAATCGGCTGTGATACGACTTACCCGTAACAATATTCAAAGCCTTGGGTGCGATGAAAAGCTCTTTGTGAGCGTGGTGAAGCGCTGTTTCAACCAGCGCCGGAAGATGATCCGCAACCCGATCAGGGAACTGGTACGGCCGGATGCGGAAGAAATTCCGCTCCTAACACAGAGGGCAGAGCAACTCTCTGTCAGGCAGTTTGTTGAGCTGACCAACTGGGTCGACGCCAATAAAAGGTGACCTGTTAATCTGGCTTTTTAACCTTCTGGTGCCAGGTATATGAGACCTGGTAAAACTCCTGAAAAAAGGGGTTGAAGATGCAGGCGGGGCGGCATATCAGAATGAATAACCTATCGCCTCCACCGGGTTCATTCTTGAAGCGGCCGAGGCAGGAGCAAATCCGGCGATGATCCCTATGGTTCCTGATATGATTATTGCCAGGATGATATTTCCTGCTGTAAGATGCATTCCCAGGGTAAAGAAATAATTGACGAAAAGGGTACCGATAAATACAAGCAGCAGTCCGAGTATGCCGCCCGTAACAGAGAGGAGGACAGATTCGGTGAGGAATTGCTGAAGGATCCACCTTCGCTTGGCTCCCAGGGCCATCTGGATGCCAATGATGCTTGTACGTTCCCGTACAGATACAAACATGATGTTGGCGATGCCGAATCCGCCTACAAGTATTGAAAAGCCCCCAATAATCCATCCTGCAATGTTAATGCCCCTGAAGACCGGCTCGAGTGTGCTGGTTATCTGGCTGGCCTGGTTGATTGAGAAGTTGTTTTCCTCCCCCGGGCCTATGCGTCGCGCTGCCCGAAGGATCATCACCACCTCGTCAGAAAGCTGCTGAACGGATACTCCCTCCTTCCCCCTGATCATAATGTCAGAGTTGAGGAAGGGGTTACGGAAATTGACAAACTGACGGCTGAAGTCGAGTGGCACCAGCACCGCCTCATCCATGCCGTTGTCGCTTAATCCGCCTTTGCCCTCTTTTTTAAAGACTCCGATGACCTGCGCCTTATACCTGTTAATTGTTATCTCCTTACCCACCGGCTCCACATTGTCAAATAGCTCTTTAGCAACCTCATATCCGAGAATAACCACCGGCTTGCCTGATGAGGATTCCGACTGGGTGAAATAGCGCCCTTTTTCTATTTCAAATGACCTTACATTCTCAAATCCATGTGTGGCGGCAAGAACAAAAGTCCCGCTGGTCATGTTTCCCCGGTATTTTATGGATTCACCCGAACCAACCGTGTAACAGACTGCCTCAGTGGAGGCAGATCTCTTCACAATAGCCTCATAGTCGTCAACTGAAGGGGGAGGCCACTTTATCATATCCCACCACTTGATATTGGCGTCAGGCGTCCATGGCCATTTCTCAACGTAAATGGTGTTATCTCCCAGTGTTGCTATGCTGTCCCTGATGCTGTTCTCCATCCAGTCGAACACCGTGAAAACAGAAATGATCGACACGATACCGATGGTGATCCCGAAAAGCGAGAGGAAAGTACGCAGTTTGTTCACCGCTACTGAACCGAAGGCAAACAGGAAACTCTCCCTGAACATTTTTAACCACATGTCCCCGTTATTAATTCCGATCAAAGATAGTCATTAAAGAAACATTCATACATCCCCGATAAATCATCAATTCAATTATTTGACAAACATTGTCAATCAAAAAAAATATCTATTTTTATCCGATTGCTTCTGCCGTGGTATTGTAAATCTAAGTTATTGGTGATGAGTGATGTAAGAATAAAGAGCGCCTTTATTTCGGTGTATTATAAGGATGGTCTCGAAGCCATTGTAAAAAAACTCAGTGATCTGGGTGTCACCATCATTTCCACGGGAGGTTCCTGGGATTTTATTACGGCTGCCGGTGTTCCGGCGGGCAAGGTGGAAGATATCACAACCTATCCGTCGATTCTGGGCGGAAGGGTCAAGACGCTTCATCCGGGGATATTCGGAGGGATACTGGCACGGAGGGGCAATGAAACTGACATGAAGCAGGTTGATGAATACAATATACCTCTTTTTGATCTGGTCATTGTTGATCTCTATCCCTTTGAAGAGACAGTTGCTTCGGGCGCCACCGATCAGGAGGTCATTGAGAAGATTGACATCGGAGGAATCTCTCTGATCCGGGCCGGAGCCAAGAACTGGGCGGATGTCCTTATAGTCTCATCCAGGAACCAGTATAGTGCTCTTATGCATATACTTGCGGGAGGAGGAGGTTTGGTGACCGGTGAGGAGCGATACCGTTTCGCCCTGGAGGCGTTTGCCATGACATCACACTATGATACAGCCATCTTCAACTGGTTCAACAGGAAGGGTGATGAGGCGCTGTTCAGGAAAAGCATAAACGGGTCCCGTACTCTCAGGTACGGAGAGAATCCGCATCAGAAAGGGATTTTCTTTGGTGAACCCGATAAGGTTTTCAGCCAGCTTCACGGTAAGGAGATATCATACAACAATCTCCTTGACATTGAATCTGCTGTCAGCCTCATTGATGAGTTTGAAGGGGTGACATGTGCCATTGTCAAACACAACAACGCATGCGGAGTGGCTTCACGGAAGTCGCTCAGGGATGCCTGGCTGGCCGCCCTGGCCTGTGACCCTGTCTCCGCTTACGGCGGAGTTGCAATAGTAAACAGGGAGGTTGATGAGGAAGTGGCAGAGGAGATAGACAAGATATTTCTTGAGATTGTGATGGCACCCTCATTTACTTCGCGTGCCGTTGAGATCCTGAGCTCAAAAAAGAACAGGATCATCCTGGAGAGGAGGAATGCTGGAACTGAAAGTTCGTCGTTCAGGTCCATGCTGGGAGGTGTTCTTTGGCAGGAGCGTGACAACTCAACCGAGACGGTATCGGATATGAAGCCGGTAACAGGAAGGCATCCCTCAGAGGAGGAGTACCGTGACATGGTCTTTGCCAACAAGATAGTGAAGCACAGCCGTTCAAACGCAATTGTGCTTGCAAAGGGAGAGCAGTTGTGTGCCAGCGGCATAGGCCAGACATCGAGGATAGATGCTCTCCGCCAGGCAATTGACAAGGCCCGCGCATTCGGATTCATGCTTGATGGGGCTGTCATGGCCTCAGATGCATTCTTCCCCTTTGCTGACTCGGTCACCACGGCACATGAGGCAGGAATTTCAGCCGTTGTACAACCCGGAGGATCGGTACGTGATCAGGAATCAATCGATTACTGCAATAAAACAGGTGTCGCAATGGTTTTTACAGGTGTGAGACATTTCAAACATTAAAAATAGACTAACAAGAAACAGTTTTAAGGACCTATGGGATTATTTTCTTTTCTTTCACAGGAGGTTGCAATAGACCTGGGTACAGCCAACACTAATATAATCGCCAATGACAAGCTGGTTGTCGATGAACCGTCGATAGTAGCCATTGACAGGAATACGGGCAAGCTGATAGCCATCGGTGAAAAAGCCCGGCAGATGCATGGCAGGACTCATGAAAACATCAGGGTTATAAGACCGCTCCGCGATGGTGTTATAGCTGACTTTAACGCGGCCGAGCTGATGATAAGGGGGATGATCAGGATGATAAACACCGGGCCGAAGTTCTTCTCCCCCTCGCTCAAGATGGTAGTAGGTATCCCCTGCGGCAGTACCGAGGTGGAGATCAGGGCCGTTCGTGACTCATCGGAACATGCCGGAGGCAGGGATGTATACCTGATTTATGAACCCATGGCTGCTGCCATCGGAATAGGCCTCGATGTTGAAGCACCCGAGGGATGCATGGTGGTTGACATAGGCGGCGGAACAACCGAGATAGCGGTCATTGCACTTGGCGGCATAGTCTGCAACAGGTCAATCAGGGTTGCAGGCGACGGTTTTACTGCTGATATCCAGGCATACATGAGACATCAGCATAACATCAAGATCGGTGAGAAGACTGCAGAGGATATCAAGATTGCCGTGGGAGCAGCCCTGCCTGACATCGAAAACCCTCCGGCCGACTTCGTGGTACGCGGTCCAAATCTGATGACTTCACTCCCCATTGAAATCCCTGTCTCATACCAGGAGATAGCATACTGTCTTGACAAATCACTCACCAAGATAGAGGCTTCTATTCTCCAGGTCCTCGAGCAGACGCCACCGGAGCTCTATGCTGACATTGTCAACAGGGGAGTCTTCCTGGCCGGAGGCGGAGCGCTGCTGAGGGGTCTTGACAAGCGTCTTACAGACAAGATCAACATCCCCTTCAGGGTATCGGAAGATCCGCTTCACGCTGTTGTAAGGGGTACCGGCGTGGCCCTGAAGAATGTGGAGAAGTACCCGTTCCTGATGAGATAAATCTGTTTCATGAATGAGAAGCCTACTGAACTTCCTGCTCAGGTTTAAAACCCTGATCCTTTTCCTTGTACTGGAAGCCGTGGCTCTCGTCATGATCTCCTCATCGCACAATTATCATCAGACAGTTTTCTACGGCTTCTCCAGGAACATAACAGGATTCATTGCCAGGCGGGTGGAGAGCGGAACCAAGTATTTCCGTCTGAAGCAGGTTAATGAGGAACTGGTAAATGAAAACATCAATCTCCGGAGACGCCTCGAGGAGATCGGCTCAGCCCCGGAGGAGGGCCCTACCAGGGTCAGCGATTCCATAAGCGGGATCAATTATACCTATTTGAATGCCAGGGTTATCAGCAATTCAGTCAATAAACAGAAGAACTTCATCACCCTTGACAAGGGCTCACGGCACGGTGTGGCTACAGGTATGGGCGTGGCTTCACCCTCGGGTGTTGTGGGGGTGGTTGTTGGCGTCTCACGCAACTACTCGGTGGTGATGTCACTGCTGAATACCGACTTCCGCCTTAGTGCAAGCATTGCCCGCAATGATTACTTCGGTTCCCTGGCCTGGGACGGAGCCAATTACCGTTATGCCAGGTTGTCGGAAATACCTCATCATGTGGCAGTTAATGAGGGCGATACAATAGTTACCAGTGGTTATTCGGCAATCTTTCCCGCGGGTATTATGGCCGGGACACTCACGGGCGACCAGAAGAGGGGAGGCGACTTCATATCGCTTAAGGTTCAGCTTTCTGTCGATTTCAAGAGGCTGACAAACGTGTATGTGATCGGAAACATGACACGGGAGGAGAGGGAAAATCTCGAAAAGGAGGTGATGCAATGAACACACTCCTGAGGTATGCCGGCGCATTCGTGATGCTGATCCTGTTTCAGCTGCTCATATTCAACAACATTGAGTTCAGCGGATACGTAAACCCCTTCGTTTACGTGATGTTTATCCTTATTCTGCCGGTGGCTATTCCTTCATGGATTCTTCTCATCCTTGGTTTCCTTACAGGGTTCGTGATTGATATCTTTTCCGGAACCATGGGAGTGCATGCATTCGCAACCGTACTGGCAGGATATGTGCGTCCGTGGGTACTTTCGCTCAATGTGACTACCGAAGCAGGAGATGGGGAGATGTCTCCGTCATCATACAGGAGCGGCCTCCGCTGGTTCCTGGTTTATACCGTCACAGTTGTGCTGGTGCACCACCTGGCCCTGTTTTTTATTGAGATCTTCAGTCTCCGTTATTTTTTCCACACTCTCCTGAGGGTTTTACTCAGCACGGCCGTAACGACATTCTTCATAGTTCTTTTTGACTTCATCAGGCCACACAGATGAGGAGACAGTCATGAAGGACCGGTTTGCAAACAGGAAATACTTCATAATGGCGGTGGTCATCCTGGCCGCCCTGGTCCTTATTGCCCGTCTGTTTTACATACAGATCATTGACAAGACCTATCGGGTATCTGCAGCCAACAATGCCCTGAGGCCTGTAACGCAATACCCTGCAAGAGGCCTGATATATGACCGCAACGGCAACCTCATCGTTTATAACCAGGCAGCATATGACCTGCTGGTGATACCCGTTCAGACCAGTGCATTTGATACTGCAAGGTTCAACGATATCCTTGGAATCACCATAGACGACTTCAGGGCCAGGATGAAGGTTGCTGTCTCGTATTCACGTCGTGCACCATCAGTCTTCATGAAGATGATCTCATCTGAGACCTATGCCGTTCTTCAGGAAGAGCTCTACCGCTTTCCGGGTTTCTATGTGCAGGCAAGGACTCTGAGAAAATATACCCGGCCTGTGGCATCCCATCTGCTTGGTTATGTGGGGGAGGTAGACAACAAGCTGATTGCCAGGGACAGGTATTACCGGTCAGGAGACTATATAGGGGTCAGCGGTATTGAAAAATACTATGAAGAACAGCTACGGGGGCGGAAGGGGGTAAACATCTTCCTTGTGGATGTCCATAATAATATAAAGGGATCATATGCCGAAGGACGGTATGACACAGTGGCAATCCCGGGAACCAATCTGTGGTCAACCATTGACCTCACCATGCAGGAATACGGAGAGCGGCTCATGCAGAACAAGACAGGGTCAATAGTCGCCATTGAACCATCAACCGGGGAGATACTGACGCTGGTATCCTCACCATCCTATGACCCATCCCTGCTGGTTGGCAGGGTCAGGTCAGAGAACTTTTCGATGCTACAGGCTGATACTGTCAAGCCGTTGTTTGACAGGGCACTGATGGCTTCATATCCTCCCGGTTCCACATTCAAGATAATGAACGGCCTTATAGGTCTTCAGGAAAACGTCATCCGCCCCACATCGCTTTTCGGTTGCAGCAACGGCTATCATGCCGGTTCCCTGACCGTTGGATGCCATTCACATCCGTCACCCCTTAACCTTCCGCAGGCAGTCTCAATGTCATGCAATGCCTGGTTTTGCAATGCCTTCAGGAATACCCTGGAGAACCCGAAGTACGGATCCATTCAGAATGCCTATGACAAGTGGAGGGAATACCTCGTGGCCTTCGGCTTCGGCAACAAACTGGGGATAGACCTTCCCAACGAACTATCCGGATTCATTCCTGCCAGGTCATACTATGACCGTTATTACGGTAAAGACCGATGGAAGGCGCTCACTGTGATCTCGCTGGCAATCGGACAGGGTGAGATCGGGGCAACACCCCTGCAGATGGCTAACATGGTGGCAGTCATTGCCAACAGGGGCTCTTTTTATATCCCACATGTGGTAAAAAAGATTGGGGATGACGGTTCACCGTCACCTCTGTATACTCAAAAATACATTACAGGCATCTCGCCGGAGAACTTTGAGCCAGTAATTGAGGGAATGGAAGGAGCTGTCAACGGAGGACCCGGGTCAACAGCCCGAGGCGCCCGGCTTGACAGCATAATCATTTGCGGTAAAACGGGAACTGCACAGAACCCCCATGGCAAAGACCACTCCATCTTCGTCGCCTTCGCACCGAAGGATGACCCTAAAATTGCAATAGCCGTATATGTTGAGAACGCCGGCTTCGGATCCACATTTGCAGCTCCTATTGCCAGCCTGATGATCGAAAAATATCTCACCGGCGAAGTAAAAAGAAAATATCTGGAGGATCATGTACTGAAAATGGTTATAAAACCTGATGGACAAGGGGAATAACATACTGGCAAGGCTTGACTGGGTCACGGTAATACTGTGGCTGGCGATGATGATCATGGGATGGCTTAACATCTATGCTGCCGTTTACAATGAGCAGCATACAAGCATCTTTGACATGTCACAGCGGTATGGCAAACAGCTGATTTTCATTATCGCAGCCCTTGTCCTTGCAGTATTCGTGATGGTGACTGACAACAAACTCTGGTTCTTCTTCGCCTGGTTCATTTACGGATTCTTTATCCTTCTGCTGGTACTGGTTCTGGTTGTGGGGAAAGAGATCAACGGCGCAAAGGCCTGGTTCGGAGTCGGGGCCTTCAGCATCCAGCCTTCCGAGTTCGCCAAGTTTGCTACCGGCCTGGCACTGGCCTCATACCTGAACTCAAAGCGTCAGGCAACGGGCACAAGACAGATGATCGCCGCGACAGCCATTATTATTGCCCCTGTGCTTCTTATAGCCGTGCAGCCTGACATGGGGTCAGTGGTAACCTATTTTGCCTTCTTCATTGTCTTATACCGTGAGGGAATGAGCATCTGGGTATTCGTTACCGCTATACTGGCCGTGACACTCTTTCTCCTTTCACTTATACTCGGGAACCTCCCTGTGGCTATAGGGCTCCTGGTTGTGGCGGCAATAGCAATGCTGGTTACCTCGGGGTACATGATGACACTCAAGGCCGGGGCCGTAATGGCTGCTGCCGGCGGCCTGGCATTCCTCCCCGGGAATTACCTGCTTGATCTTGATGCAGTGCTTATTATTGTCTTGGCGGTGTTCCTGGCCGGGGTTATATATGCATGGTTTATCTACCGCCTGAAACTTGTCAGTCAGACAATCATCTATGCATTCCTGCTTGGAGGATTGTTATACCTCTTCACGGTAGATTATGCTTTCCGCGAGATTCTCAAGCCTCACCAGCAGACTAGAATAAATATAATGCTCGGCATGGAGGCTGATCCGTTCGGAGAGGGTTATAACCTCAACCAGTCTCTTATATCAATAGGCTCCGGAGGTTTTGCAGGCAAGGGTTACCTTAACGGTACCCAGACCAAATTCAAGTTTGTGCCCGAACAAAGCACTGATTTCATCTTCTGCACCGTGGGTGAAGAGTGGGGATTCATCGGCTCAACGGTGGTGATAGGGCTGTTCGTCTGGCTTCTGCTGAGGCTGCTGATGATGGCTGAGCGACAGAGGACCACCTTTGTGAGGGCTTACGGTTATGGTGTCTTCGGCCTGTTCCTGGTCCATTTCTTTGTGAATATCGGGATGACCATCGGTGTGATGCCTGTAATAGGCATTCCGCTTCCGTTCTTCAGTTACGGCGGAAGCTCTCTCTGGGGGTTCACCATACTCCTGTTCATATTCCTGAGGCTTGATGCGGGCAGAACCGAATATCTCGGATGACGGGATGGCCTCTTCCTGAAAGGGGATAGCAGAAAACCGTGAGTCACCGGCAAGCCGGGAGCTTCATTGTCATACAGTGATTTACAGATATTGTCAGAATGGGACCCTTATTCCGGGTGACAGTTCTATCCCGAACTCTGATTCCACATAGTTGATCAGTTGCGGGAAAAACTCCATGAAGTCCTCCTCAATGGAGTAATACTGTTTCTTCCATACCCTCATTGCCCACCGCGTCTCCTTAGGGAGCGAGGTTATCCCGCTGAGCGTCTTCAGTACCCTGCGTATTCCCCGGCGCGACTGGTAGGTCTCCAGCCAGTTGTCGATGATGAAGAACGGCATCTTCTCCCGGACTGTCTCAGGCAGGATCTCGAAGTTGTTGACCATGGCCCTGTAAAAGTTGTAGGTTACGCTCTCGAGCGGCCTCCTTGAAAAGAGGTCCCACTCCCTCGTCAGGTAATGATCATACAGTATGTCAATGATTACTCCTGCATATTTACGGTACCGGCCTATAAAATGAAGCTTGCTGCGGTGAACAACCGGATGCCTGTCAGTGAAGGCATCAATGTGCCTGTGAATGATTATTCCCTTGCGGATTCCCTCGGGATATTTAAGATAATCACGGCCCTTTACATAGTCTCCAATGTAGTTGCCGATGATTATGTTATCCGAGTCGCCTGATAGGTATATGTGTGCCAGGACATTCATCCGCCGAATACTAGTGCAAAGATTCTGCCAATCTCTTGAGGTTTAAAATATTAAGCAGTGAATTAATCAACAAACCCATCTGTTTTATTAACTTGCATATTATCAAAATATTATAAGCCTCAGAAAGTTTGAATGAAACTGACTATTATCACTTCCGATTTCAGTTACAAATTATAAATTTGCGGGATACGCCAAGTAACCAAAGCCGATATTATTTAAAAAAAATCAATAACTAACGAGGAGGTTATATGTTAAAAAGGAATGTTATTATTATTGGAGCCGCGGGCAGGGATTTTCACAATTTCAATACTTACTTCCGCGACAATGAACTTTACAATGTCGTTGCGTTCACCGCTGCCCAGATTCCGGATATAGACGGCAGGAAATATCCGGCCGGGCTGGCTGGAAAGCTTTATCCTGACGGCATCCCAATCTATTCCGAGAGTGATCTCCCTCGCCTGATCAGGGAACTGAAGGTTGACGACTGTGTTTTTGCATACAGTGACGTTCCCTACCAGAGGGTAATGGCGTTGAGCGCCATAGTGAATGCTGCCGGTGCAAACTTCATGCTCCTCGGGTGGCAAGAGACGATGGTTAAGAGCACAAAGCCCGTGATTGCTGTCGGAGCAGTCAGGACCGGGGGAGGAAAGAGCGAAGCATCACGCCGGATAGTAGATGAACTAAAAAAGCGTGGCCTGAAGGTAATTGCAATCAGGCATCCGATGCCTTACGGAAATCTGGTGAAACAGGCTGTACAGCGTTTTGAGACGATTGATGATCTCAGTAAGCATGAATGTACTATTGAGGAAATGGAGGAGTATGAACCTCATGTAGTCCGTGACACAATAATCTACTCCGGCATTGATTATGAAGCTATTCTCAGGCAGGCAGAAAGTGATCCGAGAGGATGTGATGTAATTTTATGGGATGGCGGAAACAATGATTTTCCATTCATTAATCCTGACCTGATGATAACACTTGTTGATCCCCAGAGGGCAGGCCATGAGCAGAGCTATTATCCAGGGGAGATAACCCTCAGACTTGCTGATGTGGTTATTGTTAATAAAATTGAAAGCGCTGATCTGAATGATCTGTTTGAGGTAAGAAAAAACGTGGCAAGAATAAATCCGGATGCTGTTATCATTGACGCCTGTTCTCCAACTGCAGTGCATGACCCGGCGTTGATACGGGGCAAAAAGGTGCTGGTCATCGAGGAAGGTCCTACAGTGACACATGGAGAGGTCAAGTACAGCTATGGCTGTTTTACTGCAATGAAATATGGTGCATCAGAACTGGTAGATCCGAGACCCTTTGCTGTCGGCAAGCTGAAGACCACCTTTGACACCTATCCGAATCTGGGTCCGGTGTTGCCATCAATGGGATACAGCACCCAGCAGATGAAAGACCTCAGCGAGACAATCAAAAACACACCTTGTGACCTGGTTTTGATTGCCACCCCGATAGACCTGAAAAGGGTGATAACAATTGACAAACCAACTCTTCATGTCCGTTATGACCTCCAGGAAATAGGTCGCCCTGACCTTGGAGATGTAATTGAAGAGTTTGTGAAGAAGCATAAGCTTTAGGCAAAAGGCAAGAGGCAATAGTGAGGTCTTCAGTCTGCATCCCGTTTACAGGTTTGGCAGGCTGAAGACTTTTTTTTCACAATGACTGCCGTCCCGCTCCGCCCCTGCCAGATCGGGATTGAGCCTCATTCCCGACGCTCCCGACTTCATCGGGACACGTCCGCGTACGGGACTTCGCCGGGATCGGAGTCTCAAACTGCCGGCTGGTACTGCTGACTGTTGACTGGTACTGCTGACTGTTGACTAGTACTGCTGATTGTTGACTGGTACTGCCTGCTGAATTTATCTATCTTTGCGGCAGAAAATAAATGATGCCTGATCATAAATCTGCGGACGTAACCCTTGTAGGCTCGGGAAGCTGGGCAACAGCCATGGCCATGGTTCTTGCTTCCAACGGCCGGAGGATTGCATGGTATATTGACAGGCCTGAGATATATCGTCATGTAAGGCGTTACCATCAGAATCCTCACTATCTTACTTCGGTGACGCTGGATCCGCAACTGGTCATTGCGTTTGATAATATTTCCAAAGCAGTTGCCTCATCAGAGATAACCATACTGGTTACGCCCGCTGCATTTCTCAGGAGTGAACTTGAAGGACTGGCCAATGATGCCTTCAGGGGTCGCATTGTCTGCTCCGGCATAAAAGGTATAGTACCTGGCAACAACAGTGTGGTGGGTGAGTATATCCATTCATTTTACGGTGTGCCGTATGAAGATATTGTCATAATCACAGGGCCCAGCCATGCCGAAGAAGTAGCAATGGAGAAGCTTACATATCTCACTTTTGCCTCTGCTGATACCACGAATGCCGGGAAAGTGGCGGATCTGTTCTCCTGCAGGTGGATAATGACCATAAAATCCTCTGATATTTTCGGTACCGAGTATGCAGCGGTCATGAAAAACATTTATGCCATTGCTGCAGGCATTGCCCACGGACTGGGCTACGGAGACAATTTTATGGCAGTCCTGCTCTCAAACGCCGCCGGGGAAATGAAACGTTTTGTTGACGCACTTTCACCGGAGAGCAGGGATATTACTGATTCCCCGTACCTGGGAGACCTGCTTGTAACAGGTTACTCTCAGTTCAGCCGGAACAGGGCGCTTGGATATATGCTTGGCAGGGGAATTTCTGTTCAGAATGCTTTGCTTGAGATGACACAGGTGGCTGAAGGATACTATGCATCAGCATGCATCAATGAGGTGAAAAGATTGACCGGATCAGACATTCCAATTGCAGATTCGGTATACAGGATTCTTTACGGGAATTCGGCACCGGCCAAGGAGATAAAAACCCTTTCGAGAAAGTTAAAATGAAAAATATAAACGAATGAAAAATGACCTTTCTGTAAACATTAACGGCATCAGTTCATTTGCTGGCAAGGATGACCTGCAAAGGTTCAGCCTTGATGCAACAGGTCATCTCAGGGCTCTGAGGGAAGGACGGGGCAGGGGAAATGAATTTACCGGATGGCTTCGTCTGCCGGACACTGCTGTCAATGAGACCGCGTCAGTGAAAGCCTGTGCTGCACGCCTCCGTAACCAGGCGCCGGTGACAGTGGTTGTCGGCATCGGTGGTTCATACCTGGGCGCAAGGGCACTCACGGAGGCACTGAATGACCCATTCGCTCCTCAGGAGCACAGGCTGCTCTTTGCCGGCCATACACTGAGCGAGGACTATCATGCAGCCCTTCTGAAATTCCTTGATGGAACGGCATATAATATCGTTGTAATCTCAAAGAGCGGAACCACCACAGAACCTGCAATAGCTTTCCGGATCCTCCGTGACCACCTCAGGAACAAAATCGGTACAGCCGCCACAAAGAACCACATCGTAGCCATCACCGATGCAAGCCGTGGCGCACTTCATGACCTGGCTGTCAAAGAGGGCTATGAGACATTTGTGATACCTGATGATGTGGGCGGACGGTATTCGGTTATTACACCTGTAGGACTGCTGCCACTGGCCCTTGCAGGGTATGATATTGATGCATTTGTTCGCGGGATGCTTGACATGGCCCTCTCTGTCAGGGAAGGCAATGACACTCCTGAAAATATCGCTATTTTATATGCCACTGCACGTAATGCCCTGTATTACAGCGGATATTCTACCGAGATACTGATCAGCTACGAGCCTTCACTGGTTTTCCTGGCTGAGTGGTGGAAACAACTCTATGGTGAGAGCGAGGGCAAGGAGAGTAAGGGCATTTTCCCGGCATCGGTCACATTTACAACAGACCTGCATTCAATGGGGCAGTATATACAGCAGGGTGAACGGAAGCTTTTCGAAACCGTGATACACGTCAGGGAATCACATAAGAAGCTGGTTGTTCCCGGAGCCTCGGACAACTCAGACGGGATAGGATTCATAGCAGGCAAAAGACTGACCGAAGTGAACCACAAGGCTGAGGCCGGAACCCGCATAGCCCATATTGACGGCGGGGTGCCGGTGATAGTTATCAGCATCGGGAGGATAGATGAATACAACCTGGGTCAGCTGATGTATTTCTTTGAAATTGCCTGTGCTATAAGCGGATATGTTCTTGGCGTCAATCCGTTTGATCAGCCCGGGGTGGAGTCATACAAGAAGAATATGTTCGCACTGCTGGGCAAGCCAGGCTTCGAAGCCGAGCGTGAACGGCTGGAGCAGAAGCTGCAGGCAAACGGTTAAGGGGGTCAGTCGGCGGTCGGCAGTACCAGTAGGCAGTAGGCAGTACCAGTAGGCAGTAGG
>CAYYEH010000040.1:0-2939 GCA_964470815.1 uncultured Rikenella sp.
GGTGATGCCCTTGATTTCTGGCGTGTTATCTATGCTGACCGTGATGAAGGAAGGCTGCTTCTCTATGCGGAGATGAAACTGCCTGGGGAGGCGTGGCTCGAATTCAGGATTGTTGAGAATACTTTGATACAGACAGCCACCTTTCGTCCCCTGGGGCTTAAAGGCAGGCTATACTGGTATTCGGTGATGCCTCTGCATGAATTTGTATTCAGGGGGATGATAAAACGCTTAACCCGTCAATGACAAGATCATGAAGCCGCAGCCGCTGATAAAGAAACTTAGGGCAGGACTGAATGCAGATGAAACCGGCAACAAAGCCAACTCACTGATATTCCTCCATCATTACGGCTTCAATATCCCGCTTACATACCTGATTACTACCCGTGCCTACGACAGATTCAGGGCCGGTGATGAAGCTGTCATTGAGGACCTGGAAAAGGAGCTGGGGGTTCTTCCTGACAGGACATGGGCAGTACGTTCATCCACCACTGCGGAGGACTCACATGAGTTCAGCTTCGCAGGTCAGTTTCAGACAGTTATCAATGTTAAAGGAACGGCAGATATCCTCAGTGCGGTGAAAAAGGTGTGGGATTCGGCCTCATTCCTGAGTGACAATGATTATGTCAGGAAGAGCGGAGTATCCTGCATCAGGTGTGGCGTTATAATACAGGAGATGATACCTGCCCGGCTGGCGGGTGTCAGTTTCAGCAGGAACCCGGTTACCAGTCAGAACGAGACTGTCATTGAGGCTGTGGAGGGTGCCGGGGAGGAACTGGTGCAGAAAGGGATCACCCCAATGCGGTGGAGGATAAGGAAAAAAATAGTCCTCGAGGGAGATGAGAAGTATGAAATGTTCCATGTAATCAAAAAGGTGGCTGCTGACACGGCAAAACTGAAAATGTACTATGGCAACCATACCGATATAGAGTGGGTCTATGACGGCAAGCAGCTCTACTATCTGCAGCTGAGACAGATAACGGCAAAGAAGGAGGTTGCGGTCTACTCGTGCAAGATGGCCCGTGAGATGCTTCCGGGGCAGGTAAAGCCCCTTGTGTGGTCGGTAAATATACCTCTTGTGAACGGGACATGGATCGGCCTGCTGGAGGAGATTGCCGGGCCCCTGGGAACGAAGCCTGAGGATCTGGCAAAGCCGTTTTATTATCAGGCCTATTTCAACATTGCAGTGCTGGGGGGCATCCTTCAGAAAATAGGGATCCCGGCAGACAGCCTTGAAAAATTCATGACAGGTCATGAGAGCGGCATGCACTCTTTCAGGCCCGGAGTAAAGGCTCTCAGGCATACATTCAGGATCATCAGGTTCCTCAGATCGAAGATGTCATTTGAAAAGAGATTCCTGAATGAATTTGAACCCCTTAAATCAAGTTGCCGTGAGATGGCTCTCAGCCTGGAGAAAGAATTCAGCCCCGATTCATATAACAGGCTGTTTGCGATGCTTTTTGATACAGGGAGGAGGCTTGCATACCTGAACATAGTCACTCCTATCCTCATGACGATGTATCACAAGGGGCTGAAGAAGAAACTCACGAAGGCAGGACTGGATTATGACACACTGGATTTCAGGAAGGATTTTCCTGAGTTGCGGGATTATGAACCGCTGCCGTTGCTTCGCGAAATTAAAAACAGGATAGAGCTTCTTCCGTCAGGGATAAGGGAAAAATGTATCTCCATGGCAGCGCTCAGGAGCATCCCGGAAGCAGTTGAAATCAACGCACTGATTGATAATTTCATGGAGCTTTTCGGTCATCTTAGTGAGAGTGGCAATGATTTCTCACATGTCAAATGGAAAGAGGACGGGGAGACGGTTTTCAAAATGATAATGTCAGCCGACGGTCAGGAAAGGAAGAATGAGCTCTATACACTTGACAGCCTTAAGGAAAGGGGAAAAGTGGTACCGGCATCACTGCGGAAGGCTTACCTGAGGGCCGGGAGGTTCAAGGTTTACCGTGAGCAGATAAGTTCTTTGTATATTTACGGGTACGGCCTTTTCCGAAGGTTGTTCCAGCTTGCAGGCGGCGAAATGGTGTCAAACGGAATACTGGACAAACCGGATGAAATCTTCTATCTCACAAGGACAGAGGTTGAGGAGATCATGAAAAACCCGGTCCCCGTTGCCGGTAATGATTACCATGAGCGTGTTGTCAGCCGCAGGAACGAGATGGATGAAACAAAGGATATTGTGCTGCCAGTGGTTATTTACGGAGATGACGCCCCTGCACCGGAGAGCGGGAAGAGCATGAATCACTCCGGCACCGGCACTTCATCGGGCAGCTACACCGGGAAAACAAGGGTGGTAAAGAGCGTGTCTGATTTTGAAACGGTGGAAAAGGGAGATATTATTCTGATACCTTTTTCTGACGTCAGCTGGACTACAGTCCTGGTAAAAGCGGGTGCAATCGTCTCGGAGACCGGAGGGATGCTTTCCCACTGTTCAATAATAGCAAGGGAGATGGGTATTCCTGCCATGGTTTCAGTGCCTAATGCCTGTGCAATCGGCAGCGGGCTGACAGCAACAGTAAACGGATCGAACGGAGTATTAACGATACATGATTATGATTGAGGCACTGGCATTAGCGAACAGTCACCCCTGGCTGACGGCACTCTTTTGTTCCCTTGGCGGTTACCTTATCGGCACTGTTTCATCCGCCAGGATAGTATATTTCCTGGCGACAGGAAGGCGGAACATTGAACCCTTTGCGGAACCAATCCCCAATTCCGATGAGGTTTTTGAGTCTGACCTGGTAAGTGCCACCCTCGTCAATAAGAAGCTGGGTGCGAAGTACGGGTGCATCACCTCAATTGCCGATATGCTCAAGATTGCGGTGCCAATGCTGCTTGTCAGTCTGGCATTTGACGAACAACCGTATCACCTTCTTGTGGCGTTGTTTGGTGTTGCAGGCCACAATTTCCCTGTATGGTAC
>CAYYEH010000040.1:3039-9185 GCA_964470815.1 uncultured Rikenella sp.
GAAGAAGAGGTTTCGGAGTTTATACTGATGGGAAAGAGCCCCGGCAGGATGCTTGACAGGTATAGTCTCTACAGCCTTCTAAGGCGATTGTTTTCAAAAGGTAAGGAGGCCGGCAAATGAGAAAGGGAGCCGGATCTGTTGCAGTCTGCATTCTCATGGTTCTTTCAACAGTCATTCACGGCCAGAAAGCCGGTGTGGAATTTGAAAACCAGGTCAGCACCTGGCTGGGGATGAACTTCTCTGATGAGGTGAAATGGCAGTCAGGAATAAGGTATATACCAACGCTAAGTCCCTGGGTAAAGGCAGGCAGAAACGGCAAGTTCGATGCGGAGATCTCTGTAAACACATTCGGCAGTGTGCATCTTAGCGGTATGAACTATGACTCTGCCGATTTCAGCTTCAAACCCTACCGTTTGTGGCTGCGGTATTCCACCTCCCATCTCGAGATTAGGGCAGGTCTGCAGAAGATAAACTTCGGTTCATCAACCATCCTCAGGCCCCTTATGTGGTTCGACCGGATGGATTTCAGGGATCCGCTGATGCTTACTGACGGGGTTTATGCACTGCTCGGCCGATACTATTTCAGCAACAACGCAAACATCTGGATGTGGGGGCTTTACGGCAATGACAGAACCAAAGGATGGGAAGCAATGCCTTCTTTTGAGGATATCCCCGAATACGGCGGAAGGATACAATTGCCGGTCCCGGGGGGAGAATTTGCCCTCAGTTACCATCACCGTGATGCGGATTACTCAGGCCTGGCTTTTCAGGTACCCGGACTGACAGATACCAGGTATATTGAGCAGCAGTTTGCGGCAGACGGAAAATGGGATATCGGCCCCGGCATCTGGTTTGAGCTTGTGGGGAAGCTGAATGAAAAGGAAAATCCGTTCACAACACGTTGGGAAACCTATCTGAGCCTGGGGATGGACTACACCTTCGGTATAGGGAAAGGGTTGAACATATCAACAGAATACTTCAGGTACGAAAACCATCCTGAAGAAAATGAAACCAAAGCCAGCAGAAATATTTCCACTTTATCGGTGGGTTATCCTTTAGGGCTTTCGCATAATATCTCAGGAATGCTTTATTACAACTGGGATACTCATGACTGGTACAGGTTCATAAACCTGCAGATGAAATATGACTATCTTACATTATATTTAATGACATTCTGGAATCCTGATAATGCGGTTCTGTACAGCAGCAGCGAAGGTGTCAACTCCTTTGCAGGGAAAGGTTTTCAGTTAATGCTTGTATTTGATTTCTAACACTATAACAAACTTCTGATGGAAGACGGAAAAGTTATCAGCATCGAAGGACTTAAGAAGCATTTCCCGATGGGCAGCGGGAGATTCACCGCCCTCAACGGCATTGACCTCACCTTCGGGGAGGGAGAGTTCACAGGCATTATCGGCCCCAGCGGGTCTGGAAAGACCACTCTTCTGAACATAATCGGGACACTTGACAATCCCTCAGAAGGCCGGGCTGTTATCCTCGGCCATTCCGTGAGTGATCTCACCGCGGCAGAGTCAGCATCGTTGCGCAAGACCCAGCTTGGCTTCATCTTCCAGACCTACAACCTCTTTAATGTTCACACAGTATATGAAAACGTTGAGTTTCCCCTCCTTCTTCAGGGGATAGCAAACAACCGGCGGAGGCAGATGGTCCTTGATGCCCTTGAATGGGTAGGGCTGACTGACAAGATAAATTCGCGCCCGGCGCAGCTCTCCGGCGGTGAAAGTCAGAGGGTGGCAATAGCCAGGGCGATGGTCAAGAGGCCTGCTGTTGTCCTGGCAGATGAGCCCACCGCCAATCTTGATGCGGCAAACTCACACAACATACTGCAGACCATGGAGAAGCTCAACCGGGAGCTTAAGACTACCTTTCTCTTTGCCACTCATGATGAGAAGGTGATTGGCTATGTCAGGAGAAAGATCTGGCTTGCCGACGGGAAGGTTGCAAAGGACGAACTGATTGACAAAAACTGAGGGAGGATACGGGCATGCTTGCATTCAGACTTGCACTCAGAAACCTCCTTGGAGCAGGACTCAGGACCTGGATCAACGTGATCGTACTTTCATTCTCCTTCATCATCATTATATGGACTAAGGGATTGCTTGAAGGATGGGACCGCCAGGCCCGGCATGACATGATCAGCTGGGAGGTTGGCGGCGGGCAGTACTGGCACGGGAAATATGATCCCTATGATCCGTTCACCCTCACCGACAGTCACGGTCCGGTACCTGCCATCCTGGAGGCAGGTGTGGCAGACGGAAGCCTGGTTCCCGTACTGATAACCCAGGGATCTGTTTATCCGAGAGGAATGATGCATGCGGTGATTATTAAGGGCATCCCCCCGCAACAGAAGATAATTGAGCTGCCATCCTCATCGCTCGAGCAAGGAGATGGCGACGTGCCTGCCATAATCGGGGAGGCGATGGCAGAGAGCACCGGTCTTAAGGAAGGCGATTATGTAACAGTCAGGTGGAGAGACAGGAACGGTACCTTTGATGCCACAGAGGTGAAAATAACTGCCATATTCGAAACAACGGTACCTACCGTTGATGTGGGTCAGATATGGCTGCCACTGGAAAAGATCAGGGAGATGATGCTGATGCCGGGTGAAGCCACACTCCTCATCAGGGCACCTGAGGCAGGTCCGCCGCCGGAGGCAGACCCCTGGGTATTTAAGGACCAGGATTTTCTGCTATCTGACATTGAGGCAATTATCAAAGCAAAGGGATCTGTAGGACTGATCATCTGGGGAATCCTGCTCCTCATGGCAATGCTTGCTGTGTTTGATACTCAGGTACTTTCAATATTCAGGAGGCAGAAGGAGATAGGGACATATGTGGCACTTGGCATGACAAAGAGCCAGGTGGTAGGACTCTTTACACTAGAAGGAGCCATGAATTCAGTTCTGGCTGCTATTGTAGGAGCCCTTTATGGCATTCCGCTGCTTATGATGCAGGCTGTAAAGGGAATAAAGATTCCGCTCAGCAGCAGTGATTTCGGTATAGCGATGGCGGAGCGGCTGTACCCTGTTTACAGTCTCTGGCTGATTTGCGGAACAGTGGTCATTGTTATGCTCGTCACAACAGCCGTCAGCTACTGGCCTTCAAGGAGAATAGCGAAAATGAGTCCTACAGAAGCATTAAGGGGGAGGGTGCAATGATAAAATTCCTGTTAAGTGGTCTTTTACGGGACAGGCACCGCAGCCTTCTGCCCTTTCTTGTCACCCTTATCGGGGTGATGCTTACAGTGGTCTTTCATGCCTGGATGACGGGCGTTATAGGTAACAGCATCGAGTTCAGTGCCCGTTTTGCATCGGGTCATGTGAAGGTAATGACCAGGGCCTATTCGGAGAATGCAGCCCAGGCGCCGAATGACCTTGCCCTCATAGGCACTGATACCCTCACAGCAGTTTTATCGGAGAGATGGCCTGAGATGGAATTTGCAGAGCGGATCCATTTCGCGGGAATAATTGATGCTCCTGACTCGCTGGGTGAGACCAGGGAGCAGGGGCCTTCCATGGGATTTGGCATCGACCTGCTGTCAGGGAACACGGCTGAAGCCGAAAGAATGAACCTCCCCTCATCACTCAGGAGCGGCCGGATGCCTGAAAGGAAGAACGAAGTGCTCATCAGCAGGCTGTTTGCAGAGAAACTGGGCATTGTCCCGGGCGATGTAATAACTCTGGTTGGTTCAAGCATGTACGGTGAGCTGGCCATGCATAACTTCACTGTCAGCGGAACGGTTGATTTCGGCACCACAGCGCTTGACAGGGGAACTGTTATTGCAGATATAGGGGACGTCAGGGATGCCCTAAACATGGAGGATGCCGCAGGTGAGATCCTTGGCTTCTTCAGGGAAGGCGTTTATGATGAGGAGAGGGCTGTCGCAATATGTGCAGAGTTCAACAGGGCATACAATTCTCCGGAGGATGAGTTCTCACCGCTGATGACCAGCCTCTCACAGGACAAGACCATGGGCTTCCTGGTAGAGTATTCAGGAAAGCTTCAGGCAATCCTGGTGGCGCTCTTCATCATGGCAATGTCACTCATTTTATGGAATGCCGGGCTGCTCGGCGGGTTGAGGCGGTACTCCGAGTTTGGCATGAGGCTTGCAATCGGAGAATCAAAAGGTCATGTATACCGGACGATGATGATGGAGTCATTTCTTATAGGGCTGTTTGGTTCGGTGGCAGGAGTTGCTGCCGGGATGGTCATCTCCCTGTTTCTCCAGAATCATGGTATTGACCTTGGGGTGATGATGAAAAATGCTTCCGTCATGATGCCAAGTGTCTTCAGAGCGCAAATAACACCTGCCACCTGGTACGTGGGCTTCATCCCGGGCCTGATATCTTCCCAGATCGGATCAATGCTTTCAGGTATAGGCATATACAAACGCCAGACGGCACAACTTTTTAAAGAGCTTGAACAATGAAAAAAGTTTTGTTGATATTTCTGCTGACAGGTTGCTTCAGCGCACTCCATGCACAGTATCCTGACGGGAAACAGCTCCTTGACAGGATTGACAGGAACATGGCTTCAGAGAACAGGGTTTTCACATCAACGATGGTAATCAACGGCCGGCGTGCGACGCATACGATCAAGATGAAGACCTGGACCGCCGGCGAGAAGAAATCATTTACCGAATACCTTTATCCTGTGCGTGAACAGGGAACAAAAATGCTCAAGCTTGAAAACCAGCTCTGGATCTATTCCCCCTCAACCGACAGGATAATACAGATTGCGGGACACATGCTGCGTCAGTCGGTAATGGGCTCTGATCTCTCGTATGAGGATCTCATGGAGGACAGCAGGCTGACAGACCGATACAGTGCGGTTGTGACAGGCAACGAGATGGTGAACGGGCGTGATTGCTGGGTGATTGACCTTAAGGCATTCGTGCCGGAGATTACATACCAGGGGATGAAGCTGTGGGTGGACCGTGAAAGGAATATTCCGCTCCGGGAAGAGATGTACGCAAAGAGCGGCACACTGCTGAAGAGAACAGAACTGTCCGACGTTGAGCGGATCGGAAACAGGTGGTATCCCCGCCGGATACTCTTCCGCGATATGCTTAAAGACGGCAAGGGAACTGAGTTCATCATTGAAGAGATAGAATTCAATGTGGATATCCCTGATTACATATTTTCAAAGGCAAGCCTGAAGAAATAGAGGATGATCTTTCCTGCTGGCTACTGAATGAACTTTCAGTCATTTTTCGTGCGGTGGTGATTGTTCCTCTTCCTGCCGGGGAAGCTCATCCGGTTCCGGCAGTAGTCTTGAGCGCAGCCAGGTAACCGCTGTGTCAGAAGCAAGGGTCTGATTGAAAACCGCCCCCTGTTCTTCTTGTCCTTTCAGGAAGCAGTCAAGCCACGGGATAATGTACCTGGCAAGTATTACAGTCTGCTCTTCCGTACCAAGCCCCCCGGCACACCCGGCAAGTTTTTCAGCGGTGAAGCATTTTCGCAATGCGCCCATGCCGCAATGTGACCCGTTAATTATTGAGATATAGGTCTTATCCTCTGCTGCTGACCGCTCATAAATCGGGAGATGGTTCTTTTCAGGGGGTGTTATGCAGTCAGCCGTGCCGGAGAGGATCAGTGTCGGCACCCTGACACTGCCTGCAGCTTCAATGGCTGAAGGTCTGGTGTTATAAGGTGCCAGGGCGATAACAGCATTGATGGTTTGATTGTCAGCAGCAGCATGAAACATAGCACCCCCACCCATGCTGTGACCCATCAGGCATATAAGAGTGTCTGCAATACCATATAAAGGTGACAATGTGTCACAACTAATGCCGGCAACGGCATCAGCCATGAATCTGATCTCCTCAGCATAACCCCTGTGTGACGGGAAGGGGCCTTCAAAAGTGGTCAGGCTAATCATTATATAACCTGCCGGCACCAGTTTCTCCACCAGGTTCCCGTATCTGTCGCCTGGGTGCTGATACCCGTGTGCAAAACAGATAACCGGAAATCTCTCTGACCGCTCCTCCCCTTCCGGTGCGGGCTGTTCCTGGTTTGAAACCGGATACCACACTTCAAATGTCACCTTCCTGTTTCCCCTGGCAGTATCCCTCAGTTCCATTCTTTTACTTCCGATTAAATATTGTCCTGAAGTATCCGGTTTTGT
>CAYYEH010000040.1:9285-22234 GCA_964470815.1 uncultured Rikenella sp.
TCAGTTCCATTCTTTTACTTCCGATTAAATATTGTCCTGAAGTATCCGGTTTTGTGTTGCCGACTGCGCAGTGAACTGATGAGTCCGGTTTTGTGTTGCCGGCTGTGCAGTGAACTGATGAGTCCGGTTTTGTGTTGCCGGCTGTGCAGTGAACTGATAATACCAGGCTGAAGCAAATAATCAGTGCCGTGGTGATGTTTTTTTTCAGGGAAGTCATGCTGTGCCGACGTTATTTCAGCCGCGGGTTGTCATGACCACGGCGATTGCCAAATTACTCAATATTTTTTCATTTAAGGCAACGGCAACCTATCCGGTGATGTGTTGATGTTGAAATGAATATTATTTTTACGAACGGGTTACGGCCTGAGACGCGATAAACATCATAACAGCACTGCCCGGTTTTATTACACGATGGAAAAGACTCTGTTCAATCTGTTCATCTGGATCTGGATATCACTTGCGGTCATTATCTTCATCACCCTGTTGTTTATAACGGCCCCGTACGGAAGGCACTCGAAGAGGACCTGGGGTGTGACCATCCCTGACAGGCTGGGATGGTTTCTTATGGAGATACCCGGGCCGGTCATCTACCTTTTGCTGGTGATCACAGGAAGCGGATCCAAATCTGTTACGGTGTGGATTATTACCGGTCTATATCTGGCTCATTACATAAACAGGGCAGCAATCTATCCCCTGAGGATCAGAACCCGGGGCAAGGAGATGCCACTTCTGGTAGCCCTCATGGCTGTCTTTTTCAACTTTGTCAATGCCGGATTCCTTGGTTACTTTGCAGGTACACTCCAAACACATTATACTGAATCCTGGCTTACAGACCCGAGGTTCATCGCCGGACTGCTTATCTTAATCACAGGAGCAGTGATCAATATCACGTCGGATGAGAAGCTTATTCATCTCCGAAAGAAAAGGAATGGATACGGGTACATAATCCCACGCGGCGGGCTGTTTGAAAAAGTCTCATGCCCCAATTTCCTCGGTGAGATTATTGAATGGGGAGGTTATGCCCTCCTCTGCTGGTCACTGCCGGCCCTCTCATTCTTTATCTGGACCTTCTGCAACCTGGTACCAAGAGCCCTCTCGCACCACAGATGGTACAGGAGTCATTTTCCGGAATACCCGGAGGGCAGGAAAGCAGTGATTCCTTATATTTTGTAATTTGCCATCTGAAACAGGAATACCATGAAAGGGAAATATCTTAACTGGAAAGGCCGTTTTTTCTGGCTTGCCGTTTTTGCGGTTGCCATGGGATTCCTTGAGGGGATAGTTGTTGTCTACCTGCGCGAGCTTTATTACCCGGAGGGATTTGACTTCCCTCTTAGGCTCATGTCTGAGGAACTTGTTAAAGCCGAATGGATTCGGGAAATCTCAACACTGGTGATGCTAGCAGGTGTCGGGATAATAGCAGGCAGAAACGGACTCCAGAGGCTCTTTTATGCCCTGTTTGCATTCGGGGTATGGGATATCGCTTATTATGGCGCGCTGAAGCTGCTGATCAGCTGGCCTGCCTCGCTCCTGACCTGGGACCTTCTCTTCCTGATACCCGTTTCATGGTTGGGACCGGTGCTGGCACCGGTTATCAACTCGCTTACAATGATATTAATGGCACTCCTCTTCATTGGCAGGCAGGAGAGCGGATACTATGTCAGGCCCGGGCTGTCTGACTGGGTCTTGATTTTCAGCGGTGCACTGGTTATACTATATACATACCTCGTGGATTATTCACGGCTGCTCTTTGAGAGCGGTGTGCTCAACAGAGGCGGAGATTCAACTGAGGCGGGGGAAAAACTTGTTGCAATGATAACAAACTATGTACCTGAACATTACAAATGGCCCCTGTTTATTACAGGCGAGGTGCTCATACTTGCCGCAACCGTGAATGTAATGATAAGAAGTCACAAATACCCTAAAGATGAAACAGTTAACTAACATTGCAGCATTAATTGTGCTTTTACTGATTTTACCCGGCTGCGGGGAAAGGAAAAATACAAGTACAGATCGCAGTGACCCGTTTATATGGCTTGAGGAGGTTGAAAGCGACAAATCACTTGATTGGGCCCGTGAACAGAACAGGCTCTCCGATGAGGTACTGACAACCAGGCCGGAATACACTGAACTGCGTGACAGGTACCTTGAAGCCCTTAATGACAGGGAGAGGATAATCTATCCCGGTGTTGTCGGTGATATGAGCTACAACCTGTGGCAGGATGAGAAGAATGAGAGAGGTCTGTGGAGGAGGATGACAAAGAAGGATTATCTCGCAGGCAAGGGTACCTGGGAGACCGTGCTTGACCTTGACCTTCTCTCGGCAGCAGAAGGGAGGAAATGGGTTTTTGGCGGTGCCACATGGCTTGGTCCCGAAAACCGTTACTGTCTTCTTAATCTCTCTGACGGCGGAAAGGATGAGAGTGTCATCCGTGAGTTTGACGCAGTTGAAAAGAAATTTGTCGAAGGAGGCTTTTCCATTCCTGAGAGCAAGGGCAGCGCCACATGGGTCGACATTAATCATATCCTGGTGGCAACCAACTACGGCCCCGGAACGATGACCTCATCAGGATACCCGGCCGTGGCCAGGATATGGACAAGGGGCGGGGATCCTTCAGATACGGCTGTCGTCCATCAGACAGATACCACAAACATGGGCATTTTTGTCAGCGGGGGTGAAGTGGATGGCAAACAGTATGTTTTCCTTAACGAGAGCATCGGGTTCTATGAATCAACAATGTATATTCTTACCCCTGACGGGCTTAAAGTAATTGATATCCCGAAGGATGTTGAGACAAGAGGAATGTTCAGGGAGCAGTTGCTTCTTTACCTGCAGTCAGACTGGACAGTCGGTTCAGAGGTATTCAATAAGGGGACACTTGTGAGTTTTGACCTTCCCTCATTCCTTTCAGGCACACCGAAGATCAGCAAGATCTATGAACCGGGTGAAAGGGAGAGTCTCGGGAGCGTAATGACAACCCGTGATTTCATGGTAATTTCTGCTATGGAAAACGTTCAGGGGAGGCTGAAGATAATCCGTCCGGATGGCGGGAAATGGTCCTTTGAGGAGGTGGCTGTACCCGGTATAGGCACTGTAGGTCTTGCGGGAGCTGATGACAAGTCGAACGACTGGTTCTTCAGCTTCAGCAACCCGGTCACACCCACCACTCTCTTTCATGGTGACGGAAAACAGATCAAGCCGATTAAGAAGCAGAAGGACTATTTCAAATCTGAGGGTATAAATGTTGACCAGTATGAGGTCATCTCGAAGGATGGAACGAAGATACCCTATTTCATCGTTTACCCGGCTGACATGGCATTTGACGGCAGCAATCCGACACTTATTGACGGGTATGGTGGTTTTAACATTCCCAGTCTACCGTATTACAATTCCATCACGGGCATTGGGTGGCTTGAAAAAGGAGGCGTGTATGTAATAGCCAACATCCGGGGTGGCGGTGAGTTCGGTCCTGCATGGCACCAGTCGGCTCTCAGGGAAAAGAGGCAGAATGCATATGATGATTTCTTTGCTGTGGCTGATGACCTGGTCAAACGCAATATTACTTCTCCGGCGCATATGGGTGCCTACGGATGGAGCAACGGCGGACTGCTTGCGGGTGTTGCCCTGACACAAAGGCCTGACCTCTGGAACGCTGTTGTCATCGGAGCTCCGTTGCTGGACATGAAGAGATACAACAAGCTGCTTGCCGGCGCCAGCTGGATGGATGAGTACGGCAATCCGGATGTCCCGGCAGACTGGGAGTTTATCCGCAAATACTCGCCGTACCAGAATGTGAAGAAGGATGTAAAATACCCCGAGCCTTTTTTCATCACTTCTACCAAGGATGACAGGGTGCATCCGGGTCATGCCCGCAAGATGGCGGCAAAGATGATCGGGATGGGACATCCGGTTCTGTATCATGAGACCATTGAGGGAGGTCACGGTGCAGCATCGACCAACGCGCAGGAGGCTGAGATGTGGGCACTGATGTACACCTATCTCCGCATGAAGCTGGGAAAGTAGATTTGCAATAAGGCATATTGTACAGCAGTGGTGCAAAAAGTGGAAGACTGCCGGATTGGGGCGCCGGCAGTCTTCGCTGCATTAAAACGGACTTATGGAAAGAAAGAAAGAAGGACTTGCCCCGCAGGGCAATATTATGTTTCAGCCGGTCAAAAGAACAAGGGACATAAAATACTAATCCGATTATGAAGATTTGATGAAGAAAAACCGGCCGGAGTGAAATGGATAAAGAGGAATTACTTGCCGGATTCGGTAAGGAATGCTGTGATATTTCAGTTAATCCATATTGCCGGCATAAAATTTTCATATATTTATGGAGCCTGATTTTTTAGTTTTTTAACCTAACCGATGTGAATATGACCAGAACAAAACCTGCTTTGGGCCTTTTTATGTGCCTGATGATCATTGTGGCTTCCTGTGGCGGCGGGAAGAGCACAGGGGCAAAGAAAACTGCTGACACCCCGGAAGCAACCGCTACCGTCAGCCTTTCAATTGAGGGGATGACCTGCGCCGGATGTGAGAACACCATCTGCAGCAGCCTGGAGAAAATTCCCGGTGTAAAATCTGTCACTGCCTCTCATACTGACGGGAATGCAGTCATTGAATTCGAACCCGGAAAGGTTGACACGGCCATGCTGAAGGAGGCTGTCAATGCCACCGGATACAAAGCACTGAAAACCAGCGCTGTTGAATCGGGCCTTAATGAATAATGGGGCCATTTCCTACAAATCTGTTATACTCAAGCTGATTACCAATGTCCAGAGACAAGAAGGAAGAGGGTAATCGCAGCAACGACCTTGACAGGGTAATAGAGAACTCGAGGCGTGATTTTCTGAGGAAGATCACACTGGCGGGAGCGGTTACCGTCACTGGTGGGGCGGCGATATACTCAGGCCATCGATTTGAGAAGGCAAAGCACCGTGAAGGGTATGTGAAGGTGCTCACTGAAGACAACCGCCTGGTTGAGATACCGGTTGAGCAGATGCGCGATTTCAAGCCTGACCTGAAGATGCTTCAGAGCCGGGGAAGGGAAGGTATTCAGGGCCGGAGGTGGGTCATGGTCATCGATCTTTCAAAATGCCGCAACGCAAGGAAATGTGTTGAGGCATGCCAGAGCGCACATCATCTCAGGCCATATGAATACCATATAAATACCCTGGTGATGCAGGAATCGGTAAACACCCCTGCGTTCTTCATGCCGAAGCCCTGCCAGCACTGCGATAATCCGCCGTGTGTTTCGGTCTGCCCGGTTGATGCGACCTTCAAGAGGCAGGACGGGGTAGTGCTCATTGACAATGAGAGGTGTATCGGATGCCGTTTCTGTATGGCCGCCTGCCCCTATTCTGCAAGGATATTCCACTGGCAGGAACCCTCGAGGCATGAGGCTGACAGTGATAAGGAGTACGATGTTGAACTGAACGTTCCTCACAAGAAAGGTACTATCACAAAATGTCTCTTCAGCGCCGACAGGCTGAGGGAAGGCATGCTCCCCTACTGTGTCTCCGCATGTCCTAACGGGGTATTTTATTTCGGTGACGAGAATGAGGATGCCGTCACCAACGGTACCACCAAGGAGACTGTCCGCTTCAGCGAACTGATTGAGAAAAACGGCGGGTACAGGCTGATGCCGGAACTGGGAACACAGCCGAGAGTCTACTATCTCCCCCCGAAGAACAGGATCTTTGAGTTCGAGGAGGGTGAAAAGAGAGAGTATAAGGAAGAAAAAGCATAAACAGGCCTGATTATGGATGAGATACGCTTCAATACTCCCGCAGAAAAGGGAAGAATCGATCACCTGGCCTCTGACATTCTGAGGAATGTAAGGATCAATACCGGTTTCCTGCTGTGGATGGGTTTCCTTTTTGCCCTGCTGGCCGCCTGTCTTTTTGCCTATGTGATACAGCTCCGCAACGGATTGGGTGTTACAGGGCTCCGTGATTTCACGAGCTGGGGCATGTACATAGCAAACTTCGTCTTTTTCGTGGCCACCAGCCTCTGCGGAATGCTTATCAGTTCCGTACTGGGCCTGATCGGCTACAAATGGGTCAAACCGATATCACGCATTGCCGAAATAATTGCCATTGCATTTGCAGCGGTGGCCGGGCTGGTTATCATCTCAGACATGGGCCGTCCTGACAGGCTGCCTTATGTATTTCTGTTCGGCCGCGTACAGTCGCCTATCCTGTGGGATGTGACCGTGGTCACCACCTATTTCGTGCTGAGCCTGCTGCTCTGGTTTTTCCCGATGATCCCTGATCTTGCGATTGCGAAGGACCGTCTTGAGGGGCGGCCAAGATTCCTGGTAAAGGCATATGAAATCCTTTCTTTCAGGTGGATGCATCATGAGATGCAGTACAGGCTGCTCGGACAGGCAGTAAGGATACTCCTGATACTTATCATTCCCACAGCCTTTGCCATTCACACTGTCACTTCGTGGCTATTCGCGTTAACGCCCCGCACCGGATGGGACAGCACCATCTTCGGGCCCTATTTTATTTCCGGGGCCTTTGTTTCAGGGACGGCCGCAGTGATTATTGCGATGTATTTCTTCCGGGTGAACTACAGGCTCCAGAAGTACCTGAATGCAGAGACTTTTGAGAGGATGGGCAGGGTGCTGGTGCTGGTCGCAATAGTCTACTTCTATTTCAACCTCAATGAGTTCCTGGTACCCGGCTACAAGCTTAAGACAGGCGACGCCATCCACCTCCGTGAACTCTTCACCGGACACTATGCCGTCATGTTCTGGGGCATACAGCTTCTGGGGCTTGTCATACCCATTATACTGCTGCTGTTCAAACAGATGCGCCGACCGTTGCCGATGCTGGTGATCTCCCTCTTCGTGCTCATCGGCTCATGGTTCAAAAGATACATAATAGTGGTTCCGGCACAGGCTCATCCCAATCTCCCGATACAGGGTGTTCCGGTTGAGTGGGTTGTATACAGGCCTACCCTGATTGAGACAGCCGTGACAGTGGCTTCAATAGTCCTGGTACTGATTATTA
This sequence comes from uncultured Rikenella sp., assembly GCA_964470815.1. Taxonomy (GTDB): domain Bacteria; phylum Bacteroidota; class Bacteroidia; order Bacteroidales; family VadinHA17; genus SR-FBR-E99. The sequence continues at coordinate 16,312 of CAYYEH010000040.1, forward strand.
TAACCATTCTCGCCAAGCTCTTCCCGGTGGTTCCGATATGGGAGATGGCGGAAGAAGAAAACGGAAAAGACAAGATTACGCAGTAACCGTAAACTGAGATTCAGATATGAAATATACCGCAGGAGTCATATTATGCCTGATGCTTCTTCCAGGTTTTGCGAAGGGGCAGGACTGGGTGGTGCCCGAAGAGAGGAGAAGCAGGCTCAGCACCTTTCCCTTCACTGATGAGACGAGGAAAGAGGGCGAAAGGCTTTACCAGATAAACTGTCATTCCTGCCATGGTGATCCGGGTAAAAACAATTTCATAGCCCTCCAGCCGTCGCCGGGTGATCCGGCCACCGAGAAGATACAAAAGAACAGTGACGGTGAGATCTTCCACAAGGTCTCCGTCGGCCGTGGTCAGATGCCCTCATTCCGCAGCGTGCTCACCACCGAGGAGATATGGAAGGTCGTTTCGTTCATCAGGAGCTTCAATCGTGACTACGTACAGAAGGTGATGCAGGTTATCACCTCCTCTGCCTACCCAGGAGCAGTTATAAGCATGAAACTGGCATATGACGAGGCGGCAAAGATTGTCTCTGTTATGGCTTCTGCCACTACCGGGACCTCCACCGTGCCGGTTACCGGAGCCGGGGTACGGCTGCTTGCCAGGAGATATTTCGGGTTGATGCAGGTGGATGAGGAGAAAATGACTGACGCTAACGGCACGGCAGTATTCTCCGTTTCTGACGGTCTGCCGGGAGATACTGCCGGGAACGTCAGCTTCAGCGCACAATTCACTGACGAGCAGGTCTTCGGCAGCGTCTCAAAAGACACGATTCTCAGGGCTGGAGTGATCACCGTGCCTGTCAGCCTGACGGCAAAGCGGGCCATGTGGAATACCGTAAGGAAAGCACCTGTATGGGTCATCCTTTCGTACGGATTCGGAGTGCTGGCAGTATGGGGATTCATCTTCCTGGTCATGTTCAGGCTGAGAGATATTTTTACCGTGGGTACGGAACTGAAAAAGCGCCTGCAGACTTCACCGGGAAACCAGGAACCACCAAATAACCAAAATATATGAAAAATCTTGCCCCGTTAGGCCGCATCCTGTTCGCACTGCCATTCCTGGCGTTTGGGATCAACCATCTGATAATGATGGATTTCTATTTGGGTATGCTGACATCTTTCATCCCCCTGGGGGCGTATACCATCATTCTGACAGGACTGATAATGATTGCAGTAAGCATCAGTATCATCACCAAAAAGTTTATCAGGCTTTCAACGCTGATACTGGCGGGGTTGCTGCTGGTTTTCATACTTACCATCCATATCCCGCACCTTATTGAAGGGTCAGACAGGACAATGGTCCTCATTGCCCTTCTGAAAGACATTTCGCTGATGGGGGGATCGCTTATGATTGCAGGTTACTGTGCTGATAATGAAACCAAAAAAACGGAAAAATGAGTATCGGAAAACTGACATCGGTATTATTGATGATGTGTCTGGCGCCGGCACTGCCTGCCCAGGAGATCAAAACTGCAGGTTACCGGCAACCTGAAGTGGAAGTAGGGGTTGTCGAGCACCTTGGTGACACCATTCCTCTTGATCTATGGTTTTATGACGAAAACAGTGAAAAGGTGACCCTGGGGTCACTGATAGACCGGCCTACAATAATGAGCTTCGTCTATTTTGACTGTCCCAACCTCTGCAGTCCGCTGATGGACGGCATTGCGGACGTGGTCAGCAAGATGGACATGACACTTGGAACAGAATACAAGATCATTACCATCAGCTTCAATACTAGTGATACGCCGGAGAAGGCGAGGGAGAAGAAGGTGAACTTTGTACAGCGGATCAGCAAGGAGAACCAGAAGGACTGGATCTACCTGACAGGGACACAGGAGAACATAAGCGCCATTACCGAAGCGGCCGGCTACAGGTATACTCCGCAGGGACTGGATTTTGCTCATCCGTCGGTGATAATGATAGTGAGCCCGGCAGGCAAGATAACCCGTTACCTTTATGGCCTGACTTATCTCCCGTTTGATGTCAAAATGGCGGTAATAGAGGCTCAGAAGGGCATCGCCAGGCCAACGGCAAACCGGATTCTCGAGTATTGCTTTGCATACAATCCGGCCAGCAAAACATACACGCTCCAGGTAACAAGGATAGTGGGCATAATTACCATCTTCTTCCTGGTCCTGGTAATGATAATACTCCTTGCACGGAGAAGGAAAAAATAAGAGGGTTGATTATGGGAAATGAATCACAGCCAAGTTACCTGGAATACCAGGGTAAATACAAAGGGATAGCCGGATGGCTGCTAAGCACCGATCACAAGCGCATCGGGCTGCTCTATCTCTATTCCATCATAGTTTTTTTCTTTGTTGCAGCCTTCCTGGGACTGCTAATGCGAATAGAGCTTATAGCTCCGGGGAAGACCATCATGGAGCCGCAGACCTACAACGGACTGTTCACCATTCACGGCATCATTATGATCTTCGTGATAGTGATACCTGGCCTTGCTGCAGTCTTCGGGAACTTCTTCCTCCCGATACTCATCGGTGCACGGGATGTGGCTTTCCCGAAGCTGAATCTTTTCTCCTGGTATCTTTACATCGCTGGAGCAGTCCTCGGGGTTATGTCACAGTTCATGGGGAGCGGTCCTCCCGATACAGGATGGACCTTCTATGTACCCTACAGCGTGGAGTCGGCCACCAGCGTGATCTGGGCTCTTACAGCTGCATTCATACTGGGATTCTCATCGATACTTACCGGGCTCAACTTCATTGTGACAATTCATCGCATGAGGGCACCGGGTATGAAATGGCTCAGGATGCCCCTCTTCCCGTGGGCTATCTATGCCACGGCATGGATCCAGGTGCTTGCCACTCCTATTGTGGGTATCACACTGTTGATGGTAATAGCCGAGAGAGTGCTCAACATCGGGTTCTTTGACCCGGCGCTGGGAGGTGACCCGGTGCTGTTCCAGCATCTCTTCTGGATATATTCTCACCCTGCCGTTTACATCATGATCCTTCCTGCCATGGGAGTGGTCACTGAAATCTTTCCCACATTCAGCCAGAAACCGGTATTCGGATACGGTGCTATCGTCATATCAAGTCTTGCCATCGCATTCGTGGGGTATTTCGTCTGGGGGCATCATATGTTCACCTCAGGGATGAGCTATTACGCAAGGTGGTTCTTCTCATTCCTTACTTTTATTGTAGCCGTGCCGAGCGCCATCAAGGTATTCAACTGGATATCTACCATGTATGGAGGCTCAATAGATCTCAAGCCTCCCTTGCTGTATGCCATCGCCTTCATTTTCCTCTTCATGATAGGAGGTTTTACAGGTCTAGTCCTTGGTGCCCTGGCAACCAACGTTCAGACTCATGACACTGCGTTTGTGGTGGCTCATTTCCATTACATCATCTTTGGCGGTATGGGCTTTGCATTCTTTGCAGGCATACACTACTGGTACCCGAAGATGTTCGGGAAGATGTACAACAACAGGGTAGCCAACATTGCCTGGGTCTTCAATTTTGTCGGGTTCAACCTGCTGTATTTCCCGCACTTCATAATAGGCATACAGGGGATGCCGAGGCGTTCATATGATTACCTGCCTCAGTTCCATACGGGGCATTTCATATCGACCATTGGTGCGTTCATACTGATAGCGGGGCTTTTGCTGATGCTCTACAATTTCATCCGTGCCGGCCGGCGCGGAGAGAAGGCTCCTGCCAACCCCTGGCATGGCGTGACTCTCGAGTGGAAGATACCTTCTCCCCCGCCTCATGAAAACTTCGATGAGATACCTGAGATAACCACAAAGCCCTACTTCTTCGGCAGCAGGGATAAAACCAAACAGTAGTCATCCAATGACAGTACATTCCACGCATACAGAATACACTGACAGCGAAACCGGGAAGCTGGGGATGTGGATATTCCTCTTCACCGAGCTCTTCCTGTTCGGGGGCCTGTTCCTGGTTTATGCAATTTTCAGGGCAAAGTACTCGGCCGAGTTTCACCATGCGGCAGAGGAGCTGAATGCCCTCATCGGTACAATCAACACCGTTTTCCTGCTTGTCAGCTCTATGACCGTCGCCAGTGCGCTGACAGCCATCCAGAAAGGTGACAAACGGTTGACCATGGTGCTGTTGCTGGTGACTATCCTTCTGGCAGCACTCTTCATGGTCAACAAGTACTTCGAGTGGTCTCATAAGTTTGAATATGGCATCTGGCCGGGATCTCCGGTGCTGAAGAACATGCCTCACGGTGACCTTCTCTTTTTCGGTCTTTACTATATGATGACAGGGCTGCATGCCCTTCATGTGCTTGTAGGTATGGTACTGCTCTCCATAAATGTGTTCAGGGTAAGGGCCGGAACAATTAACAGCCAGAGGTACCTTATGCTTGAAAACAGTGCCCTCTACTGGCACCTGGTTGACCTTATATGGATATTCCTCTTTCCGTTGCTTTACCTGATAACCTGACAAATCCATGAAAGACGAAAAGCATCATATCTCAACCTATGAATCACTTACAGTAGTACTGGTGATACTGCTGGTTCTCACTACCATCTCGGTGCTGGTGACAGGGATTCATCTCGGTCCGCTGACGGTGGCTGTTGCTTTGCTGATTGCCTCCGTGAAGGTTGCAATAGTCATCACCCAGTTCATGCACCTCAAATTTGAAAACCTGTTTCTGAAACTGGCTGTTTCAGGGGTGTTTGCACTCTTTGTGGTTGTAACACTTATTACGTTCATAGATTACTTTTTCAGATAAACAACGGAATTATGTTCACAGGAGCATCAAATCTTGCAGAAGGAGTAGACAAGGCGTTTCTTTTCATCTTTATTATCGCCTTTATATTCATCATCGGGATCTCCGCATTCATGATCTGGACGGTGATTCATTACTCAAGAAAGAAGGGTAAGGAGGCGAAGCAGTTCAGTGGCAGCACAATGCTGGAATTATTGTGGACTGGTATTCCGCTGGTACTGGTGATGTTGATGTTCTGGGTAGGCTGGAAGGGTTTTGCCCCGATGCGCAAGGTGCCTGCCGATGCAATGATAATCACAGCAATTGGCAGGATGTGGGAATGGGAATTCGTCTACAGTGACAGCCTGCGGTCGAGGGAGCTGGTCCTTCCCATCAACAAACCTGTCAAGCTTGAGCTTATTTCGGAAGATGTCAATCACAGCCTGTTCATTCCTGCCTTCAGGGTAAAGGAGGATGTCATACCCGGTTATGACAACTGGCTCTGGTTCACACCCAATTACATTGGCAACTACGAAATACTCTGTACTGAGTACTGCGGACTGCTGCATTCGGCCATGGTGGCAAATACGCGCATCGTGGAACAGGAGGAATTTGACCTCTGGTATGAGGAGCTCAAGGCAGCGTCGTTCATACCAGAGCATGAAGGACTGAAGCTGCTGAGGAGCACAGGCTGCCTGGCCTGTCATTCGCTTGACGGATCGCGACTTGTAGGGCCCTCTTTTGCGGGGTTCTACGGCTCGCAGAGGACGATTGTATCCGGCGGCACAACCAGCACTGTGACTGCCGACGAGGCATACATTGTAAGGTCAATTTATGATCCCAACGCAGAGATCGTTGAAGGATACGCAAGGAACCTGATGCAGTCATACAGGGAGCTGCTGACTGAAGAGCAGATAGGTATCATGACTGAATACCTTAAGGAGTTAGTTGAGGGTGAAGGTACCCGGGGCACCGGTCTGTGAGATGGCGTAACCAACCGGAATGAAGAGAGGCAGGCAAACGGTCAATGACATAGCAGAGCTCTCCAGATGGAAGCTCTCGCTGGCTGTCTCGTTCTCGGCGGTGACGGGTTACCTGCTGTTTTCGGGAACAGGGTACGGGGAAATTGGGCTTTCGGGTTTAGCATCTTCTGCGGGTTCACCGGTTGCCGGGGTTG
>CAYYEH010000041.1:0-21799 GCA_964470815.1 uncultured Rikenella sp.
CTTCATGAGGTGTGGCCCGGCCTGGAGGTCTTTTTCCACGGCGGTGTCAGCTTCGCCCCATACCGCGAACAATACCGCAAGCTTCTCCCTGACCCGAAAATGCATTTCATGGAAACATACAATGCCTCGGAAGGCTTCTTTGCCATACAGGATGACCTGACTGACGCTTCAATGCTCCTGATGCTTGACTATGGAGTCTATTACGAGTTCATCCCCGCAGATGACCTTGAGTCCGGTAATACCCGGACCCTGACAATCGGCGAGGTGGAAAAAGGGGTGAACTACGCAATGGTAATATCCACTGACGGAGGGCTTTGGAGATATGCCATCGGAGATACCGTTGAATTCACAGGCCTTTTCCCGCACAAGATAAGAATTACCGGACGTACCAAACACTTTATCAACGCCTTCGGCGAAGAGGTAATAATTGACAACGCCGAAAAGGCACTGGAAAAAGCATGCCTGGGCACCAAATCCCATATCATTGAATACACAGCCGGTCCAGTCTATATGGGTGATGAAAGCCGCGGGGCACATGAATGGGTAATCGAATTCGACAGGGAACCTGACGATCCCGAACATTTCACTGAAATCCTCGATACAACCCTGAAAACCCTCAACTCCGATTATGAGGCCAAGCGATATAAGGATCTTACCCTTGCCCGACCTGTCGTCAGAATAGTACCTGCCGGCACATTCTACAGATGGTTCAGGGAAAGAGACAAGCTCGGAGGACAGAACAAAATGCCCCGCCTCTCCAACGGAAGGGAGTTCGTTGAGAGTGTCCTTAAAACAGCCGGCTTCTGAAATCTTTTTATCAACATCCGGAACATCTCCCTCCCTTTTTCCTATATTTAAACACGGATTTTAACCTTCATTTATTATGCATATAGCCATAGCAGGCAACATAGGGTCAGGAAAAACAACCCTGGCCGGACTGCTTTCGAAACACTACGGCTGGCAGGCTCATTATGAGGATGTTGACGATAACCCATACCTGAATGATTTCTACGAAGACATGCAGAGATGGTCATTCAACCTTCAAATCTACTTCCTCAATTCACGCTTCAGCCAGGTGCTGGAAATCAAAAAGGCAAAGAACACTATTGTCCAGGACCGCACCATATACGAAGATGCCTATATCTTCGCCCCCAACCTTCACGCGATGGGGCTGATGTCAACACGTGACTTTGAAAACTACTTCACCCTCTTCAAACTGATGAGTTCCCTCGTTGAACCGCCTGACCTCCTGCTCTACCTCAGGGCATCAGTCCCTACACTGGTAAACCAGATCCAGAAAAGAGGCCGTGAATACGAGAGCTCAATCAGGCTTGACTACCTTAAAAGGCTGAACGAACGTTATGAGGCCTGGATCGAATCATACAAGCTGGGCAGGCTGCTGATCCTTGAAGCCGACTACTATGACTTCCCTGAAAACAAGGAACACCTGAGCGAAGTCATTGACAGGATAAACGCCGAGCTTCACGGGTTGTTCTGACCTCCCACGGCTCTCCTGACCTCATCACGGCTGTTTTAACCGGATAACGGCCTGAATAAACGCACGAACGGCCGCTCTGACCGCAGCCAGGGCATTTTTCAGATTCCAGTAAAAGAGAAAATTAAAAAACCATCTCGATGATGGTTTTTTTACATAATTTTGAACCGGATAAACGCTGTCAATGTCTCATAATTCCAAACACTAAAGATCATGAAAAGACTTTTCGCATTAGCCATTCTGGCTTCGGCCTGCCTTTGGAGCGCAGCCCAGGGCACCGCAGACAAAAGCATCCCGGTTGACCCCGCCTACAGAATCGGGAAGCTGGATAACGGCCTGACCTACTACATCCGCCATAATACAGAGCCTGCAGGCCGGGCAAGCTACTACATCATCCAGAATGTGGGCTCTATCCTTGAAAAAAATGACCAGAACGGCCTTGCCCATTTCCTTGAACATATGGCATTCAACGGCACTAAAAACTTCCCCGGCAAAACCCTCCTCAGCACTCTCGAGAAAAACGGCGTTGCCTTCGGAAGAAATATCAATGCCTACACCAGCTGGGACCAGACAGTATATAATCTCAGTGACGTGCCTGTTGAAAAGCCCGGTCTGATCGACACATGCCTCAGAATACTGGCTGACTGGTCTGACTTCATTACCCTCGATGAGGACGAGATAAACAAGGAGCGAGGTGTCATTGTGGAGGAATGGCGCAGCAGACGAAATGCGCAGTGGAGGATGATGACACAGATGCTGCCCGTGCTGTTTGAAGGATCAATGTATGCTGAACGCGATATAATCGGGGATACGGCAGTAATCAAAAATTTCATTCCTGAAACCTTACGCCGGTTCTACCACGACTGGTACCGAACTGACCTGCAGGCGATAGCTGTTGTGGGTGATATTGATGTGGATGATACGGAAAGAAAAATCAAAACAATATTTTCATCCATCCCCGCAGTTGAAAACCCGAAGCCAAGACCCGAAAACCTGCTTGTGCCCAAAGAGGGAACAAAATACCTTCTGGTTACCGATCCTGAGGCCTCGCAGACCTCGGTCAACCTGATAATAATCGACAGCCATCCTGACAGAAAGGCAAGGGATCTTGATTATATACGTGACGGCTTTGTCACCTCCCTTTTAAACAGCATGATGAGTTCCCGCTTCAGCGAAATAGTGCAGAAAGGCACACCCCCCTTCATCGGAGGAGCACTTGATTATGACTCATTCATTGCACGACATTACAATGCCCTTACTCTCTCAGCCAGTGTAAGGGAGGGAGAAGAAGCCAAAGGCTTCGAAGCAGCACTTACAGAGCTTGAAAGGGCACGCCTCCATGGCTTTACAAAAGGAGAACTCACAAGGGCAAAAGCATCCATGCTCTCCAACTTTGAAAACCTTTACAAGCAGAAGGACAAGATCAGCAATGACGAATGGGCGTCACAGATCGTTGACCATTTCACGACAGCTGAACCCATCCCTTCACTTGACACACAATACGAATATTACCGGGAAATCCTCCCATCCATTACCCAGGAAGAGGTAACAAACAGACTCCGTGAACTGGTTAGGGAAGATAACAGGTTTATCCTTATTCAGGGGCCTGACGACAGGGAATATATATCAGAGGCAGAGGCAATGGCAATCATGGAAAAGGTGGTATCTTCTGATATCAAACCTTACGAAGACATAACAGGCGGAACAGACCTCATCTCTGAAGAACTGAATGGAGCCGAAGTGGTCAAAACCGTTCTCCTTCCACAGTTTGATGCTACTGAATGGACCCTTGCAAACGGAGCCAGGGTTATATTCAGACATGCTGAATACGAAAAGGATAATGTAAGCATCAGCGGATATGCTTTCGGTGGCTCATCTCTCTATCCCGATTCACTGGTTCCTTCATTAACCCTCTTTCCTCAGATAATATCGATGTACGGAGCCGGAGAATTTGATAACGTCGCTCTGACAAAGATGCTGGCCGGGAAAAAAGCCTCCGTGTCACTGGGCCTGCAGGAAACAATGCAGACAGTAAGCGGTTCATCCACACCGAAGGACTTTGAGACCATGATGCAACTGCTCTACCTCCGCATTGCCCGACCCAACTACAATAAAGAGGCATATGACGCAATCATCGGAAGATACACTGCCGTCGTCACAATGATGCAGAAAGACCCGAACAAGATGATGTCTGACAGCCTCTCAATGAATATGACCGGTTACCATCCCCGAACATTCCTGATGACTCCAGAGTCTATGAAACTAATTAAATACGAAAACATTAACCATATATACGAGACTGCTTTTGATGATGCCTCCGCCTTTACCTTCTTTATTACCGGTAACATCGAAGAGGCTGTTGCCCGCGATTTGGCTCAGGTTTATATAGGCTCACTCCCTTCAAAATACAGCAAGGAAACCTACAGGAACCTTGGCATTAACCAGCCTGAAGGTACCGTCAGGAAAGAGATCCCCGTCCCGCTTGCCGTACCCAAGGCTACTGTTGTGATCAGTTATTCTGCAAAAACAAAATACGAACCCTCAAACAACCTCGCAATAGATGTCCTTAAGGGGATTCTTGACCTTGTCTATACCGAGAAAGTACGTGAGGAACAGGGTGGCACCTACGGGGTAAGCATCAGTGCGACTTCACAAAAGAGGCCGGAGGAGAAAGCCTCTCTTCTTGTTGCTTTTGAATGCGACCCGGAAAGAGCTGCCGAACTCAGGCAGATCATCTACAGTGAACTTGAAGGAATTGCCAAAAACGGCCCCCGCCAGGTTGACCTTGACAAGGCTGTAACCAATATGATTAAAACCCGCGAGGAAACCTCACAACATAACAGCTACTGGACAAATATTATACGTTCATACTACCTGACAGGATTTGATAATAATGACGACCGCAACTACTCCGATATCCTTAACAAGCTCACTGTCAAGGACATGAAGAAGAAGGTAAAGAAATTCCTGGCCAAGGCTGACCTGCTTGAGCTGGTATTTGTTCCTGAGAAGAAATGAAGCTGCTGATTTCACGGCCCATCTCAGTGCTGTGAGTTCTTTTATTGTCTTCCAGATCGAGACACCGGGCTAAGGAAATAAGGCTTGCTATCTCCTGTCCCTCGCCGTGGCTGTGGAAGTGGTCTTTTGAAGCCAATACAACCAGTGCGGGGACCGTTATCTGCTGAAGGCATCCCTTCATCCGGTAACGGCTCAGCTGTCTGACAGCCATGCCCAGCCTGACCGGTTCTGCAGTGTCAAGATTCCGGCAGTTAATGTTGTACATCTCCTCATCAGACTTTACGTCTATGACGAATGTTTTCATGTACCATTTGACAAATGGCACCACGGGGCGGTAAAGGTATTTCGCAAGGCGGGCAAAAAAGAGGGCTATCCCGTTAAATGGAAACGAGATGTTGGGCTCGATCAGAATGACCGCTTCCGGCTTCCTCTTAAGACGCGGGAATGCCTCGGCTATAACCGTGGCCCCGAGTGAATATCCGACCATTATGATACGCAAATCTGAAGGAATCCTGAGCTCAGCAAAACGGACAATGTCAGATGTGATTTCTTCCACTGAAAAACGGTGACCCGGACTTATTTTAGCGGTGCTTTTCTCTCGTGTTTCGATATAGATCACGGTATGGCTTCGTGTCAGTTCAACCAGCGTCTCCCTGAAGTTTTCGATGATCGAAACAAATCCGGGTATGAAAAGAATTGCCGGGGTATCAGCAGGCTCAGGCGGCGAGAAGACAACAGTCAGCAACTCAACCCCCGTGGGGAGAAGAACATATTCAGCAATGTATCCGGCCCCTTCATGGCAGAAGGGTGAGTAATCCCGACTGGCCGGATTATCTGTCATCTCATTCATTCGCGCAATATTACGAATATTTTGATTCCCGAACAGACACACAGGGAGATGCTTAACTATTGACCAATTCTGTGTAACTTGGTAAAAAATAACATATCCCGGATGAATTCACAGCCCGGGCAATATTATGAAGCTGGGAATTATTACTGATATTCACGAGAATGTCACTGCCCTTGAAACTGTGCTCAGGCTCGCCGAGGACTACCATTGTGACCATGTAGCCTGCCTGGGTGACATAGTGGGTTATGACAGCAGGTTTGAATCATATTCCTTCATCAGAAGCGCCCGCCGCTGTATATCACTTGTCAGATCAACCTGCCGCTGGGTGGTTGCCGGTAACCATGACCTGTTTGCAGCTTCCCGCCACCCATCCTGGGTCAACGGCTTCACCTATCCGGCTGACTGGTTCAAGATGACATCAGCCGGGAAAAGAGCTGCTTCAGACGGAATGGTATGGACCTACGATACGGAAATGCCGGGAGACCTGGATGATGAAGACCTGGAATACATAAGGTCGCTTCCGGAGTATGTGATCATAAATGATTCCTTCCCCGGAATGTTGCTGTCGCATTATATATGCCCCGACTTCAGCGGTTCAACCACCCGCACGGTGATGAAACAAAAACACCTGGATGAACTCTGGGGTTTCATGAACCACAATAATTTAATGTTTGCATTGTCCGGACATTTTCATAAACCCAACGCCTGTTTTGCACACAGGCATGCTCTTCCGTTCTTCAGAGCCTTTCATTCTGTACCGGCAGAACGAATCTTCCTGGGTGATGATGTCACAATTGTACTTCTGCCCCCGGTGACCGGTGTGAAGGGAAGAGCAAGCTTTGCCATGCTCGATACCGCTTCGGGAATACTCAGCCTGGTTCATGAACGGACTTAAAAGGAATCTCAATGAATGCAAAAAGAAAAGACGGAAAAAGGAGGCTGTTCATTGTAAAGATTGATTTACCTGCCCTCCTGGCAATAATTCTCTTTGCCGGTATGATATTCCTTTATCTTATCCCGCTTTTCGAAAAGGTGATGATGGACAGAAAGAGGGATCTCATTCATGAGATTACCAGCTCGGCTTACAGCCTCCTGGAACACTTTCAGTCAATGGAGGAATCAGGCCTGCTCGATAAAGCTGAGGCAATGAACCTCGCAATATCGGCAATCAGCAACATCAGATACGGAGAAGAACTAAAGGATTACTTCTGGATTACCGACAGGCATCCCAGGATGATTGTTCATCCATACAGGCCTGACCTTAACGGAACTGACCTTACTGATTTCCGGGATTCTGCCGGCAAAAGGGTTTTTGTCGAATTTGTAAATGCCGTGTCAGCCACAGGGGAAAGCTATGTTGATTACATGTGGCAGTGGAATGATGACTCTACCAGGATAGTGCCAAAGCTTTCTTATGTCAGGTTGTTTGAACCATGGGGCTGGGTTATTGGCACCGGGATTTATATTGAAGATGTAAAAACCGAGATAAGGAGACTGGAGATGAAGGCCCTGATTATAACAGGGCTGTTCGGTCTTGTAATATTTGCATTGCTGCTGGCCATATCACGGCAGAGCCATACAATCGAAGAAAAGAGAAGCAGGGCAGAGGAAGAACTCAGGAGATCCAGGGAGCTTTACCGGACACTTGCCGAAGCAGCTACCGAGGGGGTCATCATCTGGTCGGAGCAGGGATTGCAGGCAAATAAAACATTGTTGTCATGGGCAGGCTTAACAGAAGACGAACTGAGAGACATGCCTTTATCCGGAATCCTGAACTCAGATGAGACAAGCCTTGGCGATGATCCGGCCAAAATCTACAATGACCTGAATTCGAGGCAATACATAAGATGTACTCTTCGAAACAGGGATGGCAGTCTTACGGATTCCCATGCAGACCTCTCCAGGATCGAGATGGGTGACCTGAATGCAGTGCTGATTGTGCTGAGACCTGTCAAGGGTATTTCCAGGGGCACAGGGTTCATTCCCTCTGCCGGTTTACTTGATAAAGCATCTGTCGGGTTCTTCCGTCTCTCTTTCGGGAAAAAAGCCAGAATTATCAATGCAACGGAAACAGTGCCGTCTATGCTTGGCTACCGGGATCTCCATGAAATGAGCCAGCATGGAACAGAAAACCTCTTTTCTGACAGGTCACAGCTTGAACATCTTAAACAGATGGTAAGAACTGGCAGGAACATCTCCGGCAACAGTGCGTTGCTGCGAAAAAAAGATGGCAGTCTTCTTTGGGCGCTGATTACCGTTATCATCGCGGAGGGTGAGAGTGAGGAGAAGGTTATTGACGGAATGATAGAACCGATTGCACCTTCTGGAGTAAAAGACATGCTGAGGGTAAACGGTTATGGTGAGTTTGCCTCCGTTTTCATTTCAGCCGCACCGGTAACCGCCGTTATGAAGCCACCGCTGAACTGTCGGGGAAACACTCCGATATCAATGGCAATCAGACAGATGAAGGAAAACGGAAGCACCGGGATTGTGGTATTGAACAATGATGGCGAACCAATGGGTACAGCTGATGCCGGTACGATCGGATTTGCACTTTCTGAAGGATTTTCACATGACTCCGGGATATACCGGATAATGCATTCACCACCCATTTTCATCCGAGGTGAATCTCCCATTGCCGAAGCCCGTGCTGTCATAGGTAAAAGTGCTTCAGGTATATTGCTGGTCACAGGGCCTGACAACAGGGTGAGTGGCATAATCACGAAAGATGAACTTGTGCATGCTTCCCTTCTGGCACCGGCCGTTGCGCTCAATGAAATAGCCGGTGCGGTATCGGTTAACGGGATGAATAAGGCCTGGATGAAGATCCGCCGGACAGTGGCTGTAATGATTGCAGGCAGGGCTGACCCCTCAACAGTTTCAGAGGTAATATCATCTGTGGCTGATGCCATCTGCAGGAGAACAATAGAACTGTGCATCGCAGAGGCCGGAGAGCCACCATGCCGGTATGCGTTCATCCAGACCGGAAGCGCCGGCAGAAGAGAGCAAACCCTGCTTACCGACCAGGATAATGCAATTATATTTGAAGATCTTGAGGGCACAAAAAGGCTTAAAGCAGAAGAGTATTTCCTGTCACTGGGTACCCGTGTCAATGATATGCTTGACAAAGTGGGCTTCCATAAATGCCGGGGAGGGAATATGGCGGGAAACCCGCGGTGGTGTCAGCCCTGTTCTCAATGGAAAAACTATTTCTCTGACTGGATAAGGGTCCCGGGTCCGTCAGAAATCCTTGATGTTACAATATTCTTTGATTTTCGTTTCTGCCATGGCGATGAATCACTTTGCCGCGAACTCCGTGAATTCGTATGCAACAGTCTGAAAACAAACGATATATACTTTCATCACATGTCATCCGCACTGAAGGAATTCAATCCGTCACAGTCACTCCTTGCTGAAAGCACTTCTGATATCAAGCGGCTGATAATGCCTCTTACCGGAATAATCCGTATGTATGCTCTCAGGCACGGGCTGGAAGGACTCTCAACAACAGAGCGGATTATGGGTCTCCATGAAGGGAAATATATCAACCATACCCTCCTTCTTGATGCCCTCAGGGCATGGACTGACCTTGCATCAATACGGTTTACGCGGCAGGCGGATTGCCTCGGTGCCGGATCAGAGCCGGACAATCATGTTGATTTCAGACTTGCCTATGCACACTTCCACCCGTTCGCAGCCAGGGCGGTGGATACCATCAATAACCTGATGCTGAAGGCAGGAAATGATTTTCATACCGCAAATATCTAAAACCGGTATATGGCACTAAGCAGAAGCCTGATGTTGTTGACTTTATGGGTATCTGTCACCGTGGCGTTACCCTCCATGGTGCCATACGCAGCCAATGTGTTCTCGAGCTCCGCCGCCAGGCTGAGTTTGCCTTCAGTAACAACCATTCTGGGAGACACCCTGAAGAGATAGTCTATATCAGTGCCCCGGCCGTAAACGTCACCTGTGATTGTTTTTTTTGCCCCCAGGTTTTTACTGTATCCCGAGAATATTCCGAATACAGCCTTCTTCCCGTTAGTGGCAATATCAGCCCAGAAACCTGTGCTGTTAATGGTGGTCCACTCCCTTGTCTGCATGAGTTCACTGGTGATACCCGTCTCACCATACCCTCCCAGCATTACCATATCACTTCCGTTTTCACTGTAAACACCCATAACGGATATATTTACCGGCCTTGTCTTCAGCTTAAGGTTTACAAATGCTGCCAGGCCCGAAACAGTGGCATCAGTGCCATAATTGGACGAACTCTTCAGCTCCGGTCTGATGACTTTGTAATCAATTCCACTCCATGCTGTAAGGTGTTCTCCGGCCGGGATCTTAACCTGGAAGTTTATCCCCGGCAGACCGCTGTTCCTGATATACTTGCTGCTGTTGCCGTCAGGCCCTGATGAGGTGAAATCACGCTGGGTATAGGCAGCCAGCACCAGGTTGACTCTCCCCGGCATAAGGGTGAGCCGCACCTGCGGATTCCGGCTGAACGGAACAAACGGTGCACCGGTATTGAAGCTTACTGTTCCAGGAAAATTCTCCGCAGGAAACATCGGATGCCAGTATTGTCCGGTGAGCAACACAGCTTTCGGCCATTCCATCCTTACATAGGCATGCCGGAGCCTGAGGCCGTTAAGGTCACTTTCGCCCGTACCAAAAAACTCTGCCTCCACGGCTCCCGCGATCTTCGCCCCAAAGGCTTCAGGCCCGGTGATGTCAGCCCTGATTCGTGTCTGTATATTCAGGATATGGAATGAAGGATTCGCGTTCAGGTCATTCATGGCTTCATCGTAGAGGATGTCATCGGGATAGAGGTAAAAATGACCTTCCCTGATGCCGTTGGCAGCAGATGACTGCCTTGAATCATAGAAAATATCTGTCTTGACAAACCCCGAGAACCTGATAACCGGTCCAGACCCTTCCTCCTTATCCTGTGCTGAAACAGGCTGCAAAAACAATGGGAAACAAATTATTAGAAATGCAATACGATTCATTATATGTCTGTTAATGTGTTTATTAAATCTTATCTCAAGCCGGGAGTACCCGGTGTTGCCTGCTTCTTTTTCCTGTCAGGAGGAAAGAGCGACTCAATAATACCTGGTTTAACCGGATCTCCTCCCATAAGGACGATGAGGTTGCTTTTCGCAATGCGATTCTGATTCCAGAGTGAAAGCGCCTCCTGATAATAATAGTAGGCTGAATCCTGCATCATAAGATGCCGAAATGCCGTTGCCTTGTTCGTATAGCTTACTGAAAGCCTTCGGTCAACCTCTACCCGTGCCAGCATTATATCATCGACCCTCTTCCCAAATATTCGTTCAAATCTGTATCCCTCAAATGCAGGGTCTTCAGCGCTCATGGAAAGGCTGAGTTTCCGTACCACCTCATCCTCAGAGATATCTCCCCATTCCTCCTTCCAGCCCAGGTACCTTGTGATGCTGCTGTCACACCAGGTCACAGACAGGTCAATGAGTGATCTCCTGACCGAATCATTCAGCGAATTGTCATAGATTGCCATCATAAGCAACCCACTGCACCTGTTGTTGAAAATCACTCCGGTTTCCCAGGACCGTTCATACCCCGGCACGCTTTTATAGATGACTGCTGCAGAGTCAAGCAGGTAAAAGAAATCATGGCTGCCGGGGCCGCCTGACAGTCTGTCATATTCGGCCATCAGGTGCCGTGCCGGAGCCACACGAGGATCTTCGGACCTGTTGATTCCACGGTAATGAAAAACGGCATACAGGACAGCCAGCGCCGCCACTGACGACGTGCTAACCAGGAGCTTTCGCGTCCCGGCAGTCAGTACGAAAATATCACGCAAACCCATCAGTTATGAACCTGTTCGGCGAGAAACTTCTTGATCTCTTCCGGAGTGGGTTTGGTAAGTTTTGATACAATAATGTTTACCACTATAGCCAGGGGTGCGCCAATCCAGGCAAAATACCATACATTCAGCCAGTAGGATATGAAGGCATGGCCGGGCAGATGATTACCCCCAAGACCCGCTATGAAATAGGTAAGAGAGATTGCAGTAACAATACTGCCTGCAACTAATCCTGCCTTGGCACCAGCACGGTTTGATCCGCTCCACCAGATACCCAGCAGGAAAAGCGGGAAGATCGTGCATGCCGCCATCGAAAAGGCAACCGAGACGAGTTGTGCAATGAGGCCCAGTTTCATCAGCGCCACCACTGTGACCAGTACAGCCATCAGAATCGTGCCAATTCGTGCTATCTTCAATTGTTGCCTGGGCGGTGATGAGGGGTTGATTACCTTGACATAAAGGTCATGTGAGAAGGCCGAAGCCCCTGCAACCAGCAGGCCGGAGACAGTGGAGAAGGCAGCCGAGACAGCTCCCGCAGCCAGCAGGCCTACGATAAGTGAGTTGACTCCTCCAAGCTGAGCAGTATACACCACAATGGCATCCTTGGCCAGGGCGCCCACCTCCGGATTTGATGAGAGAAGCTTACCGAAAGTGGCATAGGCCGGGGCAGTCCAGTAGACAAGACAGATGAAGAAGAGCCCCCACACCACAGACCAGCGGGCATCGGTAATTTTCGGAACAACATAGAAGCGCTGTATCACATGAGGTAACCCTGCAGTTCCCACCATAAGCGAAAAACAGATGGCCATCCACTGGAAGAAAGTGGTTCCGGTTGAAGGATCCCAGGGCATGGCAAATTCAGGACTGGGAACTATTGCCAGATCATGCCCGTAGGCATTGAGAAGAGCAGTACTGCCGGATATATTCGGGGCCGGAATACCCTGCACAATA
This sequence comes from uncultured Rikenella sp., assembly GCA_964470815.1. Taxonomy (GTDB): domain Bacteria; phylum Bacteroidota; class Bacteroidia; order Bacteroidales; family VadinHA17; genus SR-FBR-E99. The sequence goes on from CAYYEH010000041.1 coordinate 12,157, forward strand.
TCTGTCACCGCAGCTCCGTAGCCAACCTGCGGAAGAAGCCAGAAATAGTCAAACTTGAAGGCCAGTATAAAAACGGGAAGAAGAAAAGAGATCACAATAATGACATACTGTATCTGCATGTTCTTGGTGGCACCAATCATTCCTGAAATGAGTGTGTAGAGAAGTACAACAGAAGATCCGATAATAACAGCCCAGGTGTAGTTAAGGCCAAGTATCCATTTGAACATAAGTCCAATGCCTCCAAACTGACCTACACAATAGGCAAATGATATCAGGATGGTAAATATGGCGCTAATAATTCTCAGGTCACGGGAATAAAAACGGTCACCGATAAAATCCGGGGCAGTGTACTTGCCGTATTTCCTGATCTGAGCGGCCATGAGTATCAGAAGCAATACATATCCTCCGGTCCATCCTACAACATAAGCCAGCCCGTTGTAACCAAATCCGTACATCATCCCGGCCATCCCGAGGACAGAGGCAGCGCTCATCCAGTTCGATGCAATGGCCATGCCGGAACCTACCTTGGAGATACTCCTTCCTGCAGCATAATAGTCAGCCGGATCTTTTGCCCGGAAGAAGATACCGACAAGAACAAAAGTCACAAGGATGGCTATAAGAATGATTGCCGGACCGGTCTTGAAGCTACCCTCCAGCTGTGTCAGGCTCTGTGCACTTGATGTAAGTGTGCCCGTCATCAGGGCTATAAATGCGATATATAATCTTTTCATAGTTTTGCAGATAACTTTATTCAACAATACCTTCCTTGTTAAGACGCCACTCTATCAGCCTGTTGTAAACAATACACAGCACCACGAACAGTATCAGAAGGAAAAAGGCCGTGTAGAAGTAATGGAAGGGAAAACCAAGGAAAGGTGTATCAGTAAGCACCGAGCGATTATGGGTAAGATACAGTTTCATGACCTCCGGGAGACGCGACATATCCGGCCCGGTGAATGAGGCGGACCACTCCTCCCTGAGACTGGCAACCAGTATAGGACCCTCAAGGCTTCCGGTACCGTAACCGGTGAATGGTTTCAGCGCTTCAGTAATTGCAGAGCCTGAATCCCTGATGAGGGCTTTAAGGTCAAGATACTCCTGGCCCTTCAGTGCTTTGATCTCCTCATGCATCCTTCTGAGGCCACCAATGCCCACAATGACCGTCTGCCTGACGGAATCAGGCACCATCCGGGATACGGACGCGGTTATGGCATCTGAAAGAAGCAACTTGTCTGCTTCTGTAATTGTAATCTTGCCCCTGACCATTACCAGGGAATTGAGAAGTGCCCCGTAGTCAGCATCAGCCTCATTTCCTGAGACAATAAGAGCCCATTGTTCCTCAAACTGACCAAGGGCAGGTTCCGGGACCGGTTTCTCAATTACCCTGAGCAGGATCTGAAAACCAAATACTGCAACTGCCCAGATGGCAAGCATTGTGAAGATGACATTCCTGTTCTTCCTCCCGTGCCTGTTCCGGGGAGCGAAAATACTGAAGTTGTACTGATCGGTTGATTCCATAGATTGTTCGGGTTTAATAATCCGGTTAAAGTCAGCTAAAAATAGAGATTTTGAATCTTGTTGTTTCCGGGATAAAATTGCAATGTAACATTGTTTTAAATCAACTATATTTGATAACCATTGGAGGTTTCAGGGAACCTTGAATATCCCGGGTAAGGAGGATGGAAGTCCTCTTCACTCTTTAAGAACTGACATTCATTAACTTATGAGGATTACATCAGATACTTCATGTTCACGGTGCGCCTTCAGGTGTGACATATACGATGCATTCATGAGGGCCGGCAAGCCATTCCCTGACTCGGAGATAATCCGCGTGGGATTCAGGAAACATGAGCGTATCTGCAGACAGGGTGACAGCGTCAGTCATGCCATATACCTTACCGGCGGCACTGCCAAGCTTTACATCGAAGGGATCAACGGACACAACATCATCCTCTACCTTATGCGTCCACCTTCCTACATCGGCCTGCTATCCTTCTTTGAATGCATACACTACACCTATTCCGTTACAGCCATTGAGGATGCGCAGGTATGCATGGTCGGGCTCGAATCACTGAAACAACTGTATCTTGAAGACCATGAGGTGCTTCTGAGGCTCAACAGGGCATTCGGGAAATCAGTAGCCCTGATCATGAACAAGATAATCTGTCTTAACCAGAAGAATATAAGGGGCAGGATAGCCGAAAGCCTCCTTTCGCTTGCAGCCTTTTACGGCAGCAACAGCTTTCACCTGCCCGTAACACGAAGGGAACTGGGAGAAATGTCGGCAATCTCTGAGGAGAACACGGTGAGGCTACTTACAGAGCTAAAAAATGAGCAGATTATCAGGCTCAACGGCAGAGATGTAGAAATCCTTGACACTGCAATGCTGAAGAAGATATCAGAACTCGGATAACACGGAAGGTTATCTCCTGACAGTGAAATCGGTGGAGTTGCGGGGGAAAAAACCTGCTGCAGGCCTGCATGCATGGCCCGACATCCGGCCGCATCAATTGTGCCTCCTGTTATGAACCTTCTCCTATCCATCTGTCCGGAACGGAAATTCCTTATAAATGTCCCAGCATTTGCCGTTGTGTTTCAGCAGGAAAAGGCTTTTGACATGGAATGATCCGCTGAATTCCCTGTTTTGAAATTCAGTCCATGCCTTACTGAATGCCTCTTTTGTAAGATCGCGGGTGGCAACGGTAATGTGGGGCTGAACATCATTCATTATTTCACCCAGAGCAAATCCAAGTTCATCTTTCAGTACCTTCTTCAGCCGTCCATGCAGTGATTTAACTGATCCGGGGGCCTTGATACTGACATAAATTACCCTTGGAGAGAAGCAACCGAAGCCATCAAGTTCAAGGTTAAAGGATATTTCTCCAAGGGCAAATTTTTCAAGCGCCGCAGTGATGGCAGATTCCTCCAGGCTGTTCCTCCTGAATGGCATCTGCAGGGTTATATGAGCCGGAGATTTAAGGGCATGGCCAGCATTGTAGCCTGCATGCATGCTCTCCTTGACAGCGCGTACCCTGTCTCTTAACTCCTTTCCCGGAATGAGGGCGATGAAGTAAAGTTCCAGGCTACTCTTCTTCCTTCCGGTCACGGGTTGCTGTATTATCTGTACCCTTCCGGCAGAGTCTGAGCGTCAGGTATCCTCCAACACCTGATACGAGTGAGCCGCCCATAATTCCGATCTTGGCCGAATCCATAAGGTCCGCGGCACCTGAAAATGCCAGGCTCGCAATGAACATTGACATTGTGAACCCGACACCTGCAAGCATGGCTGTACCGAAAATCTGTCTAAAAGTCACTCCCTGCGGCAGAGTGGCAAGCTTAAGCTTCAGACCTGCATATGAAAAGAGAGTTACCCCTATTGTCTTGCCAAGAAACAGGCTGACTGCCAGGCTTGTAATGAGAGGGAGATCAGGATTCATTCCGGCGCTGAATGCTACTCCGGCATTAAAAAACGCAAACACAGGCATGATAAACATTGCCACCCAGCCGTGCAACACATGCTCCAGATGCTGAAGGGGTGACTGTACTTTTTCAGTCCACTGCTCAATATCATCTATCCTTTCTATCTGTTCGGGCGTGAGCATTGGGGAGGGGTCGGTATCATGCTCCCGGAATTCATCAGCAATCCTGCACATCTCCTCGGTGAAGGTATGTGCATCTGTCTTCTGCCTCAGCGGAACCGTGAATGCCAGCAGAACACCGGCAATGGTAGGATGAATCCCTGATTTGAGAAAGAAATACCAGATAATTGCGGAACAGGCAAGGTGCAGGTATTTTGGAAAGAGGTTTTTCAGGTTCAGGAATACCAGCAGTGACATGGGAATTGCTGCCCATGCCAGCATCATCCAGTCAATGGATGAACTGTAGAAGAGGGCGATTACCAGCACGGCTCCGATATCATCGAGAATGGCAAAGGCAACCAGGAAGACCTTCAGGCCGACAGGGACCCTGTTCCCGAGAAGCTTAAGGATAGCAAGGGAAAAGGCAATATCGGTAGCCATCGGTATTCCCCACCCGTTCGATGCCTGAGGATTCCTGTTCAGTACAAGATAAAACACAACCGGAACCAGCATCCCGCCAAGGGCCGCAACAAGAGGTAATGCAGCCTTTGAGGGTGAATTCAGTTCCCCTATCATCAGCTCCCTCTTTATCTCCAGTCCGATCATGAAAAAGAAAATGGCCATCAACCCGTCATTAACCCAGAGCAGCAACGGCTTCTTAAGGCTGAAGCTTCCCGCCTCAAAACCCAGAATGGTCCCCCGGAGGCTCTCGTAGAAATCGCCCAGTTGCGTATTGGCAAATATCAATGCAACAACAGTAGCACCAAACAGGAGTAATCCTCCTAAACTCTGGGAACGGTCAAACTTTTGAAATGCAGTAAGTATTATGCTCTTCATGAGTCGCAATTATTCAAACCAGGATTTGACAAATACCTCCCTGTCATGCTGCAGGTCAGTTGCACGATAGGATACGGAGGCATCATTTTCAATCAGATAGACCCAGTAGCCCGATACAATGCCCGGGCTGTAAAACATCCTCCTCAGGTAGAGCCTGTCTCCTGCCGCAAAATCACATCTTTTCCCGTAGGCTGAAATCTTTCCGTACTGATCTTCCATCGTGGTCTTTATCCAGATTATGTTTGGCCCTTCGTAATTTTCAGGTCCCGTGTGGCGGTACTCAATGAAATCGCCAACATATTTCCTCGTCAGGATCAGGTCATCCTCCGGGATGGCCGATGTACTCTTTTTCACAGAACTGCAGGAAACCACCACTGCAACAAGTATCAGTAAAAATGCTCTTTTCATACCATCACCTGTTTGTTCCGACATATTCCGGTACCTCATCTCAGGAGATATCGGCACCATAAAATTAAGAATTTTCCCCTGACCGGGGAAGCTGCATTATCCGGATCCTTACTCCCCTCCGGTTGTTTCCTTCTTTCTTCCTGCGGTAAACTTAAGGATCAGGTGAACGGCCAGGTAAATGACAATTATCACGACAAATATTGCAGTCATCCCCTTGCCCATAAGTTCCAGTGATTTAATGAAATCTGTATTCATCCCTTACCTCCTTTAAAGTAAACCCGGAACAAGTCCGATAATAACTCCCCCGGCGATCACACTTGCTATCTGGCCCGAAACATTTGCACCTGCAGCATGCATAAGCAGGTGGTTCTGCGGATCAGCCTCGAGTCCCATCCTCTGTATCACCCTTGATGACATGGGAAATGCTGAAATACCTGCAGCGCCAACCATAGGATTGATTTTTTGCTTAAGAAACAGGTTAAGGAATTTGGCAAACGAAGCACCGGCAATTGTGTCGAAAACAAATGCCAGCAGCCCAAGTCCCATAATCTTTACCGTTGTCAGTGAAACAAACCGGTCAGCCTGCATGCTTGCCGCTATTGTTATGCCCAGCAGCAGGGTTATCAGGTTAACCAGTTCCTTCTGGGCACTGTCAGACATTGACTTCAGCACACCGCATTCACGTATCAGATTGCCAAACATCAGGAACCCGACAAGTGCAATTGACGCAGGCGCGACCAGCCCCGCAATAATTGTCACCGTAACGGGAAACAGTATGCGGGTTAGTTTTGAAACACTCTTGGGATTATAGTTCATCCTGATTCTTCTCTCCTTCTCGGTGGTGCACAGCTTAATGGCAAATGGCTGTATGATCGGTACCAGCGCCATGTATGAATAGGCAGCAATAGCGATAGGCCCGATATAGTCACTCTTCAGAACCTGCGAGACAAGAATTGATGTCGGCCCGTCGGCACCCCCAATTATCCCGATGGCTGCGGCATCCCTGAGGTTGAATCCCAGCAGCACAGCAGCGGTTACAGTAGCAAAGATCCCGAACTGTGCAGCCGCTCCGAACAGAAGCAGCCTGGGATTGGAAAGAAGGGGCCCGAAATCAATCATGGCCCCTATGCCGATAAAAAGTAGAAGTGGCATAGCTTCAGAAGCCTCTATCCCGACACTGAACAGCCAGTCAATGATTCCGGTCACCTCCCCGATTCCGGGAAGGGTCTGGTTCAGGGCACCGGAAAGGGGCAAATTGACCAGTATGGCCCCGAAACCCATCGGGAGCAGCAGCGGCGGTTCAAGCTTCTTTGCTATGGCAAGGTATATCAGCAACGCACCTATTACCCACATTACCGCCTGCTGCCAGGTGATATTGAGGATGCCTTCTAACAGGAATTCCATGTTTCTCAGAGTTAATTGTTGATTGTATGAAAATCGTCTGACGTTTCACATTCATTCAGCCGGCTGATCCCATTCTATGAGAGGAGAACGGTAGAAGCCGATATCCATTACCTCCATCCGTTTGCCGTGGGATGCCAGTCTCACCCTGTATTCATCCCATGAACGCATTTCGGCAGGAGTCCATCCTATCTCGGCATATCCCGGAAGACGCGGATATATAAGGTATTCGGCCTCTTTGAACGTTGAAACCGTTTCTGTCCAGAACGGGGCTTCTATTCCAACAATGTTCTCCTTTCTTATTTCAGGAACAAGCATTGCAGGATCCCAGTTGTAGGCATCATCAACCTCGATGTAAGCTGCCCAGTTCAACCCGAAAACACTGGCGGTGTCATATTTCATGTCAAGATATGCATGTTTGGCGGGTGACATAAGGACTTTCGCCCCCTGGTTCAATCCCATAACGGCATTCTCTGCCCGTGCCCAGTACTGCACCACCGCGCCGGGCTTAAGGGTGGCATGTGCTATTTCATCCCAGCCTGTAACACTCTTGCCGTGAGACTCAACAATATCCTGTGCCCTGTTTATGAAATAGACGTAGTCATCTGGCTTCGTGACGTGAGATTCATCTCCCCCTATGTGGAAATACTTCCCGGGAGTCAGAGCAGCGATCTCGCGTACAACATCATCCACGAATTTATAGGTGATCTCTGAACGGGTATCAAGCGTGCTGAATCCTACATTTATTCCCGTATACAGTTCCGGTGCCTTGCCTCCAATATTAAGCTCGGGGTATGACGAAAGAGCAGCATTGGTGTGACCTGGCATGTCTATCTCAGGGATGATGGTAATAAATCTCTCTGCTGCAAATTTCACTATCTGTGAATATTCTTCCTGCGTGTAATAGCCTCCCTCGCCTCCGCCAACTTCAGTTTTGCCGCCGTGAGTTGTAAGATTGGGCCATGATTTGATCTCTATTCTCCAACCCTGATCATCGGAGAGGTGCAGGTGAAGCACATTCATCTTGTACTTGGCAAGCTGATCTATATAACGCATTACCTCTTCAGGTCCGAAGAAATGACGTGCCACATCAAGCATTACCCCGCGATGCCCGTAAAGAGGAAAATCACGTATGGTTCCGGTCGGGATTGTCCATGGACCCTCCTGTATGGTTCCGGATTCAACTGTCGCAGGCAGCAGCTGTCTGACAGTCTGGATACCGCGGAAAACACCGGCCGGCTGATTGGCGGTAACCGTAAGCACCTTGCCTGTTATGGTAAGCTCGTATCCCTCCTCGCCGAGTTCATCATCACCGGCGCCAATGGCCAGAAGGATGTCACCCTTCCCCGGCTTCCGGCCATCGGATATCACCTCCAGGCCCAGGCCGGTTGAGGGATTCAGCCTTGAAGCCAGGTAACTGCCGATGGCTGTCAGTTCTTCCGGGCCGCCGGGCATTATGAAGATGTCACTTTTTGTTGTCAGGACAAATGATTCACCTGCGGGAGTGACAGAAACAGGTCTGGGAATAATGCTGTTCTTTGACAGATCTGTCGGTTCCGCAGTGCAGCCGGCAAATCCGGCCAGCAACACAGTTACTACCATAGCCCTAACAGTAATCAGCTTTTTCATTGTTATTATGTTTATCATCAGGTTATGCCTTGAGAGTGCCGGTTTCAAAGATATGATTTTTGGATCATGAATGTTCACGCTTTCCTGCCCGCCGGAGGCAACCCTATAAAATTGAATATATATTTTGTAAATTTGTTTGTACTGCTATGAAGGTTATTGAGCCAAAAGATCTGGAACCGCTCTCATTTCTGTTCCGGGGCAAAAGCGGCCACCGGCGTGCAGAATGGACCATAAGGTTCCTGGCCATCGACAAGGTAAACCGGGTTTACGATAACTCAGGAGCCTGGACCGGAGCTGAATTCACATCAAGACTTCTTGATGACGTTGGTGTCAGCTACACTGTGGGCAATGCGCACATTCTCAAACAACTCCCTGATGGCGCTTTCATAACCATCTCCAACCATCCCTACGGAGGCCTTGACGGCATAATGACGATTGACCTGATGGCAAGGATCAGACCTGACTACAAGTTTATGGTAAACCGTATTCTATCGCTTATCAAAACACTTGACCGCAACTTTATCTCTGTGGTTCCGGCCGGCAATAAAAAGACAGGAATAAAGGCAGAAAGCATAAGGGGGATTCGTGAAACCATCAGCCATCTCCGCGCCGGACACCCCATCGGGTTTTTCCCTTCGGGTGCCGTCTCAGACTTCAGCCTGAGAGATATGCGTGTAAGAGACCGGAGATGGCAGGAAAGCATCCTCCATCTTATTCACTCGGCAAGGGTACCGGTACTGCCCATCCGCTTCTTCGACCAGAACTCCGCATTTTTCTATTTTCTCGGTCTCATCAACTGGAGAGTCAGACTGCTGAGGCTCCCCTCGGAAGTCTTTAATAAAAAGGGCCGTGTTGAACGGATCGGCATAGGTGATTTGATCACTCCGGAAGAACTCTCCCGATACCCTGATCCCGTCACCCTGGGAAAATTCCTCAGAAAAAAAGTATATGAAATGCCCATGCCAGTTGAGTTTGTTCCAGGTAAATTAGTATAACTTAGAGACAAATTTCCGCCATGGCAGCGAAGAACCACCAGGTTAATAACCTGAAATCGCTTTTCAAAGGAGAGATTCTCAGAAACGTCTTCAGCGACAGGGCAAGGACCAACCTGCTGAAAAAGCAGGAAGAGATGGCTATATCCTGGCTGGTCCAGAGAATACCCCGGTTCATTACCTCAAATATGCTTACAGGCACAGGATTCTTCGGTAACATGATTGTCTCAGCCAGCTTCATCCTCGCTTCATCCTTCAGCAGGAATTTCCTGCTGCTGGGACTTGTCGGCTTCTTTGTCAGCTGGTTCGGAGACTCACTTGACGGAAGGCTGGCATATTACAGGAACAAACCCAGGAAAAAGTACGGATTCACCCTTGACATAACCATAGACTGGGTAAGCATCATCCTGATTGGTTTCGGGTACACGGTATATGCAGACGGATTATGGACACTCCTGGGATACGGCTTCGTGGTGATGTACGGCTGGGAGATGATCATCGCACTCATCAGGCTGAACCTTACAGGTAAATATTCGATTGACTCCGGGAAAATGGGCCCCACGGAGGTGAGGATCATAATCGGAGCAATAATGATAGCCGAAGTTTTATTTCCCGGATCACTTAATTATTCGGCAGCCTTAGTGGTCATAGCACTCTTTGTTGTCAATTTCGTAGATACCCGAAAACTTCTGCGGGTGGCTGATGAAATCGACAAAAAGGAGCTCAGTAAGGAATCTTGATTATCTTTATCACCACTCAACCTGACCGCCATGGGAGAAATTACCATCAAGGAGGTGA
>CAYYEH010000042.1:0-5641 GCA_964470815.1 uncultured Rikenella sp.
GGAATCAGAAGAGGTCTTCAATAACCATAGAATACAGGTCGGTCTGCGAGATGCCGAAGACTGCAGCCTGGCGGGGGATGATGCTCTCGGGTGTCATGCCCGGGATGGTGTTGATCTCGAGAAACTGGGGACCGTCGTGGGTGACGATGAAATCTACCCTCACAATTCCGCGACATCCAAGTATGTCATATATTTCTGACGAGAGCTCCTGTATACGTGATATGGTTTCCTCGGGCATGCGTGCAGGAGTTATTTCGTCAGACAGTCCGTCAGTGTATTTTGCCTCATAGTCAAAGAACTCCTTCTTCGGAACGATCTCAGTCACCGGCATAATGATTTTCCTCTGCTTCGTCTTTACCACACCGCAGGCCACCTCTGTTCCCTTCATAAATGACTCCACCAGCACCTCGTGGCCTTCGGCGAAAGCATGTTCCAGCGCTGCATCGAATTCAGCCGTCTCCTTGACCTTGGTAACCCCGAAACTGGAGCCGCTTGCATTGGGCTTGACGAAGCATGGAAGTCCTGTCTGTTTTACTATGCTTGCAGCATCATATTTCTGCCCCCTCCTGAGGAGCAGTCCGCCGGTCATGGGTATGCCGTATTCATTCAGGTACAGTTTGCAGGCCTGCTTGTTGAAAGTAAGCGCAGACACAAAGGCGTCACAGCTTGTATACGGTATTCCCGTCATGTCAAAATAACCCTGCAGAAGTCCGTTTTCGCCCGGGTTGCCGTGAATGGCAATGAAGGCAGCGTCAAAATGGATTCGCTGATCATCAAGCAACAGGGTGAAGTCGTTTTTATCGATAGAGAAAATCCGCCCTTTGGGATCTTCCCAGAACCAGTCAGTATTCTTTATGGTAATGATATAGGTCTGGTATTTTCCCATCAGGGCTTTGGCAACACCTTCGGCGCTGCGTACTGATACCGGATACTCGGATGAATTTCCTCCTGCAACAATGGCAATAGTTCTCATGAGGGTTAGTTTTGCGTAAAATTAGCACATTTCGCATAGTCATGCCGCGCAAATTAAAAAAACAAATTTTAAGATGCAGCGAAGCGGTTGAGCAATGCCTCTTTACGAGTAATATTTTGTTTAATTTTGGAATCAAATCAAACAGAAAGAAAAATGAAAAAAGGTATTAGCGGACTTGTAGTTCTTATCATTATTGTAGTAGCCATCTTGCTGGTGGTCTCATGGGGTGTTGGTATCTACAACAAGATCGTTCCGATGAACGAGAAGGTTGCCACTGAGTGGAGCAATGTAGAGACCCAGTATCAGAGGCGTGCTGACCTGATACCAAATTTTGTGAACACCGTCAAGGGTGCAGCTGCCTTTGAACAGGAGACACTTACAAGGGTGATCGAAGCCAGGGCAAAAGCCACCCAGGTTACTGTAGATCCGTCAAACATCACCCCTGAGCAGATGCAGGAGTTTCAGGCTGCACAGGGTGAAGTAAGCTCAGCCCTTTCGAGGCTGATGGTTGTGGTGGAGAGGTACCCCGAACTGAAAGCCACCCAGAATTTCCGCGATCTGCAGGTTGAACTCGAGGGCACAGAGAACAGGATTGCAGTTGCAAGGAACAACTTCAACGAAGCGGCCCGTGCATATAATACGTTTATCAAGCAATTTCCCAATAACCTGATTGCTTCCTTCACGAAATTTGATGACAGGCCATATTTCGAGGCACAGGAAGGGACCGAGGTAGCGCCCACGGTACAGTTCTGAGATTGTGTCATGAAGGCTTCAACTTTTTTTACTCCTGATCAGCAGGAGGCTGTCATAAGAGCCATTGGTGAGGCAGAGCATGCCACCTCGGGTGAGATAAGGGTTCATGTGGAAACCTCCTGCAAGGTGAATGTCCTTGATGAGGCTGCATGGCTTTTCAGAAAATCCGGCATGCACAAGACTGCTGACCGTAATGGTGTACTGATCTATCTGGCGCTGAAAGAGCGCAATTTCGCCATTATAGGTGATACCGGCATCAACGCCGTGGTGCCCCCGGGATTCTGGGACACCATTCGTGACCACATGCAGCAACGGTTCGCCGAGGGGCGGTTTGCAGAAGGACTGGCTGAAGGGATACTGATGGCCGGCGAAAAGCTGAAGGAACATTTCCCGAGGGAAAAGAATGACGTCAACGAGCTGTCAGACGCAATCTCTTTTGATACAAACGAAACGGGGATTTAACGATGAAGAGAACGGGATTCCTTTTATTGTCACTGCTTTATTCTGCATGGATTCTGACGGCTCAGTCCCGGATTCTGCTGCCAAGACCTGAACCGCCGCGTCTGGTAAATGACCTCGCGGGCGTGCTCTCTTCAGATGAAGTACAGTTCCTTGAGAACAAACTCGTTGCTTTCAATGACTCCACCTCAAACCAGATAGCCGTTGTGATTGTGAATGATCTCCAGGGTTATGACCGCTCCGATTTTGCATACAGGGTGGCGCGTGACTGGGGAGTAGGTCAGGGTGACTTCAATAACGGGCTGCTGGTGTTGGTTAAGCCCAAGACAGAATCTTCAAACGGACAGGTTTTTATTGCTACCGGTTATGGGCTGGAGGGGGCTATTCCTGACATCACCTGTGCTGAAATAATAGACCGGGAGATCATCCCGAGATTCAGGGAGAATGATTATTACGGAGGCATTGATGCCGGCACCAACGTGCTCATGGCCCTTGCTGCCGGTGAGTACAGCCATGACAACTATGGCGGAGGCACGTCATCAGGAGCGATACCAGGAGTAATCATATTCCTGGTAATCCTCTTTTTTATCATCATTGTGTCTGCCGGCAGCTCCAACAATAAGCACTTCAGAAAGAGCGGCACATCCAACCTGCCTCTGTGGCTTCTTCTGAGCATGATGGGAGGAGGGCGGTCACACGGCGGAAGCTGGGGCGGATTCTCCGGCGGCAGTGGTGGCGGATTCAGTCGCGGAGGAGGTGGTTTCGGAGGCTTTGGCGGCGGTAGCTTTGGTGGCGGAGGAGCAGGAGGAAGCTGGTAGGATTTGGGAAGCGCAATTCCCAAATCTCAAATCCCAAATACATTCAGTCTCTGCCGGAGATGTAATTCCTCCACTTCTCTATCACTGCTGACATATCAGGAGGTACCGGTGATTCAAATGAGAGTCTCCTGCCGGTAACGGGGTGGTCAAAGGCCAGTGTTCGTGCATGAAGAGCCTGGCGGGGGAGAAGATCAAAGCAGTTTCGGACGAATTGCTGATATTTTGTGAAGGTGGTGCCTTTAAGAATCCGGTGGCCGCCGTACTCACCGTCGTTGAAGAGAGGATGACCTTTCCATGCCATATGAACTCTTATCTGGTGGGTGCGGCCGGTTTCAAGGCGGCATTCAATAAGTGACACATAGCCAAGGGGTTCAACTATCCTGTAATGTGTCACAGCATGCTTGCCCTGGCTGCCGTCAGGAAATACCTGCATTATCTTCCGGTCACGAATGTTACGGCCTACATGCCCTGTAATGGTCCCTTCGGCCGGTTCAGGCGTGCCCCATACAAGAGCCATGTAGAGCCTTCCGGTGGTGCGCCTGAAGAACTGCCTTGCCAGCCTGTTGTGGGCGTACTCATTCTTTGCCACCACCAGGAGCCCTGATGTATTCTTGTCGATGCGGTGTACCAGTCCCGGACGCAGTTCCCCGGTGTTGAACAGCGGCAGGTCCCTGAAGTGATACATCAGGGCATTCATCAGTGTGCCGGAGTAGTTGCCGTATGCCGGATGAACAACCATGCCGGCGGCTTTGTCAACAACAATCAGGTCTTCATCTTCATAAACCACGGTGATGGGTATATTCTGAGGTATCAGTTCAATCTCGCGGGGCGGATTGGGGAGCAGTATCTGTATGACGTCAAGAGGTTTTACCCGGTAATTTGGTTTTACGGGATTGTCATTGACCAGAATGTTTCCGGCCTGGGCTGCAGCCTGTACGCGTGTACGGGAAACATTCTCTATCCGGGCAGAAAGGTATTTGTCAATACGCAGCATTGACTGGCCTGGGTCAACCACGTAGCGGTAATGTTCAAAAAGCTCCTGCTCCGGATTATCGGAAAATTCTTCTTCTGTAATCACTCCTGTTCAGTTGATCTTTATGAAACGGAGGAGAGACAACGGTTTTCCTTTCCTGCTTTTCACCAGGAGGAAATAGCTTCCTGCAGCCAGGTGACTCAGGTCAGCACGTTCAGTTTTTCCCAGTGACATTACCCTTGCCCCGGTTGATGAAATCACGTCAATGATGTATTCATCCGGGGCCCTGTCTGACGGAATCAGGGTTATATAACCCTCTGTGGGATTTGGAAAGAGTGTGAACAGATCATTTACAAGGGTGCCGTCCTCTGCCGAGGTGGGTGATCCGCTTCCCTTCATTACCGGGCGCATCATTATCACTCCCGGCACCTGGCTCTCCTGCCACTCTCCGCTGAGCAGGTAATACTGTCGTCCGGAGGTGGCGGTATTAAGGTCAAGACCGGCATTGAGGAATTTTTCTGTATCCTGCCGCCAGCCAATCCAGAAATTATCAGTAACCCTGACAGGTTTGTCAAACATATAAGTTATGAACCCGTTTATCTCGCCACTGTGTGCAGCCACAGGACCCTTTGTGCTGCCGATAAGTGTTCCCGGACGGCCGTTGTCATCAGCCCAGACCATAATGTCAAATTCGCTCCGGTTGGCATTGTCATATGCATCATTGAAACAGATTCTTATACCGGTCACCGAATCAGGCAGGAATGACCTGAAGCGGAGGGCGGCCATTGCATTGCGCGAGCCCTGGCCATTGATGCCGTACCCTGCCTCTGCCGTGCCGTCGTCAATGGCAAAATAGTCAGAAAAGCGCTGAATGTATTTCAGGGTGTCATTCTGCTTCGGGTCAAAGTCATCAGTTATAAGTGACACGGTCACCAGGAACTGAGCTGTATCAGGTGATGAGGCGGTATTGTACGTATAGAGAAGTGCAGCCTCGTAGCGTACGCTGGCAAGAGGCTCAGCATTGGCAGCTCCTGCGTTGAAGTCGCGCACTACTGTATTGTTTGACAAATCCTTGATGCTGATACGTCTTGTTACGTTACGGACAATGGTGTCATTGTTCCGGTAATTAATGGTTGCCACCGGGCTCATGGCAGAGAGGTATGCCTGTCTGAAATGACGCCATGGCATTGATTCATATTCTTTTACAAGGGATCTCTGGGGAAGGGTCATGGCCACATCATGGATAACCGTATCATGAACTGACCGCCCTTTGTCCAGGAGCACATGGTCAATATTCCATTGGTCTGCGTTACCGGCCTGGGATGGTTCAGAGGCAACTCCGGCGAGAGAGGCATGACCGGTAAACATGAACCTGAATCCTGTTTCAAGGAACCGTGTATCGGTAATAGGGATAATTACATTAATGAATCCGTCCGTGGGGCCTCCCGGGGTCCTCCAGATGCTGTGCCATTTTTCTTCTCCGGGAGCCCAGAAGCTGAGAGTTAGGCTGTCATCAGCCTCAGGCAGGTCTGCGATGCCTCCTGCTTCGTACATGAAGCTGAGAAAAATGCTGTCAGAGGGCTGGTATGCGAGGTCAATTTCACGTGATGTGAGACGGTCAGCGGCAAAGACAGCCTGTGATGCACCGGTGTGGAGGTTGCCTGA
>CAYYEH010000042.1:5741-21672 GCA_964470815.1 uncultured Rikenella sp.
ACGGTTTCCTGTGCTGATGCATCGATGGAGAGCAGCAATGTGAGGAGTATGTATATGACCCGGGAATTTTTCATCGGGATTCAGAGGGGTGTGTGTCCGGTGTACCGGATTCATCATCAGTCATAAATATTGTATCTGAACTTAAAGTATCAGAAGGCATCTTCAGGCTGTCAGTTGTAAGCCAGATATATACTGCTGAGCCGAGCTGTACGGTAGCCTCGCTTCGATACTCCGGATTCTGTTTGAAGACAAAGGCATTTAGTGAGTCATCATGTGTGAGCACGGTAGCATCGAAGACAAATGCACCGAGGTTAAGAGATGCGCTGAGGATTTCATTCCTGGCCTGTTCCAGGGTGTATCCTGTAAGCCTGGGGAGTGTGGTTCGCTGGCTGCTGAGGCCTCGTCCGAGTACCAGGTCAACAACCATTCCCTTCTGTACGGAGTCGCCGGGAGAGACTTCGCGGCCGTGAATTGTTTGCTTAAGCACGAAGTCGACCGTAAGGTCAGGCACATAATTCAACTGCCCGATCTGAAGGCCGGCCGTTTCAATCATTGACAGAGCCTGTCTGCGGGGCAGGCCTACCAGGTCAGGGACAGCAACCATTTCAGGATTGAAGGCATTAATTGTAGCCTTTATTGTGCGGCCCTTCTTGACACGGTGTCCGGGAAGCGGGTTCTGTTCTGCTATACAGCCTCGCGGCACCAGTGTGGTATAGACCGAATCAATTATCTGGAGCTTCATCCTGTTTTTACCTGTCACATGTTCTGCCTCACTGATGGAAAGCCCCCTTATTTCGGGGGTGGGTCTCGACTGGCCGTGACGGGTATAGATGTTCAGCCAGATGATGAGGATGAGTATGACGGCCACGCCGATGACCATAGCCAGGCCGAGCTGTTTCCAGAAGACCCGGCTTTTGATAAATTCCCTGAAGCTCATCGTGTGATGATGTATTAGGTTATAAACGCTGCCCCAAAGATAAAAATTATATTGCGTGAGCGAGGGTTTTCTACCACTCCATGACAGGGACGTAGTTAGTGTCACGTTCAACGGGCCGGAATCCTGCCGATCGGATCATTGCGACCAGTTCGGTGGTTGAGAGTGAAGGTCTGGTTTCATCGGAACCGGCCATTGAATAAATTCTGGTCGTGTCATCAATGGTGCCGTCGAGGTCATCAGCACCAAAGGCCAGGCTCATCAGGGCGCTGCTCTTCCCAATTGCCGGCCAATAGGCTTTTATATGGCTGAAGTTGTCAAGGAAGATGCGGGAGAGGGCATAGTTTCGCATGTCTTCTGTGACAGGGACCTCTCCCAGTTCTGACATCCGGTTGTTTTCACGCCTGAATTTAAGCGGAATGAAGGCATTGAATCCACCTGTTCGATCCTGCAGGTCTCTCAGCCTGAGCATGTGGTCAATTCTCTGTTCCGGACTTTCGGCGTGGCCGTAAAGCATTGTGGCATTGGAATAAAGGCCGAGGTTATGGGCAGCCTCATGAATAGCAAGGTATGTTTCAGCATCAGCCTTTTCAGGGCATATCCTCCGACGGAGGGCGGGGTCAAATATCTCTGCCCCTCCGCCGGGAATGGAATCAAGACCATAATTACGAAGCAGGTTGATCCCCTCGGTCCAGGTCATCCCCTCCTTGCTGATCATATAGGCGAGCTCCACTGCCGAGAAGGCTTTGATGCTTATGTCTGGCCTGGCTTTCCTGATGGCAGCCAGCATCCTGCCGTAATAATATATGTCACGCGACGGGTGTACCCCGCCGGTGATGTGTACTTCGGTCACCGGAACCCCGTCAAACCGCCTGACAACATCAAGTATCTCTTTTTCAGTAAGTTCCCAGCTGTCTGGATCGCCTTCCGGTTTGTGGTATGAGCAGAACCGGCAGTTATAAAGACAGATGTTTGTTGGTTCGATATGGAAATTGCGATTGAAGAAGACGGCGTCACCGCTTTTTCTCCTCTTGACAGTTGTTGCCAGCAGTCCCATGAGTGAGAGATCAGCTTTCCTGTAGAGGGTCAGGGCTTCGTCGGGTGTCAGCCGGCTGCCGTCAATGACAGCACCGGCAATTCCGGAAAGGTCCCCGGGCAGATTCTTAATTATCAGCTCTTTCATCTCATGGTTCATGTGCAAATTTAACTGACTCCCGTCATAACAGAAATAAAAAACCGCCTTAATTGTTCATTAAGACGGCAATATTATTGTGTGTCAGTCTCTCAGTCCTTGTGGCCCAGCTCGTCGGAAACGGTCAGTTTTTTTCTTCCCTTTGCCCTGCGGGCTGCCAGAACGCGCCTTCCGTTTGGTGTTGACATTCTCTTCCTGAAGCCGTGAGTGTTCGTTCTTTTCCTTCTCGATGGCTGAAATGTCCTTTTCATCTGATGTTATATTAAGTAGTTACTATCCGGTTTTTAAGACTGCAAAGGTAGTCATTTTTTCAAATAAAGAAAGTTACCTGCAACTTTTTTTAATAAAGGTGGTCAGGTGAGTATTCGCGGGATCAGGAGAGGTTGAGGTAATGGAGCAGGTAAAGGTACCAATGAACATGGCAGGGCAGGTTAAGAGAAGCTTTTCATCTGGTGGCGACCCCGGTTCCTTTCAGAATGGAAGGTATAGCACCTTTTTTGTTTCGAAGTATGGTTCATCAAACCATGAGCTGATGTCAGCTATTTCTGCCTGGCTTACGGGCCGGCTTCCATGTGGTATTCCGGCCTGTTTGAGTTCACCGGTCAGGTCACCCCCCTTGAGGAGGATCCAGCCGTTTTTTTTCTCATTGAAAGAGTCAGGAGAAGCCAGGTGGCGTGTCAGCCTGACAAACTGTTCCGTCTCTGTCACCGCTCTCCCGATGATGAAGTGGTACCTGCCCTTCAGGTTTTCCGCCCGGGCTGTGATGGTTTTTATATTGGTGATTTCTGCTGCGGATGCGATGGCCTCAACAACTTTTATCTTTTTGGCGATGGAATCGACCAATGTGAACCTGACCTCCGGGAAGAGGATTGCCAGGGGGATGCCTGGAAGCCCTCCGCCAGTGCCGATGTCAATAACCTCCGTACCCGGATGGAACGTAATAAAACGGGCGATTGCCAGTGAGTGGAGCAGGTGGTTTACCTCAAAGTTTTCAATGTCTTTTCGGGAAACCACATTGATTTTATTATTCCACTCCCTGTAGAGGGGAGGAAGCAGAGAAAACTGATGGCGCCGGGTGGCAGAGAGCGCCGGGAAGTATTTTTCCGCTATTGTGGTCAAATGCCGCTTGATTTGCTCTGGACCATATTCAGTATGAGGACCTTTGCCCTGAAGAGCCTTGCCTTAACGGTTCCAATGGGGAGGCTCAGTTCACTGGCAATCTCCTCATAGGAATAGTCTTCGAAGTACCGCAGTTCGATAAGGCGGCGGTACCGGGGCTTGAGGGTCTTTACTATCCTGTTGAGTGATGCGGCGGTTTCGCGGTTTATCATCAGCTCATCGGGAGCGATCATATCGGAAGCAACAGTTGCCTCAACCTCGTCCTCTTCTCCTTCATCCTGGTCGAATGGTCTGGGACTCTGGCTCTTGCGCCTCATGAAGTCGATGCAGTTATTTGTTGCTATCCTGAAGAGCCAGGTGCTGAAGGCGTGTGATGGTACGTATTTTGCCAGGTTATGGAACGCTTTGCCGAAGGCTTCGATGGTAAGGTCTTCTGCATCTGAAGGGTTGCTGACCATTCTGAGCATGACATAATAGACTGAGTCGCGATACCTGTTGAGCAGTTCGGCGTAAGCCCTGCTGTCGCCGTTAAGTGCGCGGTCAATGACCTTGAGATCATACTGCGCTTTATCCGATAGGCCGGTTTCTACTTCCATGTCTCTCTGCCTTTACCTTTTCTCCTGGTGGTAAGGTAAAGGAATGCCGTAATGAATGGGGCCAAGATATCAAAAAAGAGCGAAATAAACCATAAATGTCTTTCATTGAATGTTGAAGCCGCCTTCCGCAGGATGACGGCTCTCATGACAAACCGGGTGACGGCAAGGAAGAGCACAACAGGCCATGATGCAAGCATTACCAGCATGGTGATGGCGAGAGTGTACCATGAGACACGTGAGAATGGTTCAAGGAACAGGCGCAGTTTGTCTTGTTTCCTGTAATAAGAGGCTGCAGTCAGGTGCCTTCTTTTCTGTTTTATCCAGTCAGCGATGGTTTCGGAGGGGACCGAGAGGGTGAATGAATCATGCGACAGCATCAGGCCGCAGTTTTCAGGGGTGGAATTGCGGTTGACAAACAGGTCATCATCTCCTGACATGATATGGTTATGAGGCCCGAAGCCACCCTTTTCAAAGAAGAAACTCCTGCGGTATGCCAGGTTCCGGCCCACACCCATATAGGGTTTGCCTGCCATGGCCATTCCGAAATACTGCATGGCAATGAACATTGTCTCATAGCGGATATAGCTGTTCAGCAGGCCCTTGCCGGTCATGTAAGCGCCATATCCAAGAACCATGTCAGTCTTATCGGATGCGGCTGTTTCAGCCACCCTGCGAAGCCATTGAGGTGAGGCCGGCCGGCAGTCGGCGTCGGTGAACACCAGCAGGTCATTCTTTGCGGCCTTGATACCAATGAGCATTGCCAGTTTCTTGGTATGGGTGAATCCCGGATCCTTCTGGATCATGGATACCCTCAGGTGGGGATACTGGTTCATCATACTGCCCAGGAGATCATCTGTATTATCCTCCGAGCAGTCGTTCACCACAATAACTTCAAATGAGGGATAATCCTGCCGCAGTACGTCGGGAAGGAATTTTGCAAGGTTTTCAGCCTCATTCCGGGCGCATATCACAACCGAGAGGGGAGGAAGGATGGCCTGCGGGGACCTTGACCCGGGTTTTGCGAATGCAGCTCTTCTGTAGTACCCAAGCCAGTACCAGGACTGTACCAGGAGCATGACAGTCAGCAGCACAAGCAGGATAATATGCGTCGTATCAGCAGAGATGATCATGTGTGATGATATTGTGCCAGCAATATTATAAAGAATTGAAAAACGGCAGCAAGAATGTTTTCAACAATCACTACCCTGTTTTCTCAAATTGATAACCGCATGTTCAAAATCAGGCTGAGAAAGCTTACTTTTGTGACCACCACAGAGAACCAGATGTTCACCATTGAGACCAGGGACGCAGGCACTTCAGCAAGGGCGGGCACGCTTATAACGGCTCACGGGGAAATTCCCACCCCGGTTTTCATGCCGGTTGGGACAGGGGCAACGGTTAAGGGGGTTTTTCACCGTGACCTGAAGCAGGAGATAGACGCTCCCGTAATCCTGGCAAACACCTACCATCTTTACCTGCGGCCCGGCACGGATATCATCAGCAGGGCGGGAGGTGTACACAGGTTCATGGCCTGGGACAGGGCAGTGCTCACCGACAGCGGCGGATACCAGGTCTTCTCACTTGCTGCCAACAGGAAGCTGACGGAGGAGGGCGCCATATTCAGGTCGCACATCGACGGTTCAAAGCATCTCTTTACCCCTGAAGGTGTCATTGACATTCAGCGTATGATCGGTGCTGATATTATAATGGCTTTCGATGAATGTGCCCCTTACCCCTGTGACCATAAGTATGCGAAGAAATCAATGGAACTGACCCATCGGTGGCTTGACAGGTGTGTGTCGCAGATGGGCAGCACCGAATCGCTTTACGGAAGTGAACAGATGCTCTTCCCGATAGTCCAGGGTGCAGTCTATGGTGACCTGCGTAAAATCTCAGCGGAGAAATGCGCATCAGCCGGTATGCCTGGCAATGCCATCGGAGGGCTGTCGGTAGGGGAGCCTGCTGAGGTGATGTACGAAATGATTGAGGTTGTAAATGAGATACTTCCCGCTGACAGGCCGAGGTACCTTATGGGTGTGGGAACCCCTGCAAACATTCTTGAAGCCATTGCCCGGGGTGTTGATATGTTTGACTGCGTGATGCCCACCCGCAACGGACGCAACGGGATGCTCTTTACCAGTGAGGGGATAATAAACATCAGGAACCAGAAGTGGGCAACCGACTTCTCGCCGGTTGACCCGCAGTCACATTCGGAAATAAGCAGGACATATTCCAGGGCATATCTCCGCCACCTGGTAATCTCCGGCGAAATGCTGGGGGCGCAGATAGCAACGATACACAATCTGGCATTTTATTTGAGCCTGGTGAGGGAGGCCAGGGAGAGGATACTTGACGGTACATTCGGATCATGGAAGGAAGAAACAGTTCGAAGGATATCAGAAAGAGCCTGAAGAAGCTCTCGCCGGGGATTCTCGACTGGTATATAATCCGTCAGTTCCTCGGGACATTCATCTTTTCGCTCGTGCTCATCCTGGGCATAGCTGTGATCTTTGACTTCTCCGAGAAGATAGATGATTTCATTCAGAAACAGGCCCCCTTCAAGGCAATAGTGTTCGATTACTATCTAAATTTCATTCCTTACTTTGCAACCCTCTTTGCCCCCATGTTCGTATTTATCTCGGTAATCTTTTTTACCTCAAGGATGGCCGTAAATACCGAGATAATAGCCATTTTAAACAGCGGGATGAGCTTCAGGAGACTGATGGTGCCGTACTTCATCTCCGCTGCATTCATTGCCCTCAGCGCCTTCTTGCTTCAGAACTATGTGCTGCCCCATTCCAACATCGCGAGGCTCGATTTCGAGGAGAAGTACTACCGGAGTTCCGACTTCAGGAGGGTAAATGTCTCCTCTGTGCACCGGCAGGTCTACCCCAACGTATATATATACATGGAGCAGTACAACAGGATTTCTCAGAGTGGCCGTAATTTCAGCATGGAAAAGTTCAATGACCGCGGTATGCTGGAATCGAAGATGACTGCCAATATGATAAGATGGGACAGCACCACCAACAAGTGGGGAGCATGGTGGTACTATATCAGGGAGACAGACAGCCTTGGAGAACGTATAACCTCGGGGCGGCGCATTGACACGGTACTGAACGTGGGGCCGGATGACTTCACCCGTGCACCGGAATTTGTACATACCATGACCCGCGGTGAACTGGTTGATTATATAGATGTGCTCAGATCGCAGGGTTCGGATGAGATCAAACTGTACCAGAATGAGAAGCACCGCCGGAATGCTTCGCCTTTTGCCTTCTTCATACTTACAATCATCGGGGTCTCACTGTCATCGAGGAAGATCAAGGGGGGGATAGGCATGCAGATCGGACTGGGACTGATGCTTACCTTCTCATATATACTCTTCATGCAGTTCTCCTCCCAGTTTTCACTGAAGGGTGATCTGAATCCGGCCCTGGCGATGTGGATACCTAATATCATATATACTTTTATTGCGGCTGGTGTCTATTATACCGCGCCGAAATAGCACATTTCTTATCATTTTGTGCATATCTATTTTTTATTAAATTGCCGTGCTTTTTTAATAAAGGATTGACAGGGATAAAAAACAATAATTATGGCATTGGAAAAGAAGATACGCGAACTCAAGGAGAAGCGTGAGAAGATGCTTCTCGGCGGAGGGGAGGAAGCCATCGTGAAGCAGAAGGCGATGGGAAAGAACACTGCACGTGAGCGCATTATAGCCATTCTTGATCCGGGCACCTTCCACGAGTATGACATGTTCGTGGAGCATGATGCACGTGATTTCGGGATGGATAAAAAGAACCTTCCCAGTGATGGTGTTGTCATCGGGACGGGTACCGTTCACGGAAATCCCGTGGCTATTTTTGCTCAGGATTTCACGGTGGCGGGAGGTTCCCTGGGGCTTATGCATTCGCGTAAGATCACCAAGATAATGGATCATGCCCTGAAGATGAGGATACCCCTGATAGGGATAAATGACTCAGGAGGAGCACGCATACAGGAGGGTGTAAATTCTCTTGCCGGTTACGGGGAGATATTTTTCAGGAATACAATTTCAAGCGGAGTCATTCCGCAGATATCCGTGATACTGGGTCCCTGTGCGGGCGGTGCGGTCTATTCACCGGCGCTGACCGACTTTGTCTTTGTTGTTGACAATATTTCAAAGATGTTCATCACGGGTCCCGAGGTTATCAAGACGGTTCTTGGCGAGGAGATTTCCATGGAGGCTCTGGGAGGTGCCCGTGTTCATTGTGAGACTTCCGGCAACGCCCATTTCTTTGCTGCCTCGGAAGAGGAGTGCTTCAGCCAGATCAAGCGTCTTATCTCCCTCATCCCCAGGAACAATGAGATAAAGGCTGCCGTTGCCGAGGCACTGCCGCCCGAAGCGGGGTATGACATTGAGAAGATCGTTCCGGGTGATCCCACGTTGCCCTATGATGTCAGGGAGGTGATCAGGGCTGTAGCTGACGGCTCGGATTTCTTTGAGATACAGGAGATGTATGCCCGCAACATGGTTATAGGGTTTGGTCGGATGGGAGGCCGTACGGTAGGATTCGTGGCAAACCAGCCGATGGAGATGGCCGGTGTCCTCGATGTAGACTCGTCAGATAAGGCAGCCAGGTTCATAAGATATTGCGATGCATTCAGCATTCCTCTCATCACCTTTGTTGACCTTCCCGGTTACCTTCCAGGTGTTGACCAGGAGCATGCCGGCGTCATCCGGCACGGAGCCAAGGTCCTTTACGCCTACAGCGAAGCTACCGTTCCCAAACTGACAGTTATTCTCAGGAAGGCCTATGGCGGTGGTTACATCGCCATGAGCTCGCGCCACCTGCGTGCCGACTTTGTGCTGGCATGGCCTACAGCCGAGATAGCGGTGATGGGCCCCGAGGGAGCTGCAAACATCATCTTCCGTAAGGAGATCACCTCTGCAACGAACCCTGATGAGATGCGCCGCCAGAAAGTTGACGAATACAGGGAGAAGTTTGCCAACCCGTACGTTGCCGCCTCGCGCGGCTATGTTGATGCGGTCATCGAGCCGTCGGAGACACGCCGTATGCTGCTTCACGGGCTTGAGGTCTCGGAGAGTAAGGACGTGCAGATGCCCTGGAAGAAACACGGGATTCCTCCTTTCTGATTACCGTCACACCGGGTTTTGATAAAAAAGAGTGAAATGGAAAAGAGAGAGACAGAAAAACTTGTCATAGACCATACTTCCTATACAACCAGGCTGAGTCAGCGGTTTGTATCACGCAAACCCTATGAGCCGCCTGTGCCGGGAAGGATACAGAGCTTCATCCCCGGAACGGTGACCGAGGTACTGGTAAAGCCCGGAGACCCGGTAAAGGAGGGGGATGATATTGTCATCCTGGAGGCAATGAAGATGAAGAACAGGCTGAAAAGCCACATGGACGGGAAGGTTATTGCCGTCAATGTGAGCCCCGGCGACAGGGTAACAAAGGGGGCTGTCCTGGTTGAAATATCCTGAAGGAAAACTGACAGGATGCTGATGATCAGTCTTTTTGGCCGGTAAACCCGGTTATTCAGGTCATGGTATTCCGGATTCCAGGATGAGTGGCATGAATGCATCCTGCCCGGGTTCAGATCATATACCCTGTATTGATCCTGTAGCGTGCCAGCTCACCAGGCAGTTCCGGCTCTCCTTCAAAGATACCGTAAACTGCTGAGCCGCTGCCTGACATGGAGGCATATATGGCACCGGCCTCATAAAGGGCCATCTTCAGCTTTCCCACCTGCGGATATGACCTGAAGATATTCAGCTCAAAATCGTTTACCACCCTGCCCCGCCACTCGCTCACCGGAAGGTTGAGAAGCTGCCTGAGCGACAGCCCCCCCGGACAGGGGACGCATCCGGCATAAGCCTCTGCCGTGCTGATATTGGTGTCAGGGTAAAGGATGACTATGCTGTACCCGCTGAGGTCAAGGGGAAATTCCGAGAGTATATTACCAACACCTTCAGCAAAAGAAGGGGTGCTGTCGATGAAAAACGGCGCATCACTTCCCACCAGGCCTGCAAATGAACGAAGCTCCTCTGAGTTAAGCCCGAACCCGAAGTATTTGTTCAGAGCCTTAAGAATTCCGGCTGCATCGGATGAACCTCCCCCGAGACCGGCACCTATCGGGATACTCTTGTGAAGATGGATGCGGATACCCGGGAAATCAAATGACTGCCTCATGATCTTCACCGCTTTCATCACCAGGTTGCTGTCAGGGTCAGAGTCCTTCATCAGGCCTGTGATCCTGAGCGTATCACCCCTGCGATGATCCTTCCTCACCACAAATTCAAGAGCATCGGCCAGATCAACAGGATAGAAGAAGGTCTCTATATTGTGATAGCCGTCAGGCCTCTTCTCCATGATCCTTAACCCGATATTTATCTTCGCTCTCGGAAATACAACCATTTCAGGGTGCTCTTGAAAGATCAAAAATATACGAACCTTTTTGATTTACCTCATCTTTATCAATTATATCCGTTTTCAACATCTTATAAACAACCGCCGGTGGAAAGAAATAATCGGTGAGTTCCCCCCTGTGTAGGCTGTTATTGTTAAATTTGATGCTGGCAGCAGCGACTGCTGTATTCGTCGAATTAATTAACAATCAATATTTTGCATTAATGGCACAAGGCACGTCAAGAGGAAGGCAGGATAAAAAGCAGTCAGTTGTAATAATACCCGAGGGGGGGAGGATCCCTCCGCAGACTCCCGAGATGGAGGAAGCGGTTCTGGGGGCTGCGATGCTTGAGATTGAGGCTGCCAGGATGGTTGTGGACATGCTTCGTCCTGAAGTATTTTATTCGGCAGCGCACCAGAAGATATTTGCAGCCATCATCGAGCTTAACAAGCGTGACCAGCCGATAGACCTGCTGACGGTGACCCAGGAGCTGAAGCGAACCGGCGGGCTGGAGGAGGCCGGTGGTGCAGTATACCTCACGGAGCTGACCTCAAGGATTGTATCGGCGGCCAACATAGAATACCACGCAAGGATAGTGCTCCAGAAGTATATTCAGCGTGAACTGATCAGGGCTGCCACAATGATACAGAACCTGGTTTACGAAGACACCCTTGACGTGACCGAACTGCTTGACAGGAGTGAGGATGAGCTCTTCCGCATTGCCGAAGGTAACATCAAGCATGAGGTAGCCCCCATTCATGAGGTTATCAAGCAGAGTCTCGCGGAGATTGAGGAGTTGGGCAAGAAGGAGGATGCTCTGGTGGGTGTTCCGTCAGGATTCACGAAGCTTGACAGGCTGACATCAGGATGGCAGAGGTCTGAACTTGTGATCATTGCTGCCAGGCCATCGATGGGAAAGACTGCTTTTGCACTCACCATGGCGCGCAATATGGCCATTGACCACGGCAGGAAAGTTGCCATTTTTTCACTTGAGATGTCAGCCATACAGCTGGTTAACAGGCTTATAGTCTCCGAGACAGAGATCCCGGGGGATAAGATCAAGAACGGT
This sequence comes from uncultured Rikenella sp., assembly GCA_964470815.1. Taxonomy (GTDB): domain Bacteria; phylum Bacteroidota; class Bacteroidia; order Bacteroidales; family VadinHA17; genus SR-FBR-E99. The sequence continues at coordinate 17,072 of CAYYEH010000042.1, forward strand.
AAGCTCTCACCCGAAGAGTGGTCGCTCCTTGAGTCAAGGATAAAGTCGCTGACAGAAGCACAGATTTATATAGATGATACACCGGCAATATCTGTCTTTGAGCTGAGGGCCAAGTGCCGCAGGCTGAAGGCGCAGAACAAGCTTGACGTGGTTATTGTCGATTACCTTCAGCTTATGACCGGGCCACCTGATGCCGGCAGCCGCGAGCAGGAGGTGAGCTCAATCTCCAGGTCACTCAAGAGTATTGCCAAGGAGCTTGCAGTTCCTGTGCTGTCACTCTCGCAGCTCAACAGGTCGGTTGAGACGCGTGGCGGAAACAAGAAGCCGATGCTTTCTGACCTTCGTGAATCCGGAGCGATCGAGCAGGATGCCGATATGGTGGTCTTTATCCATCGCCCCGAAAAGATGGGTGTGCTTCAGTTTGAGGACGGGCAATCGACCAAAGGCCATGCTGACATTATCCTCGCCAAGAACCGTAACGGTCCCACCGACGAAGTGTTACTTTACTTCAAGGAAGACCGCGCTTCCTTCGTGGAGCCGGACGAGTTCGGTCCGGAGGTCTCATTCCCCGATGTTCCGGCCGGAGGAGTGTTCACTATGGGATCAAAGATGAATAACGACATCTCCTCTGATTACAGCGACTTTTCACCGGATGACAACGGCCGCAGGCCTTCATTCTGAAATAGTCTGAAAAAGTTTGCACAGCGTCTGTTATATTATCACAGAAAGGAGGAAGTATTCGAAAGGCCGCAGGCAGGTCAGCATGTTGCGTCCGGCAATGTGATTCAGCCGGCTGCTGAGCCCTGTCCTATTCCAGTCTCAGTATTACTCTTATGCCAACTGACTCAAACCCCTTTTCACCGAAGCCGGCGCATACACCTGCGGTTCCGATGAGGAAGACTTCACTTAGGGCGTACCCTGCCTCACAGTAATAACCTGCTTCAGGTGTCCATAGCATTGCAAGGCTTACATTCTCCCGGATGAGGGTATTGCTCAGTCCGGGCAGCCGTTTCACGAGCAGCATAGGGGAAGTGTACCTGATATGACTCTCGGCAAAGCCTTTCCTTGTCGACATGGAGTAATAATGTTTCAGGTAAAAGGCATCTTCATAATTATTGATCAGCACCGGTGAGCTCTGGGTGTTGAAGAAGTACATATCCTGCAACCTTATGTTTTTCTCGTTGAAAAATTTGCCACCGCGGATCCGCCAGCGGAATTCATTGAGCGGGCCGAACCTTGATGTCCGGTTTATTTCGCCTGAAATCAGGTCAAAGGCACCCGAAAGAGTCTCATCAGAGTTGTATCCGTGTTTCCAGGCTATTGTAAAGGTGGGGTAATCTGAGCCTGCGCTTACCCTGGCACCTTCAGAGAGACGATATCTCTGACGCGGGGTCCATGAGAGGGAAGAGTTAAGGGAGAGGTGATTGTGACTTACGGGAGGTTCAGGTTCATATCCCGGCGTTGACCCTGAGGTATAAGGGTTGTCAGGAATGTTTTCTGACCATGGATAGTCCTTCCTGAAGAAGGAGAAGTCAGAGTTGTTTTCCAGCGTTTTGCGTTCCTCGTACATTCCTGAAACCGACAGGGTAAGTCCGTTGGACAGATCACTCCTGTGACCGGCAATAATGTACCTGCTGTCATATAGCTTCATCAGGTTTTCCCTGAAAAAGAGGGATGAAACCATGTTGACCACCGGGTTGATCCCTGCCGGGGAGAATTCGTCGGACTGGTGGCCGGTTCTGAGGAAGAGATTGCCTGCACGCATTGGGTCATAAAGCATGTTTGCAGTGATATTCCACATGAACTGTTCCCGGCTGAATGCATATTTTACCGAAGGGGCAAACGTAAAGCGGCCGGCCTTTCCTGTTTTTAAAGAGAGATCCATGCCTGTTCCTGCGATGAATCCGTCAACAGTGTTGTAAGAGAAGCTGCCCAGGTCTGCCAGTCCGTCGAACTCGAGGAAGGCATTCTTTGAGAGTTGCCATCTTTTTCCTCCTGCCACGTCCCTGACTAACCTGCCTGCCTGGCTTTTCCGTTGCCGGCCTGATCCTGAACCTATTGTTATTCTGATTTCGGAGGTATCACGTCGTGCCAGGGTGCCTCCAGCGACTGGAGCTGTTGCAAGGCTGGCAGTCTCCTCCCTGGTCAGGGGTATTGGTCTCACTTCTGCCCAGTATGCAGAGTCTTTGCCTGTCGCATCCTCCTCGATGATGACTGTGGTTTTGTTCTCAATCTCCAGTGGAGGCTTTTCCTGCGTATTCCTGGTATTCTTTTCATTCAGCCGCGCAAGCCGGGACATGTCGCGGGCCGAAATGTCATCTTTCGCAAGGATAGCCTCGATTTCGCGCTGTGCGGGTGTTTTTGGCTCACCGGCCTGCACAGGGGTCCTGTCCGTTGACATTCCGGAATAGGAGGGAGGGCGTGGAAGTTTCCTGTCAGGTTCCACCTCCAGGTATTTCACGGCGCTGGTATATGATGCCCTTGCCTTGACTCCCATTATTGAGATGTCCACTTTAAACTCATGACTGACGGGCATCCATATTCCCTCTTCCACGGGTGTGTAAAGCTGTCTGACCCTTATCCGTCCGGCCATGTTGTCATTGGTGAGGTCAAGGGAGTGTATTGCCCAGAGGTCTTCCACAATAAATATTTCACCGGTGAACAGCTGCTGGCTTTTACGGCGCGGCGTCACCCTGATCCTGTCAATGACATAGTCTCCCTGCGATGTTGATCCCAGGAAGGTGAAGCTGTAATGGGAGAATGCATTGGGTGCCAGTGGAGAAATGGCTATGTCTGCAAGCACCGGCTGGTAAAAGCTGGCTTCGATAAAGTCCATCGGGGAGGCCTGACCCTGGTTCATCTCTTCGCTTGAGTTTGATGAGATGACCCTGTGCACATACCTGTCAGGGGCTCTGAAGGTAATTTCATTCACTGACTCCGTGAAGTAGTATTTGCCCTCTTGCAGTTCGGTGCTGTTGGCTTCCGTCTTCATCTGCCTTTTAAGCAGGGCAGGAAGTTTGTCGATGCTGCCTCCGCCCCTGATGTAGACTTCAGCTCTGTACCTTCTAACCTGGTTAAGGTGGAAGGGGGCCATGCCAATAGCTTTTCTCATTATGAAATATGCCGGATCCCTGCCTGAAGCCGATACCCTGACCGGAGGTATTTCAAAGAGCTGTTCGGTAAGGGTGATATTTGCGGTCATGCTTTCCCCGGAGATGGCGAAGCTCCTGGTAACAGGGACATAGCCCAGGAACTGGTAAGTTACGGTGTAGTTCCCCGGCGGGAGGGAGATTTCATAATAGCCTTCACTGTTGGATGTTGTTCCCTGGCGTAATTCCGGGATATAGACAGATGCTGCCGGCATTGGTTCGCCCCGGCTGTCGGTTATCCTCCCCCGGAGCATCTGTGCACGGGCTGCAGTCATTGAAGCAAGCAGCATAATTATAATGAGGCTCCTGCATCGCATCTTCAGTCGTTTTCTTCTGAATGATCCCTGAGTGATGAGCCTGCAACGACAATGACAAACTCTCCTCTCGGGGGAGTTATGCGGAAATGGTCAGCCAGTGAGGCGAGGGTTCCCCTCACCGTCTCTTCGAATTTCTTTGTTATTTCCCTTGATACAGATGCTCTGCGGTCAGCCCCTAGTGCAGCAGCGAGTTGTTCAAGGGTTTTGACTACCCTGAAGGGTGATTCATAAAAAACCATTGTTCGTTCTTCAACGGCAAGGGTTGCGAGTCTTTTCTGCCGTCCCTTTTTCTGGGGGAGGAATCCTTCGAAGCAGAAGCGGTCAGAAGGGAGGCCTGAACATACCAGTGCCGGCACGAAAGCTGTGGGACCCGGGAGGGTCTCAACCGGGATATCTCTCTCAAGGCACCTTCGAACAAGCAAAAAGCCCGGATCAGATATACCCGGGGTGCCGGCATCAGAGACCAGCGCGGTTACTGTACCTGCTTCGATGAGGTCACAAACCGCCTCGAGGCTGCGGTGCTCATTGAACTTGTGGTGGGATCGGAGCGGAACGGTTATGCCATAGTGATCAAGAAGTACTCTTGTGGTCCTGGTGTCTTCAGCCAGTACCAGACCGGCCGACTTAAGCACCTCCAGGGCCCGGATGGTGATGTCACCCAGGTTGCCGATGGGGGTAGGCACCAGTATCAGCTTAGACATTCACGCTGAATTTTCTCCGTACCACATCCACGAAGGAGGACTGTGCAGCAGGGTCAGAGCCCATGACAGTGCTCTCATCAAGTATCTTCATTGCCTCTCCCAGGGAGGATGCTGTATTAAGCCTGCCGATGGTGTCACTGTAGGCCCTGGCGTCACCGCTGAAGAGCTCACGGATAAAGTAAAACCTGTCGTTTATGCCGATGGCGGCAGCTATGTCGGCTATTGGTTTGCTGTGAATAACCGCTGAGACAACCTCTTCCTTTTTACCCGTGGATATCTTTTCGCCAAGCGTTCCGGCAGCAGCAAACCGGTCTGCCAGTATGGCTTTTGAAGGCTCCTGGCTCTTCTTTCCTGTAGCAGGCTGGCTGAAACCGGCAACGGGCTCTCCCAGTGCTGTTTCAGCTATCGGTGGTTCAGCGGCAGATGATGCCGGA
>CAYYEH010000043.1:0-6155 GCA_964470815.1 uncultured Rikenella sp.
GCTTCCTGGCACGGTGCAGTCTCACAGCAGCTTCAGTTACAAACCAGGCAGATATAAAAAGCAGGATCCATGAGATCAGCTGCCTTGAAGATAAAGGGTCAGTGAACCATCTCTCATAATTGACGGCAAAAAGCACAACAATGCATTCCCAGCTGAAGAACCTGGTGAATCCGTGGCTGAGCGGCTCAAACAGGCTCTGCTTTGAAAAGAAGATAACCGGCAGGCTCAGGGCGATGAAGAAGATTACTTTATCCATTTCAGGTTGCTGTCAAAATTGTATGTGGCATCTTTTTCAGTATCCATGGAATTGAGATTTCCGCGATAGGAAAGGTTCAGTGGTGCACCGGAGAGTGATTTTACCTTAATTTTTTCTGCTATGCCACCATGCCACTCAATGCTGACCTCGAAATTCCCCCTGGCCTTTAGTCCTGATACCTTCCCTTCAGGCCATGCCGCAGGCAGGGCAGGCAACACCCGCACCACCCCGTTCTGGCTCTGCAGCAGCATTTCAGCTATACCTGCCGTGCCTCCGAAGTTTCCATCTATCTGGAAAGGGGGGTGGTTGTCAAAGAGGTTTGGCAATGTTGACTTCTCAAGCAATTGCCTGAGATGCCTGTAAGCCTCATCGCCGTCATACAGCCGGGCATAGAAGTTGATTATCCATGCCCTGCTCCATCCTGTATGTCCTCCGCCGTTTTCAAGGCGCCTCTCAAGTGTCCGGCGCGCTGCATCGTATAAATCAGGTGTCTCAGGGGTTACCTGTGTTCCGGGATGCAGGGCGAAGAGATGAGACATGTGCCTGTGCCCGGGCTCTGCCTCCTCATACTCCCCGATCCATTCAGCCATGGTGCCGTTCGAAGCCACCCTGTCTTCGGGAACCCTGTCAAGGATTTGCTGAAGCGAATCAGCCCATTCCGCATCAACCCCAAGTATTGCAGCAGCCTTCCGGCAGTTGCCCAGAACCTCCCTGATTATCTGGTTGTCCATCGAAGGAGCATATGTGAGCTTGAACTCCTTCCCGGATACAGGATCAATGTAACTGTTCTCCGGGGAGTAGGAGGGGACGGTTACAAGACGGCCCAGGCTGTCCGGAACCAGGAATGTCCTTATGAATTCTGCGGCACCCTTCATAACGGGATAAGCATGCTCCCTGAGATATGCCGTATCATTTGTAAACTCATAGTGTTCCCAGAGCGGCAATGTCATCCAGGCTCCTCCAAGGGGAAACATCCCCCAGTATACACCATCAAGTACCGCAGTCTTGCCGAAGACATCTGTTGTGTGATGCAAAGTCCACCCCTTCGCACCATAGGTTTCGCGCGCTGTCACACTTCCGGGGCCGGTCAGCTCCTCCATGAACCGTGTCAGCGGCTCAACGGTCTCTGTAAGGTTGCAGACCTCTGCCGGCCAGTAGTTCATCTGAAGATTTATGTTGGTGTGATAGTCAGAATTCCATGGGGCAGAAAAATCCTTGTTCCAGATACCCTGCAGATTTGCAGGGAGTTGCGCCGGCCGGCGCGACGATCCCATAAGCAGGTACCGGCCGTACTGGAAATAAATGGCTATCAGTCCCGGGTCATCACCTCCCGCCTGGAACCTCTTCAGTCTTTCATCCGTTGGGAGTTCACCCAGCGCCCGGTTATCCCCTGGTGAGCCCGGGCTGACTGCAGCCTTACCACCCCCCAGTTCAAGGTGAACCCTGTTGAACATCGACGAATGCTCGCTTATATGGTCCTTGCGGATATTTGTGAATGATTTCCAGGAGGCTTTGCTGATAGCTTCCGTACATTGCTGCCTGGGATCGATAGTTCTGTCAAAGTTGAGCAGATCAATATTATAGTCGGTGCGGGCATTGAAGAAGAGAGTCATCTCCGTACCTCCTGAATAATTCAGCCCTGTTTCACCCGCCTTCAATTCTCCGTCACAGCTCATTACAATCAGCGAGGCAAAAAACTTCATATGTGCCCCTGCCGGACCTCTCTCCGGGTCTTCAGGATCAATGATCTGTCCCTCCATGTCAATCCTGTTGTCAGAAACAGTTATCACGGCATCCTTCGGCCTGGTTATTAAACCAGCCAGGTCATTGATACTCCCACCCTGTGACCGGCCCAGCACTATTTCCATGTCAAGGCCGCCCTCATCCTGCGACCGCATGCTGATGACCATCAGGTCTTCTCCGGCAGGGACGTATACCTCATATTGAATCTTTCTTCCGTTCCTTTCGAAGCTGACACCGGCAATTCCGGTTGCCAGGTCCAGCTCCCGCCTGTAACCTGTCACGGCAGTGGTGTCAGTGAACCGGAAGAAAATATCTCCCAAAGTCTGATATGACCAGGTTTTTGCGGGTATGCCTGCAAGGTATTTCTCAGAGAGTTCGTATGCCTCCGGTATTTTGCCGTCAAGAATCAGCTCCCTTATCTTCGGCAGTTTTACCAATGCGCCTGGATTGTTGTTGGGCACATTTGCCCCACCCCAGAGTGACTCCTCATTCACCTGGAGGCGCCCGGTCACCGGATCACCGAACAGCATACCTCCGAGTCGCCCGTTGCCTACGGGCAGCGCTTCGGTCCACTCCGCAGCTGGCTTGTCATACCATAACAGATTATTACCACGGCGCCTGAGGTCACCCCCGCAACCGGCTGCCAGCGTCACGGTGGCCGCAATAACCGCCAGGGCCAGCACCCTATTCACACCTGTCATTCAGTTCTGTTTTTTAAAAAAGTACGTATTATTTCTTCAGTCACTTCTTTTCCTGCATGGAATCCTGCCTCTTCTTTTTGCCTGCTCCATCAATCCCTGCATGGAATCTTGCCTCTTCTTTTTGCCTGCTCCATCAATCCCTTCAGGGAATCTTGCCTCTTCTTTTCGCCTGCTCCATCTATCCCTTCAGGGAATCTTGCCTCTTCTTCTCCTCCAGTCTGTCAAGCCTGATGCTTTCCAGCGGTACAAAGCTGTTGTCAGCCAGTTCCGCAATGCGTATATTGCTGCAGATTCCCTTGAACATTATCCTGATGGTATTCTCTACGTTCTCCCTGATGGGTTCCATGATCCAGGCAAACTCCTCCGGCCCGCTCTCAAGCGAATGCTCCGTCTGAAGGCGAATCTCCTCCTTCAGTTTTTCTGCCCGTTCAGCCAGGTCATCACTGGTCATCCACCTCTTTACCGTCAGCGGCAGCTGCCTCCGGTATTCCAGCGTCTCGAAGAACTCCCACTCCAGCTTGCGGTTGCCAAATGAAAGGAACCGTGGATTGATATTGGCAACGATAAGCTCGTCACTTTCAGGCATATACTTGAACCTGAGTTCCTTGAGATCAATGCCATACTTTGCTTTGAGCGAGACACCAAGGCTGCCTATGTAACGTATCTCACGGTCATTGAACTGTTCCGTCTTGTTTACAGTCCGCTTAAACCGGGTGTCTATCTCGAATAGATTCATCTCCAGGATGCTTTTAATCTGAGTTATCTGGAAATGCCTCTCTTTAAGGAACGCATTCTCCTCCATCAGCTTCTCGTTCAGCTTCGCCAGACCCTGGTTTTTCTCTTCGAGGCCTGAGATATTGTCCTCAAATTTTGAGACCTTTACGTTAAGCAGGATAAGCTGTTGTATGCCCAGGATTATCAGCCCGGCGGCCAGGAAGGCAGCACCCCAGATCAGGAGCTTGTTGGCCAGCAGGATGACCGCAACCAGCAGTATGCCGGCCACCAGCAGGTAACGCTTAAGACCGGTCATTGTAAATATCGATTTCTTCATTTCATTGGGTTTTTACCGTTATGTGCCCTGTGCAGGCCGGTGAAAAATGCCCTGGCATTGAGGCCAAGCGACTGATTCCGGTAACCCCCCTCCTGTACCACAAGAGTAGGCAGCCTAAGGCTCCCAATCATCTCCCCGTTAACCGCAAAGTTGCTGTGAGTAAAGCTCCAGGTACCGGTCGGGTCACCCTTGGCGGGATCCAGACCCAACGCAACTATAAGGTAATCAGGCTTGAATTTTTTTATGATATTTAGTGCACGCGAAAGGACCTTCATGTACTGTTCATGTGTCACCTTCTCCGGGAGGGGGAAATTATGATTGAAGCCAATACCTTCTCCTTCCCCTTTTTCCTCCTCAAATCCTGAAAAATAGGGATATGCAAATGACGGATGCCCGTGAATTGAGACGGTGAGCACATCACTACGGTCGTAGAAGATCTGCTGCTGTCCGTTGCCGTGATGATAATCTGTATCCAGTATTGCCACCCTGCCGCTGCTGCTCAGATAATGTGCGGCAATTGCACAGTTGTTGAAATAACAGAAGCCGCCGAATACAGATCGCTCGGTATGGTGCCCCGGTGGCCTGGTAAGAACATATGCGTATCGTGTTCCGGCCAAAAGTTCGTCAGCGGCGCTCATAACGCAGTTCACGCCCCACCGCGCCGCCAGGAAAGCATCCTGGTTGAGGGGGGTGAAGGTGTCAAAACAATAATATCCGGCTCTCACTGACAGATCCTTCGGTGCCCTGCTGGCATATCTCAATGGAAATACATATGGGTAGACCGACTGCCCTTTGGGAATGCTCTGGCTGACCTTTTTAAAATAGTTGAAGTAATTACTGTCATGTACATCAAGAATGTGCCTGTCAGGATACTCCCTGATTTTACCCATCCTGAACAGCCCGCTTTTATCCAGCTCCTTACGAATGCTCTTTACCCTTACAGGCGATTCCACATAACCCCGCTCCCTGATGTGATGTATAGAATGCCGGTCATTGACGGCCAGCCAGATCTTCTTCTTCTCAGGCAGGACGGCCGGACCCTCCGGGGTTATCTTCCGGCGGGTGTAACGAGGAGGCCTGATGATCACCGGGTCATCAATTATGCTGTTGATAACCATATTATTATATTCGGCTCCGGAATAATCGCTGTACTTCCTTTCAAGGATTGCCCTGACTATCCCTCGAAGCTCATCGCGTGAGATTGAGACGCGCTGGCCCAGCCCGTCATAGACCAGGTAAGGAGGACAATCGTCTTCAGGTTTTACCGGTGTCTCATAAAGTGTGTTGACTATAGGCCTTGCACCAAACCGCTCATAGAAGGCCAGCCTTTTACGGTTCTGCTCAAGGGTCTGATGATCACTGCATAATGCCGGATCATCCGGAAGGCACTCGAAGAAGAGCCCGATGGCATCGAGTGAGATGGCTTCCTCCCTGGTACGCTCATACAGCGCACTCCCTAACCCTGATGATGAACTCGCTGGAGACGAGGCTATATAATCAAGAAAACAGAAACGGAGATCGGGCATGAAAAGCATCACTGCGAAAGCCTTCACCGTCTCATGAATGTCTTCTGCGACAAACAGGGATGACTGGTATCTGTGCTTCAGTGGATCGACAAACTGAACATCAAGATCAGCAATCCTCCTCTCGCTAACGGCAGGAAACTGTACCCGGAGAATCTCCTTTACTGCCTCAATCTTCCTGATATTCGCCTCAAGATAGGGGTTGGTTATTTTTCGTATCCTTATCATCCTGCTGCCGCCTCAGGTTACGGACTGTTTTTTTTTATGTTCTGATCATACTTCTCGGAAAGAGGTCCGCTGTTGCTTACGAAAGCCACCTTCTTCCCGTCAGGAGACCAGCTGGGAACGTTAATGGTCCCCTGTCCGCCGTAAAGATACGCAATTACCGCGGGGGTCAGGACTGGAAGGTTCTGGCGTCCGGCTTCCGGCTCAGGAATCGCCATCTTCCTGATATATACATGTTTGTAGAACGGGTGATCATCCGCTCTGACATCCGGCATGAAGGAGAGGAAGACAATCCATTTTCCTTCCGGTGAGAGGTGAGGAAACCAGTCATTGTATTCATCAAAGGTCAGCTGCTCCTGTTGTGAACCGTCAGGCTTCATACGCCAGAGCTTCATGGTTCCGGTGCGGACCGAGTTGAAGTAAATATACTTCCCGTCAGGTGAGTACTCAGACCCGTCATCCAGGCCGGGTGCATCGGTTAGCCTGACCTCTTTTTTCTTTTTTACCGATATTTTGTAAATGTCAAAGTCGCCGTTTCGCTCTGCAGTATATGTCAGCCAGCGACCGTCAGGCGACCAGCCGTGGAGGTAGGAAGGACCCAGTGCGGTAATCCTCTCCGGAGCACCGCCGTCCGGAGCACCGCCGTCCGGAGCGCC
>CAYYEH010000043.1:6255-14704 GCA_964470815.1 uncultured Rikenella sp.
ACCGCCGTCCGGAGCGCCCACCTCCGTTGTGACCCCCTCCGGCGAGACCCATTCTACAGGCATGATGTAGATTATTGACCTGTTGTTTTCTTCTGCGACATGATGGCTTATACCCAGCATCTTTCCGTCAAATGAAAGGACATGGTCATTGTTGTTGCTGGTGGCAGACCCTGAATTGATCACCTCCGGCTTGCCGGTTTCAAGGTCAAACCGGTAGAGCAAACCGTCACTGTTGTAGATAAGGTACCTGCCGTCAGGCGTCCAGTTGGGCGCCTGTATTGAGTTGGGTGCCTGGAATACCACCCTGCGAAGCCCGGTTTCAATATCCAGTATCTCCAGGGCGCTCCCGAGGTAATCACGATAGGGCACCAGTCCGGCCCAGGCCGGCCTTGTGATCCGCACATTTGAAAATACGGCGCTTTCGGCAACACTGTTATCGTGCGAGCAGATAAACAGCCCGGCATACACTTCGCCGGTAAGCGATGCCTGCCTTACAGCCACGGTATCAAAAGGCTTACCCCTGACGGCGGCGGAGAAGATGAACAGGTCACCTTTCCTTTCAAGCTGAATGACATCCGGGGCAACAACCGGAGACCTGTGTTCGCCTGTTTCTCCATCCCCGGCTACCCGGTACTGCAGCGAGGCCAGTCCGTCGCCGTGGACCGCTGCGCTCACATGTGGCACACCACTCCCGAGTCCGTCCCTGATCATCCAGCCGGCTTTCCTGTGTTCATGGCTGCCTTTACCGATGAACCTGATATCGGCGCTGAGGATGAAATCGCCTTTCAGTTTCTTCCAAGCGAAATGAAAATGGTCAGAATCAAACCAGATATTGTCGCCGGACCCGGTCAGAGTATATTCCTGAGATTCAGGGTCGAATTCCGTCGTACCCCTGATAACGCAGCTTCCTATGTCGCCGCTCGAGTCAAATATGTTTCCTGAGTATTGCTGTGACCACAGAGGGGCTGATACCAGTAAAGTCATCGTCATGAGTATTGAAGTGATTGTCCTGATCATCATAATTGACTGAATCTTATCTTCGCCCGCACCATTTGGTTTTTCTTCAGGGCTTAAAACCCTTTCTAAAGATAAATATCCTTCCTGAGATATATTCTCAGGGATGAGAAGATCAGAAGAAACGGGAATACAGTAAAATACAAAATACTGACAAGGTCTAACCGGTATGCAGGATTAACCACATCAAGATCAATGAATTTATATGGACTGATATATCCTGCCCATGACATATCAGGTGTGATATTTGAGATCGTGGAGAGGAAATATAGAACCATTACCAATGCCACACTCAGGGTGGTTATCGGTCTCGGTTTTTTAACCAGCACCGACATGAAGAGACCAAGCGCTGCGAAGAAAAGGTGAAGGAAGAGGGTGTACAGTGACATAAAAAGAAATGCATCAACACTATAGGGTTCCTTCTTGCAGGCCTCTAGTGACAGGTATCCGGCAATGGTTATTATCAGATTGATTGCAAAAATATTTATGACGACCACGGCCAGTTTGCTGAAGAAGACCTGTTTTCTTGTTACCGGCCACGAAAGCAGGAACTCTGCGGTTCTGCCAAATTCCTCCTTCAGGAGGATGTTGGAAGAGAGTACAATTGAGTAGATGCTGCCCAGAACAAGCATGTAGATCACATTATTGGCAGCATAGAAGCCAAGAACTGAAAAGAGGTCGTTGATATCGGCAACACCCTTGAACTGCAATGCTCCTTCAGGGAGGATGCTGACCATAGCCAGTATCTTCGCATTGTTCTCGAGAAAGATGTTGTAGAGAGACATGGTGGCAGTGGTGAGGAAGGCAATGATTGCCGTCCAGACCAGCAGTCCGGTTGCATTGCTGCGCAGTTCCCTGAGAAAAAGACTCCTGTTCATCTGTTCATCCCGGACTGGTTATAGTAGTGCATGAAGATTTCCTCAAGCGAAGGCTCCTCCACGGTCATATCAGCGATATCCTTTCCGCTTAGAGCAGTGATCAGGCTATTCATATCGCCTGACCAGACGAATTCCATGGCTTTGCCTGAAACAATGGCACCCTTTTCCATTCCAGGCATGCCGGTCAGACTTTCGGGTACCCTGTCAAAGAATTCTATCCTGATCCTTTTCAGCTGTTTCTTTCTCAGGGTCTCAATTGCTTCCACATTTACTATCCTGCCCTCCCTTATGATAGCCACCCGCCCGCAGAGCATCTGTACATCGCTGAGCGTATGCGAGGAAAAGAAAACGGTCATCCCTCTCCTGTTCTCCGAACGAAGAAGATCGAAAAACCTCGACTGCATCAGCGGGTCAAGCCCGGTGGTAGGTTCATCCACGATCAGCAAACCGGGAGTGTGAAGAAAGCTCTGGATGATGGAGAGCTTCTTCCTGTTACCCGATGAGAGGTTTGATATTTTTCTGCCAGGCTCAACATCAAACATCTCCATCAGTTCAGGGATTTTATTCGCGTCATGCGGGATACCGTAGAATGAGGCACTGTACCGTAGGAATTCCCTGGCAGTCATATCTGGCCATGGATTGGCCTCAGAAGGGATGTAGCCAGTATTCGCCCTTATCTTCTTCGAATCCCTTAATATGTCAAGCCCCATGATACGTGCACTTCCGCCTGTCGGTATGAGCAGGTTCAGCAGCACGCGTATTGTAGTCGACTTGCCGGCGCCGTTCGGACCAATGAAACCAAAGATCTCACCCTCCTCCACCTGGAGGTTTATGTTCTCGATGCCCCGGTCTTTGCCGTATCTTTTGGTAAGATCCGAGATATGTATGGCGGGAGTGCTCATATTGTGTCACAGGCTTTGGTGGCTGCAAAAGTATTCATGCCAGGTCACACGTTGATGAGGGCATCCAGGCGGTTCATACCAGGTCACATGCTTCCGGGGGCATCCACTTTGCCTCGCGGCCTTCCCATTTGATGTTGCACCCGATGGGATTGGTAACCTTAACGGTGATATTCCTTCCGGTGGTCAGTTCCTCCAGCGCCCTGTCGAGGTCGTTGACGGTCATGCGCGAGGTGTCTCTCGGAGAGTCCACCCCACGCCCGGTATAGACCAGGGTGCGGTCACTGTTGAAGACAAAGAAATGAGGCGTTTTAAGCCCTCCGTAGGCCTTTACCACCGTCTGATCCCTGTCATACAGGTATTTCCACGGGAAATTGTGCTCCTTCATCCTCTTTACCATGTTCGGGAAGCTGTCCTCCTCATAGGTGTTCTCACTGTTGGAGTTGATACCGATAAAAGCCACCCCTTTATTCCGGAACTTTTCCGCAGTTGCCCTTGTGACCTCATCTGACCCGATCACATAGGGACAGTGGTTGCAGGTGAAGAATACCACCAGGTACAGGTATTTATCAAAATCAGACAGGCTGTACTCTTTCCCGTCAGTGGCGGGAAGCCTGAAGTCTATGGCTTTAGCGCCAGGTTGCAGTGTATAGCTCATTGTATATTCATCTTTTTGGTTATTCAATCTTTTTCACGAAGACAATGCTTGGCACAGGCCTTTCAATCTTGCCGGAGGGCTTGTTTGCCACCCCGCTGGCACCCTCGCCCCTTACGTAGAGAGTGGTTGAACCGCCGCCGTCAAGATTGAGTATCTCCCTGCACCCCAGGCTATGCGCCAGTTCCCTCAGCTCAAAGAGGCTCATACCATCGGCATAGCCTGGCTGCCTGCCGTCAACGGCAATGAAAAGAACAAGCCCCTCGCCGGTTATGCCCAGAAGAGACCGGGGATGGCGGTTCTTGTTGAAGTTGATGCTGTCGAGTACGATGTCCTGACCGTTATCCGTGAGCAGGGGACCGGTGACAATGGCATCTTCAGCCTTCAATATCCCGGCATCTTCACTTTCCGGTCCCCAGGCTGCAATATTAACTGCCTCTCCCGTAGCGGTGAAAACCCCGGTGGCCCTGATGCCAAACTCCTTTTCATCCGTCACAGCCACAACAGAATTGTTCACTTTGACATAGTGCACATTGTAACCCTCCTGCATGTTGAAAAAGGTGCCGTTGATGGCTGCCAAAACACCCTCGCCGGCAGCATAGGCACTGGTAATAATCGGCTTGTCGCCTGCTGCCACTCCAAACTCAAACCGGCCTGCTGTGGTATCGATTTCAACAACGTATATTGCCTGGTCAGAGTCAAACAGCCTTGCCTGAGCCGACTTCAGGACTACCCCGTCAGTTATGGCACGACTGCTCCATTCAATCTCTGTCAGTGACTTTTTAACCGGTAGTTCCTGCCCCCCGACAAATGAGGGAAAAAGTAAAAACAGCGTTGCGTAAATAGAATTTTTAATTTTCATTATATGGTCTGATGCTTTAAAGCTTCATAGTAAGTATTCCTTTTATATGAACACAGATCGGACATTAAAGTTAACTGCTTTTTTCGGGGCGCCAGCAACCCCTGTGTTGTTTATTGCTTCGCTGACTCCCGCATCCGCAAAGACAACATGCAAGCCCTGCCAGACACTATGGATCCATGCTCACAATGAACAGATTATCATGGTACTGAACTCGCCAGGAGACCTTAATACTCTCCATTGCGTTTCCGGAATAAAAGAGATACTTAACACCGGTCAGGCGGTTTCGGTCAGTCCGGAGCATTTAAGAGCAGGGGAGATGTTGCCGGGGATCATCCATGCTTCGAAATCAGGTATACGGTGTACCCGACATATGAGATCAGAAGAAGAGCGGCTTCCCACCTGTCAAGCCTGTGCTTCCTCCATGCTATCAGGTTGATGAAGAGAATAACAGTACCCGCGGCAAGAATGTAAAAGTCTATATCAAAGATAGGACTGTATTTGATGGGACTGACCGTCGAAACCAGTCCTCCTATAAGCAAAAGATTGAAGATATTGGACCCCACGATGTTCCCCACGGCAATATCGGCATTCTTTCTGAAGGCGGCAACAACCGAAGTCGCCAGCTCTGGCAGTGAGGTTCCGGCAGCAATGATGGTGAGCCCGATGACCTTCTCGCTTACTCCCATTGCCTTTGCAATCAGAATAGCATTGTCAAGTACCAGTTTACCGCCGGTTATCAATCCTGCCAGACCCAGAATGATAAATGCTATCATTTTAAAAAGCGGCCCGGAAGGCTTATGCACGGTTTCCTCCGGCTCATAATCCTTAATCTGCCTGTAGATGTAATACTGAAACAATGCAAACATTCCGAGAAGTATGAGACCGTCAATTCTGCCGAGCATCCTAATTCCGCCCGGTGACGGAATATGAACCATGATATAAAAGACGACCAGCGCTGCCAGAGACATCGGGATCTCTTTCCAGACGGTGCTGACCTGCACCTTGAGGGGCAGAATCACTCCCGCAATGCCAAGAATGATGAAGAGATTGAAATTGTTGCTGCCCAGGATGTTGCCGAAAAAGATATCCTGATGGTCCTGTGCCGTTGCAAAGAGGTTCACGACCAGCTCCGGGGCCGAGGTGCCGAATGCCACAACCGTCAGCCCTATGGTCAGATCTGAGATTTTGAATTTCCTTGCTAGTGAAGAGGCTCCGCCTACCAGCCATTCAGCCCCGGCAATAAGCAACCCCAGGCCGGCCAGTAATAATAATATCTGAAGTGTCATCCGGCAAAATTAGCAATTATATTATTAGCCATCTCCGGTGATGTTGCATGTGAAACCCGGCCTGATCTGGCGGATATCTTACCTGCCTCAAGAATGACCTGTCAATCCAGCCAGTTATTTTTGCTGAGCTCCTCCAGCCCTGTGAATATGATCTTATTTAAATTCTCCGGAGGCCTGTTGAACAGGCCTACATATAGAAGGTTCTTTTCAGGTATTGAAAAATGGAAGGCCCTGAACCCTCCTTGGTCGCCGGTGTGATAAACGACCTTAACACCGAACCTGTTCACCTCACCAAGGATCTGCTCCTCACCGATAAACCAGCTGTAACCGATGAACGGAGGCTCGCTGCCTGACCAGTCGTCAGGTCGGCAGATTGTCCTCGATTTTTCTGTGAGTTCCGGGCCGAGGAAGAGATTCTCCCTGATGGCCTTCTCATAAAGCGCAAGCTCGGTCACCGAACTCCATACCCCTCCGTTACCGGCAGCCGGAAAGGTGGGAAACTCACCATAGTCAGACTCCGTCCACACCCCGTTTACCATCTCGTATGCATGTGATACACCCCTTTCCGGGTGAGGTCCGTCAGTGATGGTGCTCGTAACCATTCCCGCCGGACTGAATATCTTCTCAGAAATAAAATCCTGCCACTTCTGCCCGCTGACCTTCTCTATGATCAGCGCCAGGCCGTTGAACGCGGGATTGGAATACTCATACTTTCCGCCAGGTTCAAAAACCAGGTTCTCAGCCTGCATCACAGGTGCCCAGTTTTCATAGTCCTTCGCGGTTATGAAGAACTCCCGGTCCTCACTCACCGGCCTGTTATCCGGGAGTCCCGATGTATGAGTCAGCAGGTGCATCACCGTCACCCTGTCTGCTATCTCCCGGTTCCTGAATCCGGGGAAGTATTTGCTCAAAGGGTCAGCAAGTGACAGTTTCCCTTCTTCCTGCAGGATGAGTATCCCGCTGGCCACGACGGTCTTTGATATCGAGCCAAGATTGAAGAGGGTGTTCGCGGTTATCTTCTCCCCGGTCACCATATCGGCAAGGCCGAAACACTTCAGATAAGCAAGACTGTCACCCTTCATGACAAGGACCGCGCCGCCGGGCTCTCCGGCGACAAATTCGACTGCAAGCAATGAGTCAAGGGAGGTAAACATGGTCTTTCCGTTTTGTTTTGTTGAACATGAAACCGCCAGCAGGAATACTGACAGGAGCAAGGCTGTTCTCATTTCATTTTTTTTGGGATTAATGAATTGCCCGGCAACTGAATCCCTGGCATTGGCTCCGATGTCGCCGTAAACCCGACAATGGTGTAACCGCTCGTGGCAAATCGTAAAAACGAAGTCATTTTTCCTTCAGCCTGTTGTATTTCCGGAGTATCTCCAGCGTCTTTTCAACAGGCAGCGCCTCAACTGTCATGCCGTTCCTGGCCTTCGTGGTCTCAGCGGCAAAGAAAGAGTTTATTACGGCCTCCTCGGTTGCCTCGGCGGCAGCCTGGAACAACAGATCCATCTCATCATTTCTGATCTCGCGCCACTGCTCGTACATTGAATCAGAAGAGTAGGGGATACGGAGCTCTTCAGCCGTCGAAACAGCAATGATATAATCTCCGCTGCCGTTCGATCCGGAGGCTCCGGTCCTCATCATGCCTGCAAAAGCCCTGGAGCCAAGCCTCTTCAGGTTCCTCGAGGTCAGGGGTGCGTCGGTCATGACTACAATCATGCATGACCCGTCCTCCCTGTACTCATTCACGGTGGTCCTGAAGCTGTAACGTCCGAGCTCCTGTCCGACCGGAACGCCATTGACCTGAAGAATCCCCCCGTAGTTAGTCTGCACCAGCACACCCACGGTATAACCTCCTCTGGTGGCAGGCAGCACGCGCGATGAAGTGCCTATCCCTCCCTTGAACCCGAAACAGACTGTGCCGGTGCCGGCACCAACGCTCCCCTCGGCAACAGGACCGCCGGTTGCGCTCCTGATCGCCTCCAGAACATGTGAGGTGGTTATATGCCTCCCCCTGATGTCATTGAGCCTGGCGTCATTGGTCTCGCCAACAACGGCGTTGACGCTCGTCACTCCCTCATTGCCCGGCTGCGAGAGGGTATGTTCTATAACCGCTGCGACGGCAGTCGACACACTCAGCGTGTTAGTCAGCACCACCGGTGTCTCGAGGTTGCCCAACTCTTCAACCTGTGTATAACCTGCAAGTTTTCCGAACCCGTTGCCCACGAAGATTCCAGCCGGTACCTTCTGCTGAAAAAGGTTTCCGTCATGAGGCAGAATAACCGTGACTCCTGTTTTTACCGAGTCGCCCTCCTTCAGTGTGACCTGGCCCACCTTCACTCCGGGCACATCGGTGATGGCGTTGTTACTTCCGGTACGAAGTATGCCAATCTCAATTCCGTATTCTCTTGCTCTCTTCATCTGAGCATCAGTTTTTTGACAGTTCAAAAAGGGCAGCATCAGAATGGCCGTGGCCGCTGCCCTGATAAAGTGCCTGTTGACCATCACTTCAGTTTTCATTACTGGTCAGCGGTACGGTCAAACACCTTTTTCCCGCCTACCCATGTCTGCTGTACCTTCGTCTCCCATATCTCCACGGGGTCGATGGCGGTGATATCGCGGTCAAGCACCACGAAGTCGGCCAGTTTTCCCGGCTCAAGCGTGCCTTTGATATCTTCTTCGAACGATGCATAGGCGGCATTGATGGTATATGCTTTCAGCGCCTCCCCGACGGTGATTTTCTGTTCAGGAACCCAGCCTCCGGGATTCATGCCGTCAAGGGTGCGGCGGGTAACGGCTCCGTAGATCCCTTCAAGTGGTGTTGCCGGCGCAACGAACCAGTCGCTGCCGAAGGC
>CAYYEH010000043.1:14804-20999 GCA_964470815.1 uncultured Rikenella sp.
GAAGGCTGCCGTATGGGAGCCCAGGGAACCGTCGACAAACCCCTTCACACCGCCGGTGCTTATCCACCTGTCGCCATGTCCTTCGCGCTCAACCTGTTCCATCATATCCTTCCAGCGACTTATTGTCTGGAGGTAGTAGATACGCGTTATCTGCCCCCCGCTGGCGCGAACACGGTCAAGACCGTCAGCATAGGCTGCCGCATCAACGGCATGCACCGAGGTGACCCCGTTGGAAGCAAGGTATTTCATGGCCGCAACCAGTGCACGGTCAACCTCCTCAGCCGACTGCTCAGGGATTTTCACGGAGATGAGATCCATGGCATTGTCCTTGAAGATACCGGTCGGTTCGCCGCGGACGTCTTTCCCAATCGTTCCTCCAGCTATGTCCTTCACCTTGCGGTCAATGCCTGCAAGCTTCATGGCCAGGGAGTTGGCCAGCGCCATGTGACCATCGAGCCGCGAGACAAAGACCGGGTGGTCACGGGTGACGGAGTCAATCCATGACCTGGAGGGAAGGCTCTCCCAGCCCATACCATCCCAGTCGCCGCCAAGAATCCATGTACCGGGCTTCTGAGTTGCGGCAAACTCTTTAATGCGCTTAATAAACTCCTCCGGGGTGGAGGCATCCCTCAACTGCACCGAGGCAAGGTTTGATCCCCCCTGCAGCAGATGAACGTGTGAGTCAATGAAACCCGGGGCAACAAACCAGCCGCCGAGGTCAATAACAGCGCCGGATTCCTTGTACTTCATAACTTCACGGTTACTGCCAATGGCAACTATTGTGTCACCGGAGACCGCCATGGCCTCCGCAAACGGCTGATCCGCGTTCCCTGTCCAGATCCTCGCGTTGGTTATAATCATATCAGATGTTTGAGTTGAACTGTTGCATGATGCGGCAACCAGCAACACGATGACTGCCGCATATAAAGATGTTCTTTTCATATAGAAGTATATTTTAAAAATCCTTTTCGGGATGATGCTTCTCCCTGAACTCATTGATAAGGGGAGTTGCCTTTTCCAGGTCATCTTCCATGATATACAGGTCCATGACCTGGGGTACGGCACCAATGTAACCCAGTCCCGAATCATTCTTTATCAGTCCCTTTACACCCGTCTCTTCCAGCATCTCCAGCAGGAGGAGGGCTGTAGGTTCCGGGCCCACAAATACCCTGATCAGATTTTCTTCTTGTTCCATGATATAACTTTTTTTTGGTTTGTCCGGATAGAGCGTCCCACCCTTGGTCAGCCACGAGATGCCGAAAGCCACCAGAGTAATTGTCTCGGCAATAAGCACAAATCCTGAATCAGAATTGATCCCGTCGAAGAACAGGAAAAAGACCTCAATTGAAGCCAGCGCCGTGATCATGACAATGCCGCATGCACGGTAGACGATGTTCCTCTTCCTTTTCATCTCCGTGGGATGTTTCTCGCCGCGGGTGAAGAGAAAGATTGAAATAAGCGCAAGTATCACCAGGAAGCATGCGGCGGAGGTGAAATGTACCCAGGCAACCCAGTCCCATGGACCATCCTCGACAGTAGGGAAGAAGGCAACTCCAAGTGCGAACACCCCTGCGAGGTCGGCAGTGATATTATCCCAGCGGTCATAACCCTTGTAAAAGAAAAGAAAAAGTGCAATGGCACACAAAGCACCAACAAAAACATCTCGCATGCCGGTGTGGTAGTACACGCTCATGTTGGTAAGCACACGCTCACCGTTGAAAATGACCAGGTGACCCAGCACCAGTACAAACGGGAGGAGTATCCCGATCCAGCCCACTGCCTTTCGGAGTGCGAGGTATGAGTATACCTTATCTGTATGGTCTGTTTTAATTACCATAAAATCAGCAATCTCGTACCAGGATGGTTCCTTGCAGCACTGCAACACCCATCCGGCCGGCATGACACCGTTAATTTACTATTTTTATTCCTGTTTGAGAAACCTGTACCTGATTCCCCAGGAAGACTGGATGATTACGTCTTCTGATGACAGATCAAGTGTGGGCTCCAGTTCTATGTGCAGCGAAAACCTGTCAAACCTCTCAAATGGTGTGAACTGAACACCGACAGGCATCACGAAACCTGTGAAATAGTTTACATTGCCGCCAAATCCGACATACACCCTGTGGAATTCTTTCCTTGACACGTTGAAACAGAATACCAGTTCAGGTGTGATGTTGCCTATGCCGGTGTTACTGTACAGCCTGAATTCACTCCAGAATACGGGGGTGAAGTCGTATGCGACACCTACCTTCGACAGGCTGGATGAATAATAGGATACACTGAACTGTGAGAAAGCCCTGTGAGGCAGAATAAACAGGAGACTGCCAAGGACCAGGATCATTACGGCCTTTTTCATGATAATCTTTTTTTACGGACTGTATCTCAAATGATTAATACGACTCTGAAACTCTCATGATAGAAGCCGTCCCCTCTTACCCTTATGTAATTTTTTACCTGAGTTTTACACTAAGGTTTCCATCGCACGGATCCTGCATCCACTCATAAATCGCCGCGGCATCCTTCGACAGGTTCTCAGTGTAGAAATCTCCGGTTTGCCTTATGAAAACGTACCTGTACCTGCTGTTCCCTGGTTCATACAGGAAACCTGCATAGACGGTTGAGCCGGCATCGCACATCCTGTGCTCAGGCTCGCTTATTTTACCCTTGACTGCGGATCTGAGCTTGCCGGAGTAATATGCCATGTCTGACTTGCTGATTATACATACTGTATTGCCAGCCCTGAGAATATTCTCGGCCATGTCCGCTTCACTGATATAACCCTCATCATCAACGTGGTTCCAACTTTCAGGCAGGTCGAATTCTTTTACAACACCCTCAGAATCAATTATGTATCCCCTGTTCTGATAACCCCAGGCATAATTTACATAATTTAGCATGAAAACTGCTGTTCGATTCTCATTGAAAAGTTCCTCGCATCCGGCGAAGAGCATCATTAACAGCAACAGGGCCATCCTGACGGCTGTATTGCCCGGCAGACGTATTGATCTCATTTTCAGATAAAAATTTCATAAAATGGCACAAAATCCGTGCCAGTTACCTTGAAAATCAAGGTATTTTTTACCCCTTTTTACGGAAGTGCAGATGGAACAGCTCGTCAGCTTCCTGCTTCAGCCAGTGGTCGATGTTCAGGCTTGCCGCCTTCTCTATCAGCGGGGCGGGCACAAAGGGTGCGGTGACCCTGTAAATCACCCCCGCTTCAAGCTTGTTAAGATCTGCCATCACCTGGTTCACAGGCTGTTCGCCGGCGGCAAGCATCGGCCTTATATCCGTCTCCTGCTTCACCAGCGCAGGATCATACCACGAGGGCATAACTGTGTTGATCTCCTGCTCTGCAACTCCGGAAATCAGATCCTGACCCACCTCTTTCCGCAACACGTTGATGAGCTCCTCTACCTTTACGTTGCCAATGACCGCTGCCTGCTGCAGGGTGGCAATGCGGGCCACGGTCTTCCTCAACACCGGGTTTTTGAGCTTCTCAAATGCAGGCACATAGTTTATCAGCGTATCCTCAAGCTGCGGATAAGCCTCAATCAGCGCCAGCACCTTCGTCTTCGGACTTATAATGATTCTGTTCTGATTCATGGTTATTTAGTGTATGAAAGTATTCTCTGTTCTCCCTCAAGTTCCCTGTATGGTGAAACATTATGCGATACCTCCAGCGTTCCCAGGTATTCTCCCTTGTCGTTCCGCAAGGCGAAATATTCGATGTGAATCATCCTTCCTCCGATGTTGATCCAGAAAGGAGCTCTCGAGGCCTTTCCCGACTTGAAATCCTCTATTATCTTATCCACTATGTGGGCGCTGGCGGGAGGATGACAGTGCCTCACATCCCGGTTCAGGATCGCCCTGTTCCGCTGAAAAATTCTCTCTTCGCTCTGCGAGAAATACTTCACTTTGTCATTGCGGTCGACGAAGGTCATGTCTATCGGGAGCCTGTTAAGTATGGCAAGCAACTCTTCCATGGTGAAGCTGCCTGACGGAAGCTGCACTGTGTCCGCATTCTTGTTCATCTCGTGAAGAGTGTCTTCCTGCGCCCATTCGGGTTTCCATGTCTCTTTCGGATCATACAGGCAGTAACCTATCTCGAGCGACTGCTTCTGGATGGCATACCAGTCGGCCTCGTTGAGGGTGTCAAGGGCCATAGGGAGCAGTATCTCTTCTTCCTTGGTGGTCATGTCTTTTACTCCCCTGGCAGCAGGAAGGAGCACTATCTCTCCGGCTGCGACCAGTTCCTCACGGGTGATCCCGCCGCTGCGAAGGAGTTCAATCCCCCCCTTGATCAGTTCCCTGATCTCATCGTGCTTGCCCCACATTACCTTGGGTGGACCGGTGATTCCCTGCTTCTCGAGGTACGGGAAGAGGAGGTATTCCTTGCGCTGGTAGTGCTTGTCGACATCCCACAGGCTGTTGAAAAGGCCGAGTAACCGGAAGAGTTCTGAATCCTTCACGGGCCCGGAGTCATAACTGATGGCTGAGATCAGGTTCTCTATCTCAGTAACCACCTTACGCAACTCCTTGTTCTCATTGATGAGTACGTCAACAGGGTGCCCGGGCGGTATCTTCTTTGCCGCCGAGAGGTCTACATTGCCGTGCAGCACGGCCGAGTGTGCGTCACAGAGCCTCAGTACCTCCTCCTCGGGAAGCCCTTCGCTTATAAGTTCCTGTTCAACCTCCACAACTTCGCCATAAGGTATCTGGCTCAGAGTGCTAAGCAGATCTTCCCGGACCTTATCTTCGGCTTCGCCCTGGTGAAGTCTCAGTATCAGTGTCTTAAGTCGTCTCTTTCTTTCCGATGAATTGTTTATCAGTTCGCTCATGGGTACAGGTTTATGTTCTTTAAACAAAATTAGCAGATTATCGTTTAAAGTCAAATCGGGTGTGACAGTGATCGTGACTTTATAAACCGGTGGGGGGGCGAATGCTCAGATCCGGTGGGGAGGGTTGCGCCAGCATGATCAGATGCGGCGGGGGCTGTGCCCGAATGATCAGATCCGGTGGGAGGTGCATCTGCCTTCACAAGGCTTTTGCCGGTGGTGTCTGCCTGGGATTTTCATTAACCGCAGGCATATCTCAGTAGTTGGCAATCGCCTGTTCATCAAACGTGCAGTTCAGCCAGTCTATCTTTATTTCTGCACCTCACTTCAGTACCTGGCAATCGCCTGTTCATCAAACGTGCAGTTCAGCCAGTCACTGCTGATCTCTGCACCACACTTTCTGTAGAAGCTGATGGCTGTCTCGTTCCAGTCGAGCACCTGCCACCGTACCCGCTTGCAATTCTCATCCTTTGCCTCCCGCATAACACGGTCCATGAGGGCAGAGCCTATTTTAAGACCCCTGTGTTGCCTGCTGACGATAATATCTTCGAGGTAAATCGATTTTCCCACCCATGTGAAATAGGCGAAAAAATAAAGAGCCATCCCCAGGATGACGTGCTCAGGACTCTCTGCAACAAAGCACCTGAAGTGATCCTTCTCCCGGTGCATCTGTTCCACGGTGTTGGTAACGGCATCGGGCGACCTCTCATATTCCGCCAGTTCGTTTATCAGTGCCAGGATGGCGGGGAAATCATCCTCGCCGGCTCTTCTGATTGTAAATTCCATGTTATCTGTCAGTTACCTGTTGATATTAATTTTTACGCTGATACTATTGTTCCTGGTTCCCATGGTTCCGGACGCAATTATTTCCATATGATCCGCCGGGTTGTTTCATCCATGGTAAATGGAAGACCCGCATCCTATGTTAATTTTCCGGTCCGGCCTGTTTCACTGCCAGAATCTTAATTTCCGTGAAATGATATACTCTGAAGCCCGGTCCTTCTTGCTTTGCGGCGGCTATCATTGCCCTTGCCACATCAAGGCCCTTTATTGGCCTGTATTTCGATGGAAAGAGGAAGGAGAGGGGGGAGGCGGATATCTTTGCGATTTCCTCCGCCAGGCGGAATTCATTTCTCTTGCCCATGAGCATGGAGGGCCTGAACACCGCTACTGACGGCAATCCGATGCCGGCCGCAGCATCCTCAGCCTCACCCTTGAACTTCAGGTAAAAGTTCCCGCTCTTTGCCGAGGCCCCGACCGATGAGACAAGTGAAAAATGATGGCAGCCGGTTTCCTTGCAATAGAGGGCGGCATTCACCGGGATATCCAGATCCACCTTCCGGTAGGCATCCATGTCGCC
>CAYYEH010000044.1:0-20694 GCA_964470815.1 uncultured Rikenella sp.
TGGAAACAAAAAACAGGGAATCTGCAAAAAACTGAGCCATGAACAAGATAGCACTCATAATCAAGCGTGAATATATCACCAGGGTACGGAAGAAATCATTTATCATCATGACCCTCCTTACCCCCTTCCTCTTTGCCCTTATTTTCATCATCCCCGCGCTCGTGATGACCAATGAAGACAAAGAGTTCAAAAAGATAGCGGTAATCGAAGACGGAACTGACCTCTTTGTCAATGTAATCCCTGACACCAGGGATGTCGATTTTGAATATCTATCGGGTGTAAGACTCAACGACATAAAAAACAGCTTTTCAGAAATGGGTTACTATGGGGTGCTCTATATCTCCCCTGACCTGGTAACCAATCCTGATGCCATCCAGCTCATTTCGCGCAAGCAACCGCCGATAGGGCTTCTTGACCATATCTCCGGATCGCTGGAAAAGGAGATTGAAAGGCAGAAGCTGCTTGCTTACAATATTGAAAATCTAGACGAGATCCTGCGTACCATCAACACCAGCGTCAGGGTGCAGACCATCAAGATGGACGAAACGGGCAGTGCACGCGAGACCAGTACCGGCATCTCCATGGCACTTGCCTATATAGGGGGATTCCTTATGTACATGCTGGTCTTCATGTTCGGATCAATGGTCATGCGGGGTGTTATTGAGGAGAAGACCAACCGTATCGTTGAGGTGATAGTATCATCGGTCAAGCCTGTGCAGCTTATGCTTGGCAAGATCATAGGTGTAGCCCTGGTGGGTCTGACCCAGTTCGCGCTGTGGATAGTACTTACCCTGGCCCTGGTAATGATTGTCAAGACCAACCTTCTCCCCGAGGGTGCAATGGAACAGATCCAACAGTTGCCCAGGAGCCTGGCAGAGGCAGACCAGTCGGCGCCGGGTGCTGCCACCACCACTGTGACACCTGAACAGCTTACTGAATTCCAGCAGATATTCGCAGGAGCATTGAATCAGCCATGGGGTCTTATCATCTTCAGCTTCATCTTCTACTTCCTGACGGGGTACCTGCTGTACGCATCACTTTTTGCCGCAATAGGGTCAGCCGTGGACAATGAGACGGAGACACAGCAATTCATGCTGCCCGTAACCATTCCGATAATCCTGGGGCTGGTGGTTGCCATGGGCACAATGCAAAATCCTGAAAGCTCCCTCTCATTCTGGTTCTCAATTATTCCGTTGACCTCTCCCATTGTGATGATGGCCAGGATACCGTTTGACGTTCCGGCCTGGGAGATAGCCCTCTCGATGGGGCTGATGCTGCTCACAATCTTCGGGGCAGTCTGGATGGCAGCAAAAATCTACCGTACGGGCATTCTCATGTACGGTAAGAAGACTTCATACAAGGAGCTGTGGAAATGGCTGACATACAAAGGATAAAATAAAAAGAACATGCCAAGGATACTTGTCATTGACGACGAAAGGTCTATCAGGAATACGCTTAAGGATGTACTTGAATACGAGAAGTATGAGGTAGATCTCGCCGAAGAGGGAAGTGCAGGCATCGAGCTCTTCTCGCAACAGCAGTATGATGCCGTCCTCTGTGATATCAAGATGGCAAAGATGGACGGGATAGAGGTACTTCAGAAGATGCAGGAGATATCTGCAGATGTGCCTGTCATAATGATCTCCGGCCACGGGAACATCGATACCGCTGTTGATTCGATCAAGAAGGGAGCCTTTGACTTCCTGGAGAAACCCCTTGATCTCAACCGGTTGCTGATAACCATCCGCAATGCGCTTGAAAGAGGCTCCCTCATCACCCAGACAAAAGTTCTGAAGAAGCAGGTAAGCAAAAAGTACGAGATAGTTGGCAACTCCCCTGCCATAAGGCAGGTTAAGGAAATGATTGACAGGGTGGCTCCCACCGAGGCCCGCGTGCTCATCACCGGCTCAAACGGCACAGGTAAAGAGCTGGTTGCCCACCAGATTCACGAGAAGAGCAACCGCTCACGCGGCCCGTTCGTGGAGGTCAACTGTGCCGCCATACCATCTGAGCTCATAGAGAGCGAACTCTTCGGCCATGAAAAGGGATCATTCACTTCTGCCATAAAACAGCGTATCGGCAAATTTGAACAGGCAAGCGGCGGAACAATCTTCCTCGATGAAGTCGGAGACATGAGCCTGGCAGCACAGGCAAAAGTCCTCAGGGCCCTCCAGGAAAACAAAATAACCCGGGTGGGATCAGACAAGGATATACAGGTTGATGTAAGGGTCATTGCCGCAACAAACAAGAATATCAGGGAGGAGATTGACCGCAACACCTTCAGGGAAGACCTGTACCACCGTCTGAGTGTCATACTTATACATGTCCCCACCCTTAACGAGAGGAAGGAGGATGTCCCTCTTCTGGCAGAGCATTTCAATACCCTGATTTGCGGTGAATACGGCATGGGAAGGAAAAATATCCGGCCTGATGCCATCACCGAACTTCAGAAGATCAAATGGACCGGCAATATCAGGGAGTTCAGGAATGTGCTCGAAAGGCTCATAATCCTTTGCCCTGAAGAGATAACGGGCAGGGATGTGGTAGCATATGCTCATCCGGTATCGGGATTCGGTGAATCATGAAAAGAACCTGCGGAATATCGCTGTTGCCGGCTATGGCAATTGTGCTGTTTCTCTTCAACTCCTGCGATGGGAACAGGGATGACAGCGTTACCGTCTCATTCAATGAGGACTGGCTTTTTATCAGGCAGGATTCTGCAAATACCGACAAGATACTTCCAGGCATCATCCCAAACCACAGGTGGGAAGAGGTCTCACTGCCGCACACTGCTTTCATCGAACCACTGGTGGTCAGCGGGAAGCAATGGACAGGCATATGTTGGTACAAGAAACTGTACCGGCCTGACAGAAGGCAGAGGCACAGGCATACAGGACTACTCTTTGACGGGGCAATGCATGATGCCATTATTTATCTCAATGGTGCAGAAATAGCGAGGCATACGGGAGGGTACCTGCCATTTTATGTCAATCTCACGGATGATCTTAAATATGGTTCTGAAAATGAAATTCTTGTGAGGCTTGACAACAGGGAGAACCCGCACATCCCTCCCGGTAAGCCTCTGAATGAGCTCGATTTCCTCTGGTACAGCGGACTCTACCGAAACGTGAGTCTTACTGTCACTGACAGGCTTCACATTACGGCACCCCCGGAATACCATGGCACCTATGGAGGGGGGATAATGACCGGCATAAGGGATGTAAGCAGGGAATCTGCCACTCTGACGCTCTCTGTTCATGTAAGCAATGATGACCGTACGCCCAGGTCATTCAGGATGAAGAATGCTCTTCTTGATGCAGCGGGCCTTGAGGTTGCCTCATCGCTGTCAGGGCTCACTGAACTTGAACCTGGGCAGAGCTTGCGCCTTATGACCAGGATGATAGTAATGAAACCGGCCCTGTGGACAACGGAGACACCCTTCCTCTATACCATCCGTACCGAGCTGGTATCAGAGAACAGTACCGTGATTGACAGCCGTGAGATACGCACCGGCATCAGGTCTGTCAGGATCACCCCGGATAAAGGTTTACTGGTCAATGGTGAGCCTGTAAGGCTTACCGGAACGAACAGGCATCAGGAATACCCGTATATAGGGTATGCCCTTTCAGATGAGGCAAGTTACCGTGATGCCTTTAAGATCAGGGAGGCAGGATTCAACCTGGTGCGCTGTTCACACTATCCTCCCTCGCCCGCATTCCTTGATGCCTGTGATGAACTGGGTATTTTGGTCATTGATGCCATACCCGGGTGGCAGTTCATGGGTGACTCTCTCTTTGCCGAGGCGGTATTGCGTGATACCCGGATGATGTGCCGCCGTGACCGTAACCACCCGTCGGTGGTGATGTGGGAGGCCTCACTGAATGAGACGGTCATGCCTGTGAGCTTCCTGAACAGGCTGCACCAGGCGGTGAAGGAGGAACTTCCTCTTGGCAACAACATGACATGCAGCTGGATGGATACCATATGCGATGTGTTTATCCCGGCCCGCCAGCATGCAGAGCCGCCAGCATACTGGAAGGATTACCGTAAGGCGAAGCCCCTCTTCATCTGCGAATACGGTGACTGGGAATACTACGCCAACAATGCAGGCTTCAGCCAGACGGAGTTCAGTGACCTGGCACCCGGGGAGAGAAACTCAAGACAATTGCGGGGAGCCGGTGACAGGCGTATGCTGCAGCAGGCCCTGAATTTCCAGGAGGCTCATAACGACAATCTGAATGGCCCATGTTTCGGTGATGCCAACTGGCTGATGTTCGATTATAACAGGGGCTATGCGCCCGATATTGAGGCCTCAGGAGTCATGGATATCTTCAGACTGCCGAAGTTTTCCTACTGGTTCTACCGGAGCCAGACGGTGGAGGGGCCGGTATGTTTCATCGCCCACCACAACCTGCCCGGCTCAGGCAATACCGTCAGGGTATTCAGCAACGCTGACACCGTTCAGTTATTCCGCAATGACACCCTCATCTCGGTGCAGGGCCCTGACAGTGACATAAACTCAGTCAACCTGTCACACCCACCCTTTTCTTTCACCCTGCCGGGGTACTTCCCGGGAACAATCAGGGCATCAGCTTTACGAAAGGGAACAGAGGTGGCCACGCACTCAGTCACCACACCCGGCAGGCCCGTTGCCCTTCGCCTGACTGCAGACTTCAGCAACAAACCGCTTAAGGGTGATAACGCCGACGTCATCTTTGTGTATGCCACAATGATTGACTCAACCGGCAATCCGGTCTATACTGCTGACCGGCTTGTGGAGTTCACCGTAAGAGGAAATGCGGAGCTGATAGGAAACAATCCTGCCAGGGCAGAAGCGGGCATCGCCTCAATACTGCTTAAATCCGGCAACCCGGGCAGGATCATGATAAAAGCATCAGCCGAAGGAATGTCAGAAGCGGAATTGATGACAGAATCAAGATAGCACGTATTTCAGAGGCGAAGCTGATGACAGAATCAGGATAACCGGATCCGTCAGAACCGGAAATAAATAAAAGGTTGTACCACGTCAGTTCCCACCCTGTGCAGCAGCAGGGCAACAGCTATTGTGAAAACGAGTTGAACTGCAACAGGCATCCTTATGAACAGTCCCCTGTAAGATTCCTTAACCGTCACGGGAAGGAAATGCAGTATATATCCTGACACGATCAGTACTGCCACCGGCAGGTATGCCATCAGAACATGGCCATAGTTGCCGGGGGTGAATGATGAGAATATCTGGTGCAGCATCACCCCGGCCTGTTCCATCGTACCGGCTCTGAAGAATATCCAGGCAAAACTGACGAAGTTAAATGTGAGCAGAATTCCGGCTACATGTGCAATTCGGCTTCTTCGTGTCACCTTTCGGAATATCCGGTGCCATATCTTTTCTGCCACCAGAGCCACCCCGTGCAGACCGCCCCACACCACGAACCGTGCAGCGGCGCCATGCCACAGTCCTCCAAGCAGCATTGTAACCATCAGGTTGATGCCGGTACGGAACCACCCTTTCCTGTTTCCACCGAGGGGGATGTAGAGATAGTCCTTCAGCCACCTCGAAAGGGAGATATGCCACCTCTTCCAGAAATCACTGATATTTGCAGCCTTGTAGGGTGAATTGAAGTTCAGCGGCAGCCTGAAACCCATCAGCATAGCCACCCCGATTGCTATGTCAGTGTACCCTGAAAAGTCGCAATAAATCTGCAGCCCGTAACCGTAAACCGCCATCAGGTTTTCGAACCCGGAATAAATTGCCGGTGCGTCAAACACCCTGTCAATAAATCCCGATGAGATAAAATCCGATATGAGCATCTTCTTGATGAGGCCCTGAAGAATCAGGAACAGCCCGTATCCAAACTCATTGCGGCTGATTGTATACTCGCCCCTCATCTGTGGGATAAACTCCGAAGCCCTGACTATTGGGCCGGCAACAAGTTGCGGAAAGAAGGTCAGGTAAAAGGCAAAATCGACGAGATTGCGTTCTGCCGTCATCCTGCCGCGGTATACATCAATACTGTAACTGAGTGCCTGGAAGGTAAAGAATGAAATACCTACCGGCAGTATTATTGTGGAAACATTGAAGTTCGTTCCGAAGAGGGTATTTGACCATGCTGAGAATATGTCACGTGCAACCAGCGATGTATTGAAGAGCGAGTTTATTACCCCGGTGAAGAATGCAGCATACTTGAAATAGGAGAGGAATCCCAGAAGCAAGAATATATTCACCACCAGCCAGAGCCTTTTACCTCCTTTCCGCTCTGCACGTCCGGTCATGATGGCGGTGAACCAGGTCAGAAAGGTGGTCAGTGCAAGAAGGATGATGAAGAGTCCTCCTGCCCGGTAATAGAAATAGAGGCTGACAAGCAGCAGCCATGTATGGCACATTGCTCTCCTCCTGTGTAGCAGTGCAAACCCGGCCATGACCAGGATAAAGAAGATCCAGAACCCGGGTGTGGTAAAGATAAAGGTCTGGTCAGGATGGTACTTCAGTACCGAGGAAGCCCATCTTATGATCTTTCCTCCGATGAATTTCAAGGTGCTTCCCGTCGGTTCAAGTTCATCGTCTGCTGTTTCGTCCCCGTCCACACCAGCTGAACCGGCTACAGAGTCTTCTGAGCCGTCTCCCGGGCCGGCGATAGAGTCTTCCGGGCTTCTTCCCGGGCCGGCGGGCACTACGTCCTGATCAGCACCTGAATCGTGTTCTGTCGGCCGGGTGTCGGCCGGGTTTTGCCTGAAAGGTTCGCCTGTCTCGACAAACGGAGGAACTGCCATCAGATCATTGAATATCCGCAGTGCAATGGTATCAGTGCCGGCATTGGAAAGGTGAGTCAGGTCCCTGGAGGCGAGAGCCGGCAGATGGTTGAACCAGGTCATTATTGACCCGGGGCCGCCCATTGACTCCCATGCATCCCAGAAGATGGCACCGCTCCTTTGTGCAGCCTTCATCTGGGCGTCACGTATAGCCCTGATGTTCGGGAAACGGCGAATGGTGTCATTATCGCGCATCGCCATGTCAGTGACGCTCACCAGCACCACCGGCGCACCGCCTGAGGCTTGCCTGAGATAGTTGATCTGCTTTACCAGTCCCTCTTCATAATAGTGATACTCGCTGCGGACATTCCTTACAACGTTCAGTCCGAACTGCAGGAAGATAATGTCAGGTTTCAGGCCGGAAAAACACCCTTCAAAACCGCGGCTGTCAGTCATGACAAACTCCAGTCCGGCACTGCCGCGCACAGGTATGTTGTCAACCACAACACCGGTTTTGCTCTCAAGGCTGAAGGCATAAATATCAGGTGAATTGCGGCCGGTAAACTCTACGGTAACATCTGAAACCCCGGGTAGTTTGACCGAATACTCCATCGGCCCCTCTCCCATCTGCAGCATGGCAAAATCTACCAGTGAACTGGCTGACCGGATGCTGACAAGGACCGTGTCATGATTGTTTCCGTAAAATATCCTGAGGTTCTCATATACTGAAACTGCAGAATCTGCTCCCGGAACCGGGTTAATCCTTACCGATGCAAAGGAGCGTGACCTCATACTGTCACCCGGAGGGGTGAAACGGCAGAGTGCAAGCATGGGGCCGAGCCGGTTGTGAGACAGGGTACCGTTCCGGTAATCGAGCAGTGTGTACCTCTTCCAGTTTGAAGAGGAGCGTACGACGTATGATCTGGTATACATCACCGGCATCACCGGAGAAATCAGTCCCGGTCCTGTTCCTCCTCCCTCCTGCCTCAGGGTCTTCCTGAGCAGTGATGTGACGCGGTCACCTTCCAGCTGTGAGTCACCGTAATAAATAATCCTGACCTGGCCTCCATCCGCGAGGGAATCCCTGAGGGCTTCACCCGGCCGGAAGGCCATGGGTACAGATACAGAACCCGGCCGGAAGGCACTGGGTGCAGATACTGAATCCGGCCGGAATGGCCGGGCCGATGACACTGAATCCGGCACGGACGGCGGGTGAGACGACGCCGAATCCGCATCGTTGGCCCAAGTCCCGGAGCTGTCAGCAATGATATCCTCTTCCTGGTGATGTATATGGTTGTCCTTCCCGGGACTAATGGTCACCAGGCTTAGAATGAAGAGTGTCAGAACGACAGTAAGCAGAAAGGCAAGGATTCTGCCGGGATGCATATTGTTTTCTTATTCAGCTTTTCTTCCTGATCCTCAGCTTCTGTCCCACCTGTATCCTTGAAGCATCTGATATATTGTTAAGTCTCAGTATGTCAGTGGCAGAGACACCGTCAAATTTTTTAGCTATATCCCAGACCGTGTCGCCATACCTGACAGTATAAAGTTCAAATTCACCATCAGAGACTGAAGAGACAGACGCCTGAGGTGAAGCTGAAACCGTTGATGAGGATGCCACAGGTTTTCCCTCAAGTCTCTGTTTCTCGGCAAAGCTCATCGAGTTGATCTTGCTGTAACGGTCAGCTTTCCCCGGATCAACATATACTGACAGTTTCTGCCCAACCCTTATGGTATTGCGATAGATATTGTTCCAATATCTCAGTTCAGACAGGGGAACATCATACCATTCAGAAATAAACCCGAGATTATCCCCGTCCCTGACTGTATATGTCAGCTTTGTTTTGCCGCTGACATCAGGGGGGGTGTAGGAGGATGTCGTTTGCTGTGGCAGCGCGGTATGGTTCACCCTGGTCAGGTACTGATCTTTCCTGTAACCGGTGATAGTGTCAGTCATGGCTATGAAATCACCCAGTCTGTCGAGGGGCAGGGTCACCCCGCTCGGTCTGCTTCGTCCGGGTACAAGCCCGGTGCGGTACTGGGGGTTCATAGCCCTGAGCTCCTCCAGCGGGAGGTCAAGCACGGCAGCAATCTGTTCGAGGTGCATGTCAGTAGATATCATTACGGTATCAACTGCCAGCGGCAGATTTATCTGCAACGGGGTGATATTGTGGTCACGGTAATAGTTCATTGCATAGGTTGCGGCAACAAATGCCGGAATGTAACCCCTTGTTTCACGGGGGAGTCGGTAGTATATCTCCCAGTAATCCTTCCGGTTGCCGGAACGGCGGATGGCCTTGTTCACGTTACCCGGTCCGCAGTTGTATGCCGCAATGACAAGGATCCAGTCATTGTAGATGCCGTATAGATCCTTCAGGTACCTCGCTGCGGCATGGGTGGCCTTCACCGGGTCACGCCGCTCATCCACAACAGAATTGATGGTCAGGCCATACATCCTCCCGGTGCTGTACATGAACTGCCAGAGGCCGGTTGCTCCTACACGGCTGACGGCATTGGGATTGAGAGCCGACTCGATGACAGCCATATACTTCAGCTCCACGGGCAGGCCGTAATAATCAAAAATATCCTCGATCATGGGGAAGTAAAAATCCTGCAACCCAAGCATGACCCTGAACCGGTCTACCTTGCGGTCTGTATATACGTGGATGTGATTACGTATAATATTGTTGTATGGAAGGATGATCAGCGAATTGATACGGCTGATCCGGTCCTTGTAGATGGAATCACTGAACTCAGTGATAACCGAATCGGCCATGGACATATCCAGACCGGCAACCGACATCCTGATGAACCAGTTGTTCAAAAGGCTGTCGAGATCATGTTCTATTACCTCCGTAGATTCATCATTTCTTATAATAATGGTATCGTTGACCGGATATGCGGGAAGAGCCGCACATATAAGCAGCATCGTGATGATAAGTGTCTTCAGATTCTTTCTCATAAAACTAGAACGTCTTTGTGATGGCAAATGTTATACCCGGTGACAAACTGGTATAATTATAATTAAACGGCATGACTGAAGCTTTAAGGTCTTCAGAGATATCATAGTCAAAAAGGCTGGCATCGACATGTGCATCAATTATTGTCAGGAGATACCATGCGGCAATTCCGATATATGACAGATCGCGGTATTTACGGTAATAATCGACCCCGTTAAGGAGAGTTGTTTTCACCCATGCCGCGGTTGAAGGATTGTGCGATAAAGGGTACAGCACCGGGTCATACTGTTCGGGATTAAGGTTAACCAGCAAGGTCAGGTAACTGTCGGTCTCCGGAATGATATCCGTGAAATCCTGGTAGGCGTTAATGAACGTGTTGTAGTTCTTTGTATTGAATGAAACAGCATAACCAAGGGCTCCGAATCCGGCATAGACGAACGGCACTTTCCAGTATTTTCGGTTGTATATCTGTCCAAGGCCCGGCATGGCAGCGGCGAACATGGTTGACCTGACAGGTTCGACGGTGTATCTCCTCACTCTCTCCTTCCGTGCAGGAAGGGAATCAGCGGTCTGCCCCGTGGAAGTCAATACCGTTGTGAAGAGAAGGATTACTGTTATTTTGCTGCTGAGATTCAAGGCAAACCTTTCCCGTTTGCCGGCAAATATAAGTAATTACCTGTTAAGTTTATCGAGCAATCCGATTATGCGTTCCATCTCATCGCTGTCAGCGAAGGGTATGACTATTTTCCCCCTGCCCTTTTCATTTATCCTGAACTGTACCTCAGACTGAAAGAGGGTGCTGAGCTGCTTTGACAGCTCTTCAAATTCAGTATTGAGTTTCTTCTTCTTCTCGATCTTTGCGGGGTCTTTTGCAGCTGTGCTCTGGAGGTGCCTCACAAGGTCTTCCGTTGCCCTTACCGAGAGATCCTCCTCGATAATATGGTAAAAGACATTGATCTGTTTGGCCGGATCTTCGATATTAACCAGGGTACGTGCATGGCCCATGGTCAGGTTCCTGTTGCGAATTCCCAGTTGTATCTCGGCAGGCAGGCGGAGGAGCCGAAGGTAATTTGCCACCGTGGAGCGCTGTTTGCCCACCCTGTCACTCATCTGCTCCTGTGTCAGGCTGCACTCCTCAATAAGCCGCTGGTAGGTGATCGCCACCTCAATGGCATCGAGATCCTCCCTCTGGATATTCTCGACGAGGGCCATCTCGAGCATGGCGGTGTCATCGGCAGTACGGATATAGGCCGGCACATGCGTGAGCCCGGCCATACGCGCTGCGCGAAGCCTCCGTTCACCTGCAATGAGCTGGTAACGTCCATCACCTGTCTCCCGGACAGTAAGCGGAACAACAATCCCTACCTGCCGTATGGAGGCGGCAAGCTCCTCAAGCGACTGGCTGTCAAAGCGGGTGCGGGGCTGGAAGGGATTGGCATCAATGGAGCTGATATCAATCTGCAGATTGGCCTCCACCTTCTTTTCAAGCACCTCTTTCTCAACACCCTCAATGAGGGCGCCGAGACCTCTGCCCAGCGGGCTCTTTTTTGTTGTGTTCATAACGCTGACTGACGGTTTTAGTTCTTCTGCCTGGCTTCAACCCTCTCGAGCAGCTCGCGTGCCAGGTTGAGATAGTTTACCGTACCTCTCGACTCGGCATCGTAGAGTATGGCAGGCTGCCCATAGCTGGGAGCCTCGGAAAGCTTGACATTACGCTGTATAATGGTATTGAAGACCATCTGCTGGAAGTGACGGGTGACCTCCTCCACAACCTGGTTGGCCAGGCGGAGGCGCGAGTCATACATGGTAAGGAGGAATCCTTCAATCTCCAGTGCCGGGTTAAGATTAGTCTGGATAATCTTTATGGTATTGAGAAGCTTCCCCAGTCCCTCAAGGGCAAAATACTCACACTGCACCGGTATAATCACCGAATCGGCAGCAGTAAGCGCATTGACGGTAAGGAGACCGAGCGACGGTGAACAGTCAATCAGGATATAATCATAATCAGGCGCCACCGGGGCAATTACCTTCTTCAGCGTCTTCTCCCTCTCGGGCCTCTCGAGCATCTCTATTTCAGCCCCCACCAGGTCAATGTTGGAGGGGATTACCGACAGGTTGTCAATGCCACATTGCAGGACTGCCTGCCTGGGACTAACCCCGTCAATGAGACAGTCATAGATGGTTGTCTTCACCTGCTTGAGGTCGATCCCCACCCCCGACGTGGCGTTGGCCTGGGGGTCAGCATCCACAATCAGTACTTTCTTTTCCAGCGCCGCCAGACTTGCGGCCAGGTTGATCGCAGTGGTCGTCTTTCCAACTCCTCCCTTCTGATTGGCCAGTGCTATAATCCTTGACATATGATCCCTTTTTTCCTTAAATTAATGAGCTTCAAATTTACAATTAATGCCAATGCCCGAAATCCGGCCCGATAGGTTATTGTAAACAATTTTTTCGTGGTTATTAACACGTTTTCAACACCGGGCGGGCCTTTACTGAAGGTCAGTCACGTGTTACCGGGTAGACAGTAATTTCATAAAGTCGGGGCCAGTACTTGCCGGTGACGAAGAGGCGTCTCCCGCCGGAATCCCATGCTATTCCGTTCAGCACATCTGTTTCCGGCCTTCTCTCATCACGGGGAAGGATGTTCCCGAGGTCGACGTATCCGAGGACTTTCCCGGATACCGGGTCAATGCGGGCGATACGGTCAGTCTGCCATATGTTTGCCCATAACTCGCCATCGATCATCTCGAGCTCATTCAGGTTATCCACCATCCCCTTGTTATCCCAGACGTCGACTGAAGAAAGCACGTTGAAATCGGAGTCGAGGAACCATATTACGTTGGTTCCGTCACTCATCACCAGGCTGTCACCCAGCGTTGTCAGCCCCCATCCCTGTGTCTGGTAATATATCCTGTTAATCTGTTTGAGGCTCTCCTTTTCATACACAAAACCCACCTTGCTGGTCCATGTAAGCTGGTAGATCCTGTCGCCGAGGAGTGCCACCCCTTCTCCGAACAGTGAGCCGTCGAGGTTAACCTGGCTGAGTACCTTTCCGGTTTCAACCTCTACTTTCCTGAGTGAGGATTCACCCTGCTGGCCCGTGCCTTCATAAAAGAACCCGTTATCATAAACAAGTCCCTGCGTATATGCCTTCCTGTCGTGCGGATAGCTCCTGACAACACGGTAACGGTAGGTAACCGGGGTTACGTCAGAGACCAGGTTTACGAAGAGTGTTACCGTCTGCGGTTTTGACGCTGAGGAGAAGGCGACGGCCCTGACAGCCAACCTTCCCGGGTCACCGGTCAGCTTCAGTTCAGTAGTAGCCGGAAGAGTTGTCAGAGTTTCTTCCAGCCTGCTGCCAACCCATACCTGGACTGAATCGACCGTGACCTGTCCTGCCGCGTGTGCCACAGAAAAGACAATGTTACCATTGCAGGTGAATGAAGCGTTGTCAGCAGGTGCAAGAACCTCAATCAGCCTCCTGGCCGGCCTGGTGTCAGAGCCGGCAGCTGCTTCAGGGGTTTCCCCGGCCTTCGCATTGCGTGTTCCTGATGAGCCTGAACATGAGATAACGGCTACCAGTGTAAGACTCAGCAGTGAAATGTAAGCAGCACTTCTCTTCATGGGTCCTCTGTTCATTTTTTACCAAACAGATTAAAACGTCGTCTTTTTATCTCGCGCATTGCCTGCTCTTCCCTGTCAGACCACGGGTCAATCATGTTCAGAACCTCGCCCCAGCCGGGAAAGCCTCCCACATTCCTGTCATCAATGAAGATGTCAACATTTATTTTACGGGGCGTTCCGTCAGTCCATTGTTCTTCAGGGTAGTTCCTGTTGACGGCATAGAACTCAATTCCGTTCTGCCGGCAGTAGGTAACGGCTTCATGGAGTTCCTTCCCCTCACGGAAGGTCCATAGTATAAGCAGTGCTCCTCTCTTCTGCAGCTCCTTGAGGGTGATGAATGCGAAAAGCTTTTCCTTGCCGATTGCGGGATACTCATGATCTACAATGGTACCATCAAAATCTACAGCTATCTTTATATTTGTCAGATCCCTCATAATCCGGTAGCAAAAATAAACAAATAATAGTTGTAAGGATTATTGTAATTTAGCAAAGCCTCAAAAAGAGTTATGATCAGACACATTCCGAACGCCCTGACCCTTCTCAACCTGGTATGTGGTTTTGCCGCAACTGTTTATGCCATAAAAGGTTATAATGATTATGCATCATACTGTATTATGGCCGGGATGTTACTTGACTTTTCCGACGGATTAGCTGCACGGCTGCTGAAGGCCTACTCAGACATAGGCAAGGATCTTGACAGCCTGGCTGATGTGGTAACTTTCGGCATTGCACCCGGAGCGATAGTCATGAACATGCTGACAGGGGGAGGCATGCCGTTCCTGCCGGCGTTTGCCATTGCTGCTCTCATTCCCGCGGCATCGGCCCTGAGGCTGGCAAAATTCAACAATGACACCAGCCAGGCCACAACCTTCAGGGGCATGGCCACCCCGGCCAGCGCCTTCACTGTGGTGTCAGTTGTACTGGCCTCTGCCTTTACTGATACACGGCTCTATGATACCATGACGGCCTCCCCGCTGCTGATTTCCCTCCTTGCATTCTTTCTTGCAGTCATGATGCTGCTCAATGTACCTATGTTTTCACTGAAGCTCACAGGTATGCGCTGGAAGGGAAACGAAGAGAGGTACCTCTTTGCAGGGCTGAGTCTGTTGCTGCTGGTTATCTTCAGGATTGCGGGGCTGCCAATGATCATGGCAGCATATATACTCATCTCACTGCTCTTCCCCTTCGCAGCCGGGAGGAGGACAGGCTCCGGTTCTTCGTAGCCTTTTCATCACTTCATCCTGGCAGCGGATAGACTCCTCGTGTATGATCCTTATCACCCGGCCAGTGAACTCATTGTCAAGCCCTTCGCTTATACCATGCTGTGTACGCGATTCAAGTATCTCGAGCCACCGTTCGAGCTGGAATACGGTGACCCCGTTCCGGCACTTCCACTCACCCATCTCTTCCGAGATCCTCATCCTGGAAGCAAGCAGCCCTATCAGCTGGTGGTCTATTGAGTCTATCCTGTTGCGCAGCTCCTCGAGGTGATTGATGAAGCCAATATTCCCGGAGGTTGACGACCTGAACTGGAGTTCCTGGATCATAATACCGAAGGCTTCGGGATCAAGCTGCTGATCACGGTCACTGAGTGCGTGCGGGGGGTCATGATGCACCTCTATCATCAGTCCTGCCATGTTCATGTCCAGCGCTTTCTGGGCCGTTTCCGGCACCAGTGAAGCTCTGCCAGACATATGGCTGGGGTCACATATCACCGGCAGTGAGGGTATCCTGCTTCTAAGTTCTATCGCCAGCTCCCATTTTGGAAGATTGCGGTAACGGCTTTTATCATAAGGTGTGAAGCCGCGGTGCACTGCGGCTATCTTTCGGATGCCTGCGCTGTATATCCTTTCAATGGCTCCCACCCAGAGTTCAAGGTCAGGACTCAGGGGGTTCTTCACCAGCACCGGTATTTCTGTGCCGTGAAGTGCCGTGGCGATGGCATCAACGCTGAAGGGGTTTGACACCGTCCGCGCTCCCAGCCACACGGCATCTATGCCCGCCCCGAGACATGCGACGGCATGCTCGGGTGAAGCCACCTCAACCGTAACAGGCAATCCTGTCTCCTCCTTTACCCTTTTGAGCCACTCCAGCGCCCTGAACCCCTCCCCTGCGAATGATGAAGGACGGGAGCGTGGCTTCCAGAGCCCAGCCCTGAAGAGATGAACTCTCCCGGTGGCTTTCAGCGCTACGGCTGTGGCCATGAGCTGATCCTCACTCTCGGCACTGCAAGGCCCTGCGATTATCAGAGGCCCTTCGCCAAAACCCCACAATCCCGTCTGCACAATATCCATCGGTCCCTCCCTGTAAAGGAATCAATCCTGCTTAGTATGCATGACCGTCACCTGTCATCTCTTCGGTGGTGATACGGCTGCGGTTTATTGAACTCCATGCGTACCATATGTATGCAACCACGAATGGTATGATGAATGAGACATACATCATGGTTTTAAGGGTAAACCGGCTCGATGATGCCTTTGCCAGGGTCAGTGAACTGTTCAGGTCAGCCGATGAGGGATAGAAGGCTGTTTCGCCGTAGCCTGCGAGGAAGAAAAGCGACATCACTACCGGTACGGTGCCGAAGCCTGCAAACCATATCGCCCTGCGTGATCCCCTGAAGATGGCCAGCCAGAGTGATAAAAGCACCAGGACCACGCCTCCCAGGAAAAGAACCAGCGTAAAGACGTTTCCAAGGAGATTGTCCAGGTAATGATACTGCACAAGCGTCACCTCTCCCGTAACGGCATCAGCCCTGAATCCTTTTCCGAGAAGGATTGCAGCGACGAAAGCCAGGAAGAAGACGAGGAAAGGAACGGCATTTCTCATAAGGGCCTTCCTGATGGAAGCGATAAGCGCATCATCATCGATGGTGTTTTCAAGGTACATCAGACCCAGTACGCGTGCCAGGAAGAGCACAGCCAACCCGAGAAAGAGGTTGACGGGATTGAGGAGTGCTTCAAGGCCGTGCCATCCTGAGCCCCATGTTACCCTGTTGAAGAGGTCAAGGGTGAAGTCTGAGCCGGTAAAAAAGGTTGCCACCGCCACCCCGAGGAGAAATGGCCCGAGGCAGCCGTTGATGAAGAGGAAGGTGTCAAACAGCCCGGGACCGTAGACGTTGGCAGGCTTGGAGCGGTATTCATAGGCAACAGCCTGGATGATGAAGCTGAAGAGAATTGCCATCCAGACCCAGTATGCCCCGCCGAAGCTGGTTGCATAAAATAGCGGGAAGGAGGCAAAGAAGGCGCCACCGAAAGTCACAAGGGTAGTGAAGGTGAACTCCCACTTGCGCCCAAGCGAGTTGACAACCATCTTCCGCTGCATGTCATTGCGGGGCAAGGAGAAGATGAACGACTGTCCTCCCTGTACAAAGAGGAGGAAGACCAGGAGACCGGCCAGGAGAGATATTATCAGCCACCAGTAATCCTGCAGGAATGCATGTGATATCATTGTTGTCATGGTTTTCTCCTTCTAATGTTTCGGACCTATCCTTATCTGTTTTGCCATTATGG
Organism: uncultured Rikenella sp.; assembly: GCA_964470815.1. Classification (GTDB taxonomy): domain Bacteria; phylum Bacteroidota; class Bacteroidia; order Bacteroidales; family VadinHA17; genus SR-FBR-E99. The sequence continues at coordinate 16,841 of CAYYEH010000044.1, forward strand.
AAACCTCGGCGATGAGCAGGGCGGTAAACAATACCGCGAACAGCCAGAACGTTGTCTGCACCGCACCGGCGCTTAAGTTTGAGACAGCCACATGTACAGGCATGAGATTCTGTATGATCCATGGTTGGCGTCCCATCTCGGTCACTATCCAGCCGAGCTCGCTGGCCAGGTATGCCAGCGGTATAGAGAAGAGGGCCAGCCAGAGAAACCAGCGGTTCTTTTCCAGCGTCTCCCTGCGATGGAACCAGATTGCCAGCACAAACAGAAGTATGAAGAAGAATCCCAGTCCGACCATCACCCTGAAGGCATAAAAGGTAACCGGAACAGAAGGAATGACCTGCCACGGATGGTCAAAATAGCTGTATCCGAAGTATTTGAAATAATTCTCAGTAAAATCGTCGTCCTGGAATTTTGCTGCCAGTGCGGCCATGGAATCAGTGTCACCCAGTTCCTTTGCCACTTTGTAATCAGTCAGCACCTGCCTGGCATACCGTCCGCGCTCCATCATCTCGCTGACAGACATTATTCCTCTTTCGGGGTTGCCGTTTATCAGGTCCCTGATTCCCGGCACATACCCTCCCTGCTGCCCGGTAGTCATTACGGAAAGCAGTCCGGGTATCTCTATTTTCATTTTGATGTCATGAACCTTCTTTTCGCCGATCCGTTCCCCGCTGTCTGTCAGTGCGCCGATGACGGTAAGTCCTGCACGGTCACTCCCGTCGTAAAGGGCTTCCATTGCGGCGAATTTTACCGGCTGCACCCTGGCAATGGTACGTGCCGAGGTGTCTCCCGTCAGGGCCAGGGCCAGGGCCGAAACCAGGCCGAAGATCCCGGCTATCAGGATGCTCCGTCGTGCGAGCATCTGCTCCCTCTTCCTTATCAGGAACCATGCACTGATTCCTGTAACGAATACAGATGCCAGGACAAACCCGGAAGTGACGGTATGGAAAAACTTGTCGACAGCCACAGGATTGAAGACCACTTCGCGGAAGCTGTTCATCTCATTGCGGGCGGTATCAGGATTGAAAACCATACCCACAGGGTTTTCCATCCAGGCGTTGGCCACAAGTATCCAGAGAGCTGACAGGTTGGCTCCTATGGCTACGAGCCATGTGGAGGCAAGGTGGAACTTTTTGCTAACCTTGTTCCAGCCGAAGAACATCACCGCCACAAAGGTCGATTCGAGGAAGAAGGCAAGTATACCCTCCACAGCCAGCGGTGCACCGAAGATGTCACCCACGAACCATGAGTAATTTGACCAGTTTGTGCCGAACTCAAATTCGAGAATTATTCCGGTGGCAACCCCTATGGCGAAGTTTATACCAAACAGGGTCATCCAGAATTTTGTGATCTTCTTCCAGGTCTCGTCACCGGTGCGGACATAGATGGTCTCCATGAATGCGAGGATGAATGAAAGACCGAGCGTCAGAGGTACAAAGAGCCAGTGATAAATGGCAGTAAGCGCGAACTGCGCCCTCGACCAGTTTACCAGGGATAGGTCAACGTTTTCAATCATAATGTCATTTATTACCTGTTAATTGTTCAAGGACATAATCACCCCTCTCCCTGTCAGAACTGAAATTGACCTTCAGGAAGTCAGGAAAGAAAAAAAGCTTAAGTATAAGAAACATGATGAACAGTTTGATCAGGATGATCACCCAGACCCTTTTACCCCACCATGACATTGAGCGGAATCCGTCATAGTAGAATCTGAAAATCCTGCCGATTGTTTTTCCTGCACTCATGATTTAACCTCTGTTTCCGGTTCCCTCCCCTCTTTTCCGAGTCCTGAGGTGATCTTTCTCACAGGCCCGAAATTATAGAAGAACTCCCGGGCAAAGACCCTGAGAGCAGTATAGGCCGGCACAGCCAGAATCATACCTGCAATGCCGGCAAAACTGCCCACCGCAAATATGACCAGGAAGATCTCAATGGGGTGAGCGTTGACGCTCCGCGAATAGATCATCGGCTGAATCAGGTTATTGTCAATGATCTGGGTGCAGGCGATGACAATGACCATATAAAGCATCAACAGCCATATGACCGGGTATCCCGTAGTTGTCACCGCTGTGGCAACCCCCATAAGCACTGCAACAGAACCTCCCAGCCAGGGGCCGACATAGGGAATCACATTGAATATCCCTACCAGTAACCCCATGACCAGCGCCTGGTGAAAGGGGAAGCCAACAATGGTCATCCCGATGGTAATATTGATCAGCACAACCGTGCTCTGCAGTATTATACCGATAAAATACCTGATCAGGAGTTTCTTGATCGAATGCAATACATTCCTTATGCGGGCCTCGTACTGATCCGGCACAGTCACCATAATGGTCTCCTTGAAGAGCCCCTCATCCTTCAGGAAGAAGAAGGCAAGGAATGTTATTGCAACAAATGCTACAATCATCTTGCGGAGAACCGTTACAATGTTTCCGGCAAAATCGGTTATGGAAGCCGGATTGAGGATATTGGTGATGGTTGTTACAGCAATGTCATATAGAGTCTTGTCTGCAGGCATATCCCTGTAGATCTTCCTGATTGCCGTGTCAAGCCTGTCAAACTGGTCACGGAGTCCCTGCACAATAGAGCTTGCGTCAAAGCCTGACAGGGCATCAATCTGACGACTGACCAGCGGGATGAAGATAACAAAGAAGAGGGCAAGCAGACCGTAGAGCATCAGAAGCGTCAGGAGTGAGCTCAGCGCCTTCGGGAACCGGAACTTCCATATCCTGATCCCGTTCAGCAGGTCAACCACCGGCCTGCCAATCAGCGAGATCACCCCGGCGGCAAGCACATAGGCAATTATGTTCCGGAAATACCAGAAAAGGTATACCATTAATGCAATCCCTATCAGTATGAGAATGTTACGCAGGGCTGTATTCATCTTTTCAGAGTGGTCGGGTTTTCGGTTTTCCGCACAACCGCGAACGGAGTAAACAGTGCAATTTCAAAAATAGAAATAATTCCCGGTTTAACAACCGGATATCTTAAAATGCCACATTGTCATGCCGCGAATCCGTTTTCATGCCATAATGGCACTATTTAACCGACGGCACATGAATTGAAATAATGAGGGTGTAAACGCAAATAAAGTTGAACAACATAAAAAAGGAGGTTGCTATGTTACCAATGATCACCAGAAGGAATTACAAACCGCTCACGTTGTCGGATTTCCTGAATGAAGATTTTTTCCCAACATTCACCAGGTCGTCAACAAGTCTGCCTGCAGTGAATATCAGGGAGGATGAGAAGGCTTTCTATCTTGAGCTTGCCGTTCCGGGCATGGATAAGAAGAACCTGAAGATTGAGGTCAAGGATGAGGTTCTCACCATTTCTGCCGAGCAGAAGGAGGAGAAGCAGGAGGATCTTGAGGGTTACAGGCGCAGGGAGTTCAGTTACAGCTCATTCTGCCGCAGTTTCTACCTGCCCGAGGATGTCAACGGCGAGAAAATCGGAGCCATCTACAAGGATGGTATCCTGAATGTTGAGATTCCGAAGCTGGAGGAAGAGAAGAAGAAGGAAAAGATCCGCACAATCAGCATCTCATAATGCTGATCAGTTTTCAGGTTGGTTTTTGAAATTGAGGGAGACAGGTTGCGAGGCCTGTCTCCTTTTATTTATCCTTTGTCACTCAATCCCGTCCCTGGTCAATTCCACCGTGTGCCGCTTCCGCATGAGATATCAGAAGCCGGTTGCCGTGGGCGGATTTCAGCATCGCCCGGGTTAATCGCGCCGGCAGCCGGTTCAATTTCCTGCAGATTCATCCGTCAGCCTGCGGGCGAAACGGGCTCCGTACTCCACCAGCGGCTTTTCCTTGCTGCTTTCCGGAATGAACTTGTATGCTGCAGGTTCCT
>CAYYEH010000045.1:0-14565 GCA_964470815.1 uncultured Rikenella sp.
TCTAAAAAAAACTTGACGAACGTTGGTTTTTTGCTTAACTTTTAGGAAAATATCGGCCCTCCCCGATGTCTAAACAGTTCAGGATATTATCAGCCGGACTGGTATTAGTCATATTTACCCTTGCATCTGCGACGCAACCTGAGCCGGGACAGAGGGATGGGATATCATTAAAATACAACGGAACCTTAGTCATGCAGGGGCTTTCTGACAGCGTGACAGTTTTTTACGACGAGCGCGGAATGCCCCATATTTATGCACGGAACGAACACGATCTGTACAGGGTCACCGGTTTCCTGACGGCGCGGGAAAGGCTCTGGCAGATGGACCTGTTACGTAGAAGCACAACAGGTCGCCTTTCCGAGATCTTCGGCGCGTCATTCCTGCAGGCTGATGTTTTTGCCCGGTGCCTGCAGATACGTGAAAAAGCTGCAAGGATCATTGCAAATGAGGATCCCTGTATACTGGAGTGTATGAATGCTTACAGTGCCGGCATCAACGACTATATCAGCTCATGCGGCAAACACTTTCCGCCTGAGTTCAGGCTGCTCTCATACAGACCGGAGCCATGGTGCCTTGAGGATATAGCCAGTATCATCGGTCTTCTGGGATGGAACCTCGACTGTCGTAACCTGACGGCTGAGCTGTTTGTTTACCAGCTTACTCAAAAAGTGGGTCCGTCAAGGGCCGCGGAACTGATACCTGACTGGCAGGCTGCGGAGGAAGTAGTCTACAAGGGATTTGAAATTCATGATTCAGTTATTGCAGGCATTGAGTCAATGGTATCAACAATGAGACTTTTGGCCGATTTAGGCTTATCGGCATCATCATCCAGCAACAACTGGGCGGTGTCAGGAGCCAGGAGCATGACCGGCATGCCCCTGCTCTCAAACGACATGCACCTTAATCTATCCTCGCCCGGGATATGGATGCAGATGCACCAGGTGGTGCCGGGTGCACTGAATGTTACCGGAGTCCTCATTCCCGGTGAACCCTTCATTATTGCAGGACATAACAGCGTTATTGCATGGGGAATGACCAATTTCCGGGTTGATGCAATCGACCTCTATGCTGAGAAAATGCACCCGGACAGTTCAGGTCTGTACCTCTGCAACGGCAGGTGGCACAAAATCACAGAGGTGCAGGAGGTATTCAGAATCAGGGGAGGCCACAGTGATACGATTACCCTCCGGTTCACCCACCGAGGACCGATCATTTCAGGATGCATGAATCCCGGCAACCTCTCCCCAAAAATGAAGTGGCTCGGGTACGACTACCTGATCAGTCTGCGCAACTTTGAGAAATCGGCACTCAGCATGCGGTGGTCAGGTTTTGATGACAGCGATGAGGTGAATGCAGTATGGCTCCTTAACAGGGCTGAAGGGTGGAACGACTTCCGGAAAGGCATAAGCAACTTCAGGTCTGTAAGCCAGAATGTCATATATGCTGATACCCTCGGAAACATAGGAATGAGCAGCGGAGGAGGGATACCGGTCAGGAACGGGAATGCCATCATCATCAGAAACGGTGAATCCGTAGACTGCGACTGGAAAGGGTACGTGCCCTTCGAGCAGATGCCTTTTATTTATAATCCGGGGTCAGGATATGTATCATCGGCAAATAACCGGACCGTGGACAATGAATATCCCTGGTTTATAACCAACAGCTATGAATTGCCTTACCGGATTAATCGCATCAATGAGATGATTGAGGCAAAGGAGAAGTTTGACGTGGATGACTTCTGCAGGATGTTGACCGACCAGCACTCTGACCTTGCCAGGTTAATGACACCGTTAATTCTCCGCATGAAGGATACTCCCCTGCAACTTCCGCCAGTTGCTCTGGCCATGCTGGATACTCTTTCATCTTGGGATTATGAGATGAGCCCTTTACTGATTGCCCCGACACTGCTGGAGTACTTCAGAATCAGTTTTAAAAGAAATCTGCTTGCAGATGAACTCGGAGACCTTTTTGACCGGATGTGGAATATCTCTGCTGAGTATTATGTCTACCGCATAATGAAGGAGGGACCTGACCGGTGGGTTGATGACATTACCACTGAAGCTGTGGAGACTCTTGATGATATTGTCCGCAAAAGCTTCCTGGAGGCGATATCCGCTATTGAAAAGGAGCACGGAAAGAAACCGGAACACTGGAAGTGGGGCAGGATACACACTGTCACATTCACCCACCCCCTGGGTTCCGTCAGGATATTGGATCCACTGTTGCACTTTAACTCGCGGAAATATCCCGTGGGAGGCAGTGACCATACCGTATGTCCCTATTTTACCTATAAGCCGGGATTTGATGCTGAGAACGGCGCATCAGTGAGGCATATCTTCAGCACGGCCAACTGGGATGAGTCGTTCTCTGTCATACCCGGAGGTATGTCAGGCATCCCGGGGAGCGAGTTTTACCTCTCCCAGGCAGATGCCTTCATCAGCGGCAGGTTCTACAGAGACCATTTCTCACGTAATGCAGTGGTTTCTTCGGCGAAATACACCCTCATTATAAAGCCTGCCAGGTAAAACCTTAACCCTGCCGGGCCGGAGCTCAATGCTGATCCGGTAAGTCAGGTTCCTGCATTGCTTGACATCATTCATTGAAAATCTTATCTTTGTAAGAGAGGGAGGATAAAAACTAAAATTCATCCTGATGAAAGAGCTGATTCATATCAAGACTGAATGCTACTCCGGTTTCAGGGATGAAGAAACCCCGAAATGTTTCATGCGGGAGGGGAATGTGATAAGGAAATGACTAAATCCAACTAATATGAAATTCCTGAATCTGGTACTTTTTGCCGGAATGGTTGTGATGAACTACCTGGCAAATGCCCTCCCCCTCAATGGCAAGACCACCGGTGAACTATCCGATGCATGGCCAAACCTCTTTGTTCCGGCAGGCCTGACATTCTCCATCTGGGGGGTGATCTACATCCTGCTGCTGATGTTCTGCGTGATCCAGTTTACTACTGCTCACCAGGTGGTCATCTCACGCATCGGGTGGATCTTCGGTGTGACCTGTATTTTCAATGCCCTTTGGATAGTGGCATGGCACTACGAGAAGCTGCCACTGTCGCTCATCCTGATGCTCGGACTGCTTGTGGGACTGGTATGGATCAACCTGTTCATCAAAGGCCTTCCCGACGCATTCATCAAAGCCGCCTTCGGTGTATATCTTGGCTGGATATGCATTGCCACCATCGCGAATGTGACGGCCCTGCTGGTAAGTTCCGGCTGGGATGGATCCGGTATCAGTGAACAGACCTGGACTATTATCATGATAGCCGTCGGAGCCATGATTGTCTCACTGACAATCTGGAGGCTTGAGAATCCGTTCATAGGGCTTGCCGTTGTATGGGCATTTGCAGGGATAATGATAAAGCGGCAGTCAGATTACCGGGCAATCTTTCTCACAGCCCTGTTGGCGGCAGTAGTGGTGGGTGTTATCCTTACCCTGACATTTTTCCGGAAACGGGTGGGACTGACCTAGGAATGTAAAACCTTTTCAATGGTTGTTTGTTTCTGAAATAAGTAATCCAAATTGACAGCTATAACACAATGAAGATTAATCACAACGATGAAATCCTGGCCCCTGAGGTTCAGATGGAAGGCGCCAGTAATGTCAGGATGAAGATTCTCATAGGCCCTGATGACGGATCAGGCAATATCATAATGCGGCACTTCTTCGTTGCCCCCGGTGGCAACACCCCGTTCCATAACCATAATTATGAGCACGTGATAAAGGTTGAACGCGGTCGTGGAATTGCGGTGGATGAAAAGGGTGTTGAGCATGAGGTTGCCGAGGGGCAGAGCCTCTTTGTCAGGCCGGGTGACCTGCACCAGTTCAGAAACCCATTCGGAGAGACCTTCGAGTTTCTTTGCATTGTCCCCAACCCGGCCCTGATCAAGGCCTGATCACGGGCCAGGTATTGTTTGTAACGACTGTATCAGATTTTAATAATAATCCGAATTTGCATTTACTGAGGGTAATTACTTGATCCCTGATTTTTAATTTGAATGGTTATCATTATTTGAAATGAAGGCTGATTGTAATAACTTCGGTATTCCAAAATCTACGGAGAAATGATATCACATGAAATTGATTACCGCATCTTCGGCGATGACATTCAGTTCGTCGAGATAGAACTTGATCCGAATGAGACCATCGTTGCCGAGGCAGGCACCATGGTATACATGGAACAGGGTATCGCCTATGAGACCAGGATGGGCGACGGTGCATCGCCTGATCGAGGCGTTATGGACAAACTCTTCCAGGCCGGCTCGAGGATACTTACGGGGGAGTCGTTATTCCTGACCCACTTCACCAACAGGGGTTCCGTGAGGAGCAAAGTAGCCTTCGCCGCTCCATATCCCGGTACGATCATTCCGATTGACCTCCGGACAGTAAATGGGAGCATCATCGTTCAGAAAGACGGATTTCTATGTGCTGCCTTCGGAACGAAGTTGTCGGTCACCCTGAACCGCAAACTGGGAGCAGGATTACTCGGTGGTGAGGGATTCATCCTGCAGAGGGTTGAGGGTGATGGCAGGGCGTTCGTACATGCAGGGGGAACCGTCATCGAGAAGCAACTCAGCGGCGACACACTGCGCATTGACACAGGATGCATAGTGGCCTACGAGCCCTCACTCGACTTTGATATAGAGACTACCGGCAGCCTTAAAACAATGGTCTTCGGAGGCGAGGGGATCTTCCTTGCCACCATGCGCGGCACGGGGAAGGTCTGGCTGCAGAGCATGCCTATCCGTAAGCTGATCCGTGCCCTCTCGCCCATGAGCCCCAACAGGGGGAAGGAGTCGCAGGGACTGCTCGGAAACCTGTTTCAGTAAGGACCTGAGGCTTAAAGGTCTGAGAGTCGTATTTACTGCTGATTATCAAGTCTGAAAAGATTGCAGACCCTGTCATGGCATACTGTCTCCGGTTCGCCGCGGCGCTGCAGGGAGTTGACCGGGATTGATCCCCACGCCAATGGTTCGCGGGTGGTGTAAAGGTAAAAGAGATCCTCGCTCAGGAGTACGTTGATATTGTAGAAATCAGACTGGTATGGTCTGCGGTATACAGCCGGGGTCACATCCTTTCCTGTGAGCAGGGCCACACGTGTCAGTGCTGTCTCCGCCAGGCTCACTGAGGAGGGGACGGGGTGGTCAAACCAGGAGGCATAAATCCTCTGAAAATCTTCGGCATCAGACTCAATCCAGCGTCCGTCAGCCTCCCGGAATGTTCTGACATAGCCTGCCAGAGCGGTCATCATTTCACCCCAGGAGTGGTCATCTTCATAAATCATGCTGACAGCCAGCAGCATCGCTGCGGCATCCGACAGGTAGCTCTGCCGCTGCAGAACACCGTCGTAATATGAGTGTGCCAGTGATGATCCGTCCCAGAAAGTCTCAAGCAGACGCAAGACCAGTGTCACGGCAGCAGCCTGAAGGTCAGGCCTGTCAAGCTGCCTTCCGGCCTGTGTCAGGGCTACGGCCGTCAACGCGTTAAGACCACTCAGTATCTTGTCATCGCATGAAGGCTGGTTGCGCTGCCGCCTCACCGCAAGCAGCTTCTCTTCAATATCATCAATCCGTTCCTCACTCTTTCTGACCAGGTGATTCAGCCCCTCAAAGTTCCCTTTCTCAGTGACATCATAAACCTCCAGGAAACGGTTCATTTCCTCCTGTGTCAGCAGTGCAGTCAGTTCCTCCATGCTCCAGAGATAGGTTGCCCCCTCCTTATGGTCAGTGTCGGCATTGAAAGCCGTGACGAACATCCCGTCACTGAAAAAGGTCTCATCAAGACACCTGGAAATCTTTTCCGCCATTGTCCGGTAACTCTCACGGCCAGTCACCCTGTATGCATTCGAGTATGTCCATAGTGCCATCGCCTGGTCATAGAGCATTTTTTCAAAGTGGGGGATGGTCCATTCCCGGTCAACGCAGTAACGGTAGATGCCGCCCTGCAGATGATCATTCAGTCCCCGCATCATCATCGCGTCAAGGGTGGCAGTGGTCATCTCCCTGAAAATTTTGTAATCGCTTTTGAGGACACTGTTCCTCACCGGCGGTTCGGTCATAAAACTGAATCCCCTTGTCGTTCCGGCTGAAGATACAGTACCCGCTCCCTCAGAAATATCATTTCCTGTCGCCTTCGCCCCTTGCCCGTTAATCGACATACTGCAAAGCATGAACATGAGGGTGGAGTGTGGCGGGAATTTCTGGCCCTGACCGAAGCCACCCTCTTCACTGTCAAAAAACTCAAAAAGAGTTTCAGACAGACGAGCAAGGTCAGCAGGTGGGGCCTCCTGCTCCGGCAGGTTGAATGGAACAATCCTGCCTGGTTCTTTTCCCAGGAACTCAATCACCGCTTTTGCTATATTCAGGAATGAGTGCCTGTAACCTGAAGTGCGCAACGGTGCATATGTCAGAGCATGCACCGGCTTACGGTCATGTGTCAGAAAGACGTTGAGGGGCCATCCTCCGCTTCCGGTCTGTGCCTGGATGAAAGTCATCAGGTACTGGTCAATGTCAGGTCGCTGCTCACGGTCTACCTTGATGCTCACAAAGTTGGCATTGATATAACCGGCTGTCTCCGGGTCGGAGAAGGCTTCCCCTGCCATCACATGGCACCAGTGGCATGTGGCATATCCCACCGAGACCAGGAGCGGTTTCGTGGCAGCTGCCGCATAGGCCAGTGTGTCACCGTTCCATTCCTGCCACCATATCGGGTTTCCGGCATGCTGCCTGAGATAAGGGGACGAGGAACCGTCAAGGTTATTTCTCGACCACCTGCTATTATCATTATTATTGATCATTTAATACGATCTCTTCACTTAGTGACAAGTTATATCTCAAATCAATTCTCAATTCTCAATTCGCAACTCTTAATTCGTAAATCTCAAATCTCAAATCCCGTCACTCAGTCCATTTTACGTTGACAATAATCTCGTTTCGTCTTCCAAATGGTTGAAAAGGAGGATTATAGCCGAGGTACCTGAAGCTGCCGTACCACTCAATGCCATTATCCCCGAGAAGCGATTTTAACTTTTCGGAGTATTTCGTTATGTCACTGTCAGATGCGTATCCGCCGAACCGGATGGCTGCCACATAGACATCATCAGTGCGCCTCAGCTTTACTGAAGGGTCATCAGGTGCCGGCAGTGATTCCTCGGTATAGGCTGAGGGCATCACGAAGCTCATTGAGGACTCATTCATATCCATATGCACCGGTGATGTCATCGAGATCTTTGTTTCTGAAACATTTCCGCCGAAAATATATCCGGCCAGCTTCCTGAAACCAGGATAAGCCAGTTCACGGTATGATCTTGCATCAGAATAGACCGTGGCGAGAATCGCCGAAGGGTAGAACCTTATCTCAAACTCCTTCCCGGCGTGCACTACCCTGTATTTCTGTTTTTCTGTTTCTCCAAATGCCATGACTGTATAAGATTGTATTACCAGCAGCGCTGAGATTGCAAATGTTAACTGTCCAATATTCTTCATATGCCGAATGATATGGTTTATTGAACATTAAACAAACCTGCGGGCTGATAGTTTACCTGAACGGGGAGAAGTAATTCCGGGGAATCAACTTGCGGTGCGGCTGACACAGGAGCATGATAAAAAATCCCCGGAGAAAACTCACAACGGAGATTTACGGGACTGACCTCGATCCGACCGTTATTTTTCGTCAGCGGCATGGTTGCCGGCATCTGCACGAGGCAGCCTGATGGCGGTAATAGTCAAATGTATTTCTGGTAATCAGCGATTTTCTGATCAAGCCTCTTCTCCAGATATTCATTTGAGCCCCTCAATGCCTTCAGTATCTGCTGGGCATCGTAGTGATAATCCCTGATATGGCCTTTGCTCCATCCTTTAGGCGGGGCCTGAAGATTGGTGATCCTGTCTGCAAGCTTAACCGCTCCGACCTCCCGGGGCAGCTTCCTTATCTTTGCAAGGCAGTCTGGTATCCTGTATTCCTTCAATAGCTTGGGATCCCCCGTCAGTGCCCACACTCCGTCAGATACATCCTTGCCGAAAATCATCTCCAGCTCCTGGCGGGTCGTCTCCGTGTCCTCAATCGTATCATGCAGAAGAGCCAGCTGAAGTGCATAACCCAGGTCAAACCCGTGAGTCTTACGTGCAGCCATGAAAATCTCCATTGCAACATTTGTGAGGTGCACCACATACGGGATTTTTGATCCTTTAACCTTTTGCGAGCCGTGTTTTTCCGCGGCAAATTTGATAGTTTCCTGGAAGATCGTCTGAATATCAGCCATATAGAAAACAAAATTTAGACCGGATGAAGATAATGAAAAAATACCGGACTTTTTTCTAATCCGATTCCACTTTATTTTTTCATGAAATGATGTATCTATTCAACAACTGCCGCAGAATAACTTCTGATCGTTTACCGGGCAACAATCCCGAAGTAAGGGCTTATGGTTCAATATTACTTATATATATCATTTCAGGTCCGTAATCTGAACCTGTTCGGTCAGGATGGCGCTATTCTGCGGAACAAAATAAAATTGTGGTTGTTAACCGGTTATGAACGGGACGGTTTTATATGATGGTGAATGTGCACTGTGCAACAGCCAGGTGAAATTTATAAATGATCATGATGATGCCGGGCGATTTCACCCTGTGCCGCTGCAGTCGGAAGAGGGGAGGAGAATGCTTCGTTCAGCAGGTATTAGCGAGACTGATCTTGACACCGTTGTCTATAAAAAGGATGGCAGGTATCTTACCCGTTCCTCCGCAGTACTGAATATCCTGAAGGATTTGGGTGGCGGCTGGAAGCTGTTGTACGGATTCATTATCATTCCGTCTTTCATACGCGACTTCTTTTACAGTCTGGTTGCCCGCAACCGCCACCGCTTTCATACCGGAAGAAGATGATAATCGACCATTGCCTCACTCCCCGGTACCCTTAACCGGAATTCCTCTCATCAGATACCGGAAAAAACTGTGACGGCAATTATCACCTCCTGAATAATCAAAGACTACTATTTGTAACTTGCATTTAAATCTTCTATCCATGATACTAAGTACCTGCGGACTCAAATGCGATGAATGCGAGTTCTTCAACAAAAGCTGCGCCGGCTGCCGGAATGTCAGGGGCGCTACGTTCTGGGCCGTTGAGATGATGCCCTCAAAGGTATGCCCGCTTTACGAGTGTGCGGTTAACCAGCGGGGGTATAACGACTGCGGCGACTGTGCAGAGCTGCCCTGCGCCACCTTCCTGCAGATGAAAGACCCTGCCCTCTCCGATGAGGAGCACCAGCGGATGATAGGTGTAAGGGTCGACCTTCTCCGGGCCAGGGCCAACTGACACTGACAGTCTCTCCGTTGAAAATGGAGGAGATCACCCGCAAATCACTTCTGTACAGAAGCGGTCTGGGCTTCTGGTGCATTAACCATGTCCAAGGCTGCAGCCACGGTTGCCGGTACCCATGCTATGCATGGATGATGGCCCGTTCGCGAGGAAGGGTGGCAACATACTCTGACTGGTGTAATCCGTACCTCGTGGCCAATGCAGAGCAACTCTTGAAAAAAGAGCTGGAACGAATGAGAATCCGGCCGGAAAACATCCACCTGTGCCTGACGACTGACCCTTTCATGTACGGCTACCCTGAAGTGACTGAGTTGACCCTCCGGCTTATTGAAGTTATAAACTCATATGAAATATCATGCTCAATACTAACCAAGGGCATCATTCCCCTGGAACTGGCTGATTCTCTTCGGTTCACACAGAACAACACGCTCGGTATCAGCCTGGTATCTCTAAGTGAAGAGTTCAGGATGAAATGGGAGCCGGGTGCCGCCCCTTACACCAGCAGGATTGGCGCACTGCGCGAACTGCACAACCTTGGCTGCACCACCCTTGTGCACATCGAACCATACCCAACCCCTAACATCATCGGGCAGGATCTCAATAAACTGCTTATGGCAGTGGATTTTGCAGATGAAATCTGGTTCGGGAGGTGGAATTACAATAACATCGTCAAACAGTATCCTGATCATAAGAAGTTCTACGATGAGCAATCGGCTATTGTCAGACGCAATATCCAGACCTCCCGGCCTTGATCTCCACACAAGTGGTTTATCTTTATCATGGATAGTTCTTCCCGGATGAGGAGTCACCTGCATACCTGGTTGCCTGACACGGTGAGACGACAGTGCTCTATTTCTCAGCCCAGACCCCGGGCGGCAGCAATAACCTCATGGAACAGTGCAGCTTCTGCCGCAACTGCGACGATGGCCGGGTCTTTGAGAACGGCTTCCTGGAAAATTGCACTGATGCCGGTGTGAATGCCACCTGAAACCGCGTGTCCACTCTGGCATTCATCAAGGTTGAAACGGGTGATAATACCTTGAAACCGGATTTCAGTGGTATCCGCAACGGGTATATATACGAGCTATTGATTAATGCAGAACGAATCTATGTATGCAGCCAGATAAAAACAAATACTCCTGACTGAGAGTTAAACACCGTATATTGGCGCGGTTTTTGTGCGCAGAAGTCAGGCCGGGTCGTCTGGCCCGGCCTGGTTGATCTGACAGAAATGAAAAAAACCTTCACCATCATGGCGCTGGTGATTCTTGTGATCGCCAACTGCCATGCCCAGAAAAAGATCCCAAAATTGGTATTCGGCGCCAATGCCGGATTGTCAGTTGCGATAGACGAATTTGCACTCAATACATTCCGTTATGATGCGGGGTTTGCAACCATGGGCCCGAACATCGGAATTGAATATCTCTGGTACGGAAAAATTATCGGGTTCTCCTCCGGTATCGGCTATTCCAGTATCTTCTTCAATGAAAGGGACTACTTATCCGAGTATGACCGGGTGCTTGACGGTTATGGCACAAATGATGTCAGCGCAGGAAACTACCAGGTGCTTAAATTCCTTGTCGGGTTCACACTCAAAATCCCGGAAATAAATCATACTGAGGTAATGATCCTCCTTCACCTCGGCGCTGCCAGGAGTTACCACCCGCCTGTCACGGTGACCAACAGCAAGCTGGGTGAGGTCAACACCATTGTCAGAAGCAGTGAAGTCAGCCCCATAAGCAACGCCACTCTGAAGATAAATCATTGGCTGAATGATATTTACGGAATAACCCTTAGTGCCGGGGTGAATTCAACCATGCCGTCATTTCATGATGAAACCGGAGTGGGAGGCTCCTTTTTCCTTTCAATACACTATGTGAGCATCAACGGAGGAGTAGTAATAAGACTTAATCGCCCTGCACAATGAAAAAGCCGCTGTTGTTAATCATACCGTTTCTGATGGCTTCATGCACAAGCCCCAGGCTGAACTTCGACAAGGGGATCATCCCTCCACTGCCCCAAAATTTCTCCGCAGTAAATTCACCATATGACGATTACAATTCAGACCTGGATATCACATGGGCCGAGAAAAACTTCAACCTTATTTTCTCAACGAACAGTATTTTACCGAATAACGGATTTGATTTCGCATCCTACCACGGAAACATCCAGTTTGATCTGATCGATGGCAATTTCACGATGCATGCTGCGGCGATAGAGATCATCCTCCTGCAGTCTGTCAACAGCAGCAGCAATGAGTTTGGACCGTTCTTTACAGCTGATTACCCGGATTTTTATCCCTGGAAAAGCGCCGGTGAGGAAGGGCGGTTCTTCTACTGCAGCGATCCTGACGGGAATCTAGATATTTATTGCTGCAAATATGAACTGGGAGAAGGGGTGTTCGCCCCGCTGGGCGACCCCTTCGCGCTGGCTGCGCTGAATACCGGGCATGACGAAGGTTATCTTACCATCCATGCCGGAGGGCCACAGGGCCGTGAGACAGTTTATTTTATGTCTGACCGCGACGGCTCATTTGATATCTGGTCAGCCACAGGAGAGGAGGGGAAGCTTATTGATGAATCCTCCGCCGTGACGGTCAGCAAAGTGACGGTACTGAGCTCAGCTGCCGATGACAAATGCCCCTATATCTGCGGGGACATGATGATTTTCACTTCTGACAGAAATGGCGGTTTCGGAGGGTTTGACCTTTGGTACTCGCTGTTTAACGGCCAGACATGGTCAAACCCTGTCAACCTTGGCGAGGATATCAACACTGAGTTTGATGAATACAGGCCGGTGGTTATATCGGCAGAACAGGGACAATTCCTGAATGATCTCCTGATTTTTTCGTCAAACCGTCCCGGCGGCAAGGGGGGCTTTGACCTTTATTATGCCGGTGTGCCGAGACGGTAGACTTAAGTCCTCAATTCCGGGTACTCTGCTGCCTGCCGTTGCCAACACTGCTGCCTGTGGCCTTCCCGATCAGCCGTTTGAAGGATAAGGGATAAAATTGCCTCCTGCCTGAACGCAATTCAGCTGACAAATAAACTCTTGCTGGAATATTCCGGGTCACATGTGACGTTGACATTCAGTTTTCGCAACCCTGCCTCATCACCCGGGGTGGGTATATGTGTGAGGTGCACCTCGCAGCCGCGGAGCAGTGTCAGTTGCTCCAGAGCTGCCTGTGCGGCAGGATTAAAGAGTGCGCTTATCCCCAGAAGTATCAGCGTCTCCTCCACATCAAGGCTCACCTCCTTGCCGTTGAGGATATCCTTTTTCAGGTAGGTGACCGAGTCAATAAGGGTTTTAGGCAGCAGAAGCAGGCTGTCCGGCAAACCAGCCATATGCTTGGTGGCATTGAGTATAAGGCTTGAAGCCGAATGCATCAAGGAGGAGTTCTTTCCGGTGATGATCGTCCCGTTACCAAGCTCTATCGCAGCGCCGCTGAAAATACCTGCATTGCCCTTGCCACCCGTCTCTGCTTCGGCGGCCGCTTTTCTGGCCGGAAGCACAACCCGCCTGTCCTCCGGCTTCGCCTTAACCTTACCCATTATCTTCCCTGCATGCTCCAGGATCTCCTTGTCGGCCAGCCCGAGGGCATACTCAACAGCACACCTGAAATACCTCCGTATGATCTCCTGGTGCGCAGCTTCCTGTATGACACCATCATTGACGATACCCGCACTGGCACGGTTGACACCCATATCTGTGGGCGACTGGTACATTGATTCCCCGCCGGTGATTTTTTCCAGGATTCTCTTGAGCAGGTGAAACGCTTCGATATCCCTGTTGTAGTTCACCACGTTCTTCCCGTACCGTTTGAGATGATAGCTGTCAACCAGCACCTCGTCCTTCAGGTCGAGGGTGGCTGCCTCATATGCAATGTTCACCTTGTGGTCAATGGGCAGGTCCCATATAGGGAAGGTCTCGAACTTGGCATAGCCGGCCTTGACACCGCGGCGGTACTCATGGTATAGGTTGCAGAGGCAGGTGGCCAGCTTGCCGCTTCCCGGCCCGGGGCCGGTCACAACCACAATTGGGTGGGTGGTTTTGATGTACTCGTTGGCACCGTATCCCTCGTCACTGACGATCAGGTCCACATCTGTGGGGTATCCCTTTGTGGGGGAATGGGTATAGACTTTTACACCCCTGTGTTCGAGCTTGTTCCTGAAGGCTTTTGCGGGATGTTGTCCCGTGTAGCGGGTGATTACAACAGCTGTTACATCGATGCCCCATTCCCTGAAATCATCGATGGTCTTCAGCGCATCCACATCATAGGTTATCCCGAAATCGGCCCGTACCTTCTTCCTCTCGATGTCGCCGGCATGGATACAGAGGATGACGTCGATCTTGTCCTTCAGCATCTGGAGGAGGCGCATCTTGACGTTCGGGTCGAAGCCCGGAAGGACCCTCGCCGCATGGTAATCATAAAGCAGTTTACCACCGAACTCGAGGTACAGCTTGTTGTTGAATCTTTCTACCCTCTCAAGGATTGATGCGGTCTGCTCGGTGAGATATCTCTCATTGTCAAACCCGGTGTAATATGAATCAGTCATTTAAGTCTTCCCCTGATAAATTCCGACAACGAACAGGATCAGGCTTCAATATTAAAACAATTTTTCTTTTGACCTATGTTTGCAGAGGTTATTATTGAAATATTGCCGCAACTGTCTCATCAGTCTGTCGACAGGGGAGTTTATTTCCCTGGAAGAGCACTCTCCTCAACGAACTGTGTTATGCCGGCGATTGGCTGGAAGGCGACGGACTTATCTTGCCAGGCGGTCAGGGTATTTCCTTACATGATCCGCCCTGAAGGCAGACCTTTACTGCAATATGAAGCGGGGATCTTCATCTCCTGTCAAGCCAGTGGATGATATTGAGCAGAAGCCGGTAGTTATTTTGTGCGAATGGTGAATTCATCCCGGCAGGATATCGCTGCGGACCTGCCAGCTGGGCTGTGAACATGGCGGCCTCGCCTGACATCACAACCCTCCCCTTGCCGTATTCCTTATATGCCAGCTGTGACCACCCACTGATGGGTTTGAAGACGGTCCGGTCGTTGAAGACCCATGCAGTATCTGAAAGAAGCAGGAAGTGCTTTTCATTAAAAGTCAGCACCGTACCGGCATCCTCAGGAATGGTGAATGCCTGGCCGGTGAATGAGTAGATACTGTCAACCTGTTCCTCATTTACCAGGCCGTTGGTCAGGATATTATCACCAAGCGTACC